>NZ_JAKUMO010000018.1:0-156572 GCF_037026475.1 Ensifer sp. MJa1 | reverse complement strand
ACAGCCCGAACAAAAATGCCTGCCACAAAAACAAAAACCCGCCGAAAATATCGACGGGTTTGTCAGCGGTCTGAAGGGGCCGATCGGCCCCTTTTTTATGCTCTCTACCCGGCCTCGCTGGCCGCTCGGTCTCGTCAGCTTTCAAGCGAATAGCCGGCACCGCGAACGGTGCGGATAACATCGGGCATGCTCGAGAAATTCAAGGCCTTGCGCAGGCGGCCGACATGCACGTCGACGGTACGTTCGTCGACATAGATGTCATGACCCCAGACGCCATCGAGAAGCTGCGAGCGCGAGAAGACGCGGCCCGGAGAGGACATCAGGAACTCGAGCAGGCGGAACTCGGTCGGGCCCAGGCGAACCTCGCGGCTGCGGCGGTGCACACGGTGGGTCTCGCGGTCGAGCTCAATGTCGCCGCAACGCAACAGCGTGGAAAGCACTTCCGGCTTCGCCCGACGAAGCATCGCCTTGACGCGGGCCATCAGTTCCGGCGTCGAGAATGGCTTGACCACGTAGTCGTCGGCGCCGGTCGCAAGACCACGAACGCGCTCGCTTTCCTCGCCGCGCGCCGTCAGCATGATGATCGGCAGGCGTTCGGTTTCCGGACGCTGGCGCAGGCGTCGGCAAAGCTCAATGCCGGAGACGCCGGGCAGCATCCAGTCGAGGATGAGCAGGTCGGGCAACCGTTCCTGCAGGCGGATTTCGGCCTCGTCGCCCCTGAGGATCGTATCGACGTCGAAGCCCTCGGCTTCGAGATTGTAACGCAGCAGGACGCTCAGCGCCTCTTCGTCTTCGACTACGGCGATTTTTGGCAGCATAAGGTAACGTCTCCTTACCGCGAGCGCCGCGCGATCCTTTCGATCGCCAAAGCGCCCTGACACTCTAAATCTGGAACCACGGCCGCCGTTTTCAAAGGCAGCGGGAAACCGCATGCTTCAGATGCAGGAAATCGGGGCCGCGACCGAAGCCGCGACCAGATGATACTCAATAGGCATGCATGCGAACGGCGCGCTTGACGCTCAGTCGGTGACCGAGCCTAGCGTCGACGTGTTGTCATCCTTCGGACGTTCGCCTTCCGGCTGTGCGCCTGTCGCCATGTAGTAGATCGTCTCGGCGATGTTGGTCGCATGGTCGCCGATGCGCTCGATGTTCTTGGCGCAGAACAGAAGATGCGTGCAGGGCGTGATGTTGCGCGGATCTTCCATCATGTAGGTCAAAAGCTCGCGGAACAGCGAGGTGTAGATCGCGTCGATCTCCTCGTCACGCTCACGGATGCTGTTGGCCTTTTCCGGCGAACGCGACGCGTAGACGTCGAGCACTTCCTTGAGCTGAACCAGCGCCAATTCGGCAAGGTGCTCGAGGCCGCGTGCAAGCTTGCGCGGGATGCCGGAACCGGCAACCGCGATCACGCGCTTGGCGGTGTTCTTGCCAAGGTCGCCGACGCGCTCCAGATCGGAGGCGATGCGGATCGAGCCCATGATCTCGCGAAGGTCGGCTGCGACCGGCTGGCGCTTGGCGATCGTGACGATCGCCTTCTCGCCGATCTGGCGCTCGGCATCGTCGAGAATGGTATCGTCCGAGATGACCTTCTGCGCCAGCGCCAGGTCGGAATTGACGAGCGCACGAACGGATTCGGCGACCATCTGCTCGGCGAGACCGCCCATTTCCGAGATGCGGCGCGTCAGGTATTTCAGTTCTTCGTCGTAGGCGGACATAATATGCATAGACATGATCGTCGATCCTTACGGGCGCGTTCAGGGTGTTGTTGCTGCCGAATCCGGCCTCAACCGAAGCGGCCCATGATGTAATCCTGGGTGCGCTGGTCATCCGGATTGGTGAACATCTTGTCGGTGTCGTTCTCCTCGACGAGGTTGCCGAGGTGGAACATGGCGGTGCGCTGCGACACGCGGGCTGCCTGCTGCATCGAATGGGTCACGATCACGATCGTGAAGTTCGTGCGCAGCTCGTGGATGAGCTCCTCGACCTTGGCGGTCGCGATCGGATCGAGCGCCGAGCAGGGTTCGTCCATGAGGATGACTTCGGGGCTGACGGCAACGGCGCGCGCGATGCACAGGCGCTGCTGCTGGCCGCCCGAAAGACCCGTGCCCGGCTCATGCAGCCGGTCCTTCACTTCGTTCCACAGACCGGCCTTCTGCAGGCTGGTCTCGACGATCTCGTCGAACTCAGCCTTGGTGCGCGCGAGCCCGTGAATGCGCGGACCGTAGGAGACGTTGTCGTAGATCGACTTCGGGAACGGGTTCGGCTTCTGGAACACCATTCCGACGCGAGCGCGAAGCTCCACGACGTCGATCGTCGGATCGTAGATGTCGTCCTCATCGAGCGTGATCTTGCCGGTGACGCGGCAGTTCTCGATGGTGTCGTTCATCCGGTTCAGCGTGCGCAGGAAGGTCGACTTGCCACAGCCGGACGGACCGATCAGCGCCGTGACCGTGTTTTCGCGGATGTTGAGGTTCACGTCGAAAAGCGCGCGCTTCTCGCCGTAGTAGACCGACACATCCTTGCCGATCATCTTGTAGGGCACCGTGTTCATTTTCAGGTCAAGAGCCTTTTCGACTGAAGCTTCCGACAGCATGTTCATAGTCCTTACCCCACTACCAGCGACGCTCAAAGCGACGACGCAAGAGAATTGCCCCAAGGTTCATGAAGACGAGGAAGATCAGGAGAATGATGATCGCCCCGGATGTGCGTTCGACGAAGGCACGTTCGGCTTCATTGGCCCACATGTAGATCTGTACCGGCAGCGCGGTCGACGGCTCCATCGGCGAGCCCGGAAAGTCGACGACGAAGGCGACCATGCCGATCAGAAGCAGCGGCGCGGTCTCGCCCAGAGCGTGGGCAAGGCCGATGATCGTGCCGGTCAGAATCCCTGGCATCGCCAGCGGCAGCACGTGATGGAAGATGGTCTGCATCTTCGACGCGCCGAGGCCGAGGGCTGCCGAACGGATCGACGGCGGAACCGCCTTCAATGCCGCGCGGGTGGCGATGATGATCGTCGGCAACGTCATCAGCGTCAGCACAAAACCACCGACGACGGCCGCCGAACGTGGCATGCCGGCAAAGTTGATGAAGACTGCCAGACCCAAGAGACCGTAGACGATCGACGGAACGGCCGCGAGGTTGTTGATGTTGACCTCGATCAGGTCGGTCAGCCGGTTCTTCGGCGCGAACTCTTCGAGATAGATCGAAGCAGCGACACCGATCGGCAGCGACAGCACCAGCACGATCAGCATCATGAACAGCGAGCCGAGAGCGGCGACACCGACACCAGCTGCCTCAGGACGGCTGGAAGCGCCGAAGGTGAAGATACCGGTATTGAAGCTCTTCTTCAGTACGCCGGCTTCGGCAAGCTGGTTCATCCAGGTGACCTGCTGGTCCTTGACCTTGCGCTTGCTCTCTTCGACCTTGAGGTCGATCTGCCCCTTGTAGGCGGAGTCGATGTTGGCTTCGGCGAGCAACGTGACCGGAACGGTCGTGCCGATGATCGACGGATCCTTGACGACCATGTCGCGCAACAGCGTGCGGGAGCTCGCAGACATCATGTCGGTTGCCTGCTTGACCAGCGGCCGCTTGCTCGGATCGATGCCCAGCTGCTTGACGAGCGCTTCACGCACCAGCACCGGGTAATTCGCGGTCATCAGCACCTTGGCGTCGGTCGTGCGTTCGCCGTTCGGGTCGATGACCTTTTCGGTGAACTCGATCGGCAGGGTGATCGTCGTCTGCTGGAAGGCGGTGTAGCCGTTGGAAATGACGGTCCACAGCAAGAGCGCCAGGAAGAAGAGACCGGTGCTGATTGCCGCGATCCCGTAGGCGCGGAACCGGCGCTCGGCGGCGTAGCGGCGCTTGATGCCGATATCACGCTTGGTGGATTCGGGACGGGCGGAGATCCGGACGGTCGGTGAAGCGATGTCGGTCATTCGTACTGTTCCCGGTATTTGCGCACGATGTAGAGCGCGTAAATGTTGAGGCCGAGCGTGATGACAAAGAGCGTGATGCCCAGGGCGAAGGCGACCAGCGTCTGCGGCGAGGTAAACTCAAGGTCGCCCGTCAACTGGTTGACGATCTTCACGGTCACCGTTGTCATCGGTTCGAAAGGATTGATCTGCATGCGGGCGGCAACACCGGCGGCCAGCACCACGATCATGGTTTCGCCGACGGCGCGCGAGGCGGTCAGAAGAAGAGCGCCGACGATGCCGGGCAGTGCGGCCGGAAGGATGACCTTCTTGACCGTCTCCGAGCGGGTGGCACCGAGGCCGAGCGAACCGTCACGCAGCGCCCGCGGCACCTGGGTGATGATGTCGTCCGACAGCGACGACACGAACGGGATCAGCATGATGCCCATCACGATGCCGGCAGTGACGACGCTCTGCGCCTGGATGAAATTCTGGTAGTTGCCGGTGACGAGACCGTTCAACTGAGCGGAGATATCGCGCAGGAACGGACCGACCGTGACCAGTGCAAAGAAACCGTAGACGATGGTCGGGATGCCGGCGAGAACTTCGAGCAGTGGCTTTGCAGTCGAACGCAGTCTCGGGCTCGCATACTCCGCCATGTAGATGGCGGCGAACAGGCCGATCGGCACGGCAAAGAGCATGGCAACGAAGGCGATGTAGAGCGTGCCGGCGAGAAGCGGGATCAGGCCAAACTGACCCGAGGCGCCACCGCTACCGGCGGCAGCAAAGCGCGGATCCCAGACCGTGCCGAAGAAGAACTCGAACGGCGAGACCATCGTGAAGAAGCGGCCGGCTTCCGACAGCATCGAGGCAACGATGCCGACGGTCGTCAGAATGGCGATGGAGGACGCGACGATCAGCGAGCCGAGGATGACCCGCTCGACCTGGTTGCGCGCACGAAAGCGCGTCGCGACATTGCGAATGGCATAAATGCAGCCGGCGATCGCGATCAAAAGAACGGCCGCGCTCATGAGCCAGCGGTTGGTGCTCGTCATCGCGTTGTAGTGCTTTGCGGCGGCAACCATGTACGGCTCGCCTTCGCCGGCGAGGGCGACGCCCTTGGCCGCGAGCGTCGAGCGAAGATTGGCAGCACCGCTTTCGAGCGCTGCGACTTCCTCGCCGCTCAAGCGCAGCAGGCCGCCTGCAACGGACTTGACCTGACCAAGCGCCAGTTCGACGGCAGCAGCGCCCTGGCTCTGAACGCTATCCGGCAGAGCCGCGCGCGTGTTCCCATCGATGTAGATAGGAGCGGCAATCAGCCAGGTGCCGAGAACCAGCGCCGCCGGCAACATCGCCCAGATAGCGACGTAGCTGCCATGATAGCCCGGCAGGGAATGGAGGTTGGAGAGCTTGCCGCCAGCCAGCCCAAGCGAGCGCGAACGGCCGGAAAAATAGGCAATGAAACCGATAGCAACAATTAACAAAAGAAGGAGCGAAGTACTCATTGGCACGTCTCCCCGGCATCGCCCGTCATGGGCCACCGGCCAATCGAATGAAGGCATGCCCCAGCGCGAGCAGTGTCGCGCCGGGGCTTGTCATTATCAGAGCATGTTGCCGGCTTCGAAAGCCTTGCGGACTTCTTCGCGCTCAGCGTCCGGAGCAGCAACCAGGCCGTACTCGGCGAGCGGGCTGTCCGGGCCGACCATCTGGTCGTTGATGAAGAACTCAACATATTCCTTGAGGCCCGGGATAACGCCGAGATGTGCCTTCTTGACGTAGAAGAACAGCGGGCGGGAAACCGGATACTCGCCGGAAGCGATCGTTTCGGTCGACGGAACGATGCCGTTGACGGTCGCGACCTTCAGCTTGTCAGCGTTGTTTTCGTAGAAGGAAAGGCCGAACACGCCGATGCCGTTCTTGTTGGCAGCGATGCGGGCGAGCGTTTCGGTGTAGTCACCGTCGATGTCGACAGCCATGCCATCCTTACGAACGGCAACGCACTTGCTGTGCTGCTGCTTTTCATCGGCAACGGCAGCCTTGATCACGTCAACGGCGCCAGCTTCCTTGCAGCCTGCGGTCAGGATCTTCTCTTCGAAGACTTCGCGGGTGCCGTGCTTTTCGCCCGGGATGAAGGCGGCGATTTCCACGTCCGGAAGAGCGGAGTTGACTTCCGACCACTTCTTGTAGGGGTTGGCAACGATCTTGCCGTCGACGACGACTTCAGCAGCGAGCGCCTTGTAGAGGTCAGCCGGCTTCAGAGCGAGGTCGGCGTTGCCGCTGTCGGTTGCGAATACAATGCCGTCGTAACCGATCTTGATTTCCTGGATTTCGGTGACGCCAGCGGCCTTGCAGGCCTCAACTTCGCTGTCCTTGATCTTGCGCGAGGAGTTGGCGATGTCGATGGTGTCCGGGCCGACGCCCTTGCAGAATTCCTTCAGGCCGGCCGAGGAGCCGCCCGATTCAACGACCGGGGTCTTGAAGTCCGGGAAGGTCTCGCCGAACGTCTCGGCGACGATCTTGGCGTAGGGAAGAACGGTCGAGGAGCCGGCGACCTGAACCTGGTCGCGCGCGGCGGCTACGCCAGCAAATGCGGCGGATGCTACCAGCGCCGCGACAGTGAGTTTAAGAGCTTTCATAGAAGTTCTCCCGGAATGGGCTTGTGTTGGTGTGCGCCAAGCGTTGCAGCGCTCTTCGCCGTCTTTCGGCTGCCCCTAGTTAGCCGCCGATGGCCACACCTTTTATGTCAGTTTGACGAAACATTTATGACAGTTCATGTCATTGAAAAACCTAACGAAAAATGAACTGTCCCGGTTTTTCCCGCGCCAATATGTCAGAAGCGGACCGTAAAAGTCGTACCTTTTCCGACCTCGGAATGAATGAGCAGCCGGGCACGGTGTCGGGTGAGGATGTGCTTGACGATGGCAAGGCCCAGGCCGGTCCCCTTTTTCGAGCGGCTGGCCTCGACATTGACCCGGTAAAACCGCTCGGTAATGCGCGGCACGTGCTCTGCCGGAATGCCCGGTCCATAATCCTTGACGATCACTTCGGCCTGCGAGCCTTCGACGCCACGCAAGGTCACGTCGACCTTCTTGCCTTCCTGCCCGTATTTGCACGCATTCTCGATCAGGTTCTCGAACACCTCGATCAGTTCGTCACGATCACCCTGGACGATGACCGGCTTGTCCGGCACCACCAGCGAGACCGCAACGTCGAGATCCTTGGCCAGCGGCAGCAGGCTGTCGCGCACATGCCCGAGCAGCGGCACCAGATCGATCGGGTCATCGGGCGCAATATGCGAGCGCAATTCCAGCCGCGACAAGGACAGGAGATCGTCGACCAGACGGCTCATGCGCGTCGCCTGCTCGTGCATGATGCCGAAGAATCTCTCCTGCGCCTTCAGGTCGTTGCGCGCCGGCCCCTGCAGCGTCTCGATGAAGCCGCGCAGCGACGCCAGCGGCGTGCGCAACTCGTGGCTGGCATTGGCGACGAAGTCCGAGCGCATGCGGTCGATACGGCGGGCTTGGGAGATATCGCGATAGGTGATCAGGAAGATGCGGCGCGCCGGTCCCTCGCCGCCGATCTCCGCCGGCGCCACGCGCACGACATAGACGGCGTCGGACGGCAAACGCTCCGTATGCTCGATCTGGTTCGCCTTGCCGGTCGCCATGGTCTCCCGAACCATGTCGAGAATCCCGGGTGAACGGATGCGTGCAGCCAGGTAGGTGTTCGGCGGAATGGTGCCGAAGGCTTTCTCCGCGGCGACGTTCTGAAAGACCACCGTCTCGTCGGCGCCCACCACAATGACCGGCATGTCGAGCGCGTTCAGGGCCGGCACGAGCGGGTCGCTTGCCGGCCCCGCCACGACCACGGTCTTGGCCGGGCTCAATATGACCGACGCCGGGGCGGTGCGATTGAGAAGGGCTGCAACCAGAACGATCCAGAAGGGCAGGACGATCAGGAAGTGGATACCGGCGAAGGTGGCAAGGATCGCCAACAGCAGGGTAAGGCCCAGCAGCCAGCGTTCTGCTTTCAGCCGCGGCACCAGGTCCCGCCAGAACGCCTTCGAACCGTCCACCTCGACATCCTCATGAATCACTTTCAACTTCCTCCCGAACCTAAATGGTCGAGAAATAGCGATCCTTCATGACATGATTTTCACGACCGGCTTGAATCCGCAATGCAATTATGGCCTCCTCCAAGGAAATCGAGCCTCGAGCACCGTGCCTTTCAAAACAGTGCGCGCAGGTTCCACAAGTTTGAAAACGCGCATGATCCTGCCGATGATCGAAGCTGGTTTTCGGCCCCGTGCGCCAAGCCGGAGGGGCGAGCATATGGCGTTAGCGCAGACCACGGAAAAGGCTGAAAGCCGCGCGGTGGAACTTTCGATCGACGGCAAGACTCGGATCTTCGACATCGACAACCCCGAGCTGCCGGAGTGGATTGACGACGAAGCCTTCGCCTCCGACGACTATCCCTACAAGAAGAAGCTCGACGAGGAGGAGTATCTCGAGACGCTGGAGGCGCTCCAGGTCGAGCTCGTCAAGGTCCAGCTCTGGCAGCAGAAGACCGGCAAACGCATGATGGCGCTCTTCGAGGGCCGCGATGCCGCCGGCAAGGGCGGCGCGATCCAGGCGACCTTGAGCAACCTGAACCCCCGCTGGGCGCGGATCGTCGCGCTAACGAAGCCGACGGAGACCGAACGCGGGCAATGGTACTTCCAGCGTTATGTTGCGACCATGCCGACGGCGGGAGAGTTCGTGCTGTTCGACCGCTCGTGGTACAACCGCGCCGGCGTGGAGCCAGTCATGGGCTTCTGCACGCCCGAGCAGTACAAGCAATTCCTGAAGCAGGCGCCGCGCTTTGAAAAGATGATCGTGCATGAGGATATCCAGTTCTTCAAATTCTGGATCAATGTCGGCCGCGAAATGCAGCTCAAGCGCTTCCACGACCGTCGCCACGATCCGCTGAAGATCTGGAAGCTTTCGCCGATGGATATTGCCGCCCTCAACAAATGGGACGACTACACGGCCAAACGCAACGAGATGCTGAAGGCGACCCATACCGATCACGCGCCCTGGACCGTGGTTCGCGGTAACGACAAGCGCCGGGCACGGCTCAACCTCATCCGCCATATCCTGACGGCGCTCGACTATGACGGCAAGGACAAGGGCGCGATCGGCGAGGTCGACGACAAGATCGTCGGGTCCGGGCCCGGTTTCCTGAAATAAGCGCCGGCCCTTCGCGGCCGGGCTGGCCGCCGAGGCAAAAGGCGGCCGGTTGGCCGCTTCACGCTCCTTTCCATAGGTCCCTGCCTGGCCGCCTTATTGACCCGGCAGCACGCGGATGGCGTAGAGATTGAGGCTCTTGCCCTCGCCGCTGATGTCGCTGTTGATCACGATCTGGCCGGCGGAGCTTGGCGCCAGGCTGCGGTCGAAGGTGACCTTGAACAGCATGTCCAGCCGTTCGTCGTGCACCGTGAACCGGTGGCGGCCGCATTCGCCGAGCGAGGAGAAATTGCACTCGACGGCAAACTCAGTGGTCTTGCCCGGCTCAGCCTGCACCGTCAGCGCCAGGGTCGACGTCTTTCCGGAAAGCTCGGCCAGGATCGCGGCCGGAATCTGGATGGTGATGTCACCCTCGGTCTCGGCAACCGCCGACGTCAATTGGATGCGCCGGCCACCGTCGTCATCCAGGGGATCGGCCTTGGCGCGCGATCCGGGCGTCACAGCGTCAGCCTTGGCAGGCGTGAAGACCTCCACCCAATCACCGGTAAAGCCCTGTTGGGCGCCGAGCGTCTGCAAGCCTGCGGCACCGTCGAAATCTTCCGATGCCACGGACGCCGGCGGGTTGGCGACGTTGGTGTCGCGCTCGGCCGCCGACTTCAGGAGATCGTTGGTCTCAACCCACCAGTAGGCAGCACCAGCAGCGGCGGCCAGCGTGACCACGACCATGGTGAAGGACAGGAAGCGGCTGCGTTTGCGCCGGCGCTTGCGGTCGGTATCGCCGCGCACCTCAGGCACACCGGCGGCGATCTGCGACTTTTTCTCGACCGCTTCGGCGGCGCGCGTCGAGACGACCGGGCCATCACGATCGGCGCGAAGACCGCCCAGACCGCCGTCGCCAGCCGCAGAGCGTGGCGCATCGGCTGCAAAGCCCGGTTCCCGGCGATCAGGCGTCGCAGGCTGTGGCTGGGTCTGAGCTTGAGGCTGCGGCCGCGGCGGTTCGGCACGCGCCTGCTCCGGCCCGCGCGAACGTGCGGTATCGTCGAGGCTGACAACCGGTGGCGCCGATTGCCGCGCTTTCAGGGCTGCCCGTTCTTCCGTTTCGATTGCATGAATGACCGCTTCCAGGCGGTGGCGCTGCTGCGCGATGACGTTGGCGTCTTCTATCCCCTGCTTCTGCAGTCCGGTCTCGAGCGCCTGGCGAGCCGATTGATAGATGCGCGCGCGTGTCTCTGCATTGGCGCGGTCCGAGCGCTCCAGCGCATTTCTGATCGCAGTCTCAAGTCCGCTCACATCAAGTCCTTCTGTGTAGGCAGGGCTTTTGGCCTGCCGGCGGGCTGCAGCCGAACGGCACTTGGCGACCTGTCCGCAAGGGCCTAACGGTTAACACTGGAGGCACGCCGTTGGTTTTGTTAACAATTGCGTAACCGCTCATGCCAGAATCCGCAAGTCCGGCGACCGGTTCGGGCGGCCAAGGCCGGGGAAAACACCGCAGCTGCTCGCGGCGCGGATCCGTTCATAGGTCGATGGAGCCGCCAATCGCGCCCCTTTGCAAGTGGCAAACTTGCTGCTATCTATTTTGACGTTTACGCAAACGTCAAAATTTCGATGCGACTTATCGAGGGATGGAGAAACCGATGCCGCTTCCGCCTATTCTTTCCGGAACGACGAGACTGCCCGTTGTCGGCGCGCCGCTCTTCATCATCTCGCATCCGCAACTGACCATCGCCCAGTGCAAGGCCGGCGTCATCGGCTCCTTTCCGGCGTTGAACGCCCGGCCACACTCGCAGCTCGATGAATGGCTTGCTGAAATCACTGAAACGCTGGCCGACCACGACGCCAAGAACCCTGGCCGACGGGCCGCGCCCTTTGCCGTCAACCAGATCGTGCACAAGTCGAATGCGCGGCTCGAACAGGACCTGATGCTGTGCATCAAGTACAAGGTTCCGATCGTCATCTCCTCGCTTGGCGCCGTGCCGGAGGTCAATGCGGCCATCCATTCCTATGGCGGCATCGTGCTGCATGATGTCATCAACAACCGCCACGCCAATTCGGCGATCCGCAAGGGCGCGGACGGTCTGATCGCCGTTGCCGCCGGCGCCGGCGGCCATGCCGGTACGCTTTCTCCCTTTGCCCTTGTCCAGGAGATCCGTTCCTGGTTCGACGGACCCTTGCTTCTCTCCGGCGCGATTGCCACCGGCGGCGCCATTTTGGCGGCTCAGGCGATGGGCGCCGACATGGCCTATATCGGCTCGCCCTTCATCGCCACCGAAGAGGCCCGCGCCAGCGACGCCTACAAGCAGATGATCGTCGACAGCAACGCCGCCGACATCGTCTACTCCAACTATTTCACCGGCATTCACGGCAACTATCTGAAGCCCTCGATCACCGCCGCCGGCATGGACCCGGAGAGCCTGCCAGAAGCCGACCCCTCGAAAATGGATTTCGCCAAGGCGACCGAAGGTGCCAAAGCCTGGAAGGACATCTGGGGCTGCGGCCAGGGCATCGGCGCCGTCAAGGAAGTAACATCCGTCGCCCGCCTCGTCGACCGGCTCGAGCGCGAATACGACGCGGCACGCACCCGCCTTGGCCTGCATTCCACTGCTGCCATCGCCACCAACAAGGAATTTTCAACTTCTCGAAACTGATGGCTTGAAATCTTGGCGCTTTGCGTTTATCAGCGCCTCACATTCGTTCCGCGGACTTCCGCGGAACCGCCTCCGGGCCGCTTTAGCTCAGTCGGTAGAGCACATCATTCGTAATGATGGGGTCACGTGTTCGAGTCACGTAAGCGGCACCATTTCCTTCTGAAAAGCGAAGCGAAATCGACGCAGTAGCCCAGAGAGATGGGTTCAATCCCCCTCTACACCCCCTTTCCGATCGCGGTAGGAAGGCTGATTGAGCACTTTCACGACCCGTGAAAGGTCAGTTGGCACGAATCGGAAAGGCATTCATTCTCGATCCCGAAAGATGCAACAGGGGCGTGGATGTCCGAACTTGGTGCCTATCAACGCAAGGCGCTCGCCATCCTTGACCGCCAGCCATGGGAAAACAGGGCGCAGCTCTATGTTGGCGAGAAGACGATATCGAGCCTGCTTCAGCTGGGGTACATCGAGCCATTGCCTCCCGTTCTAACAGGAACCGAGCGCTTCAAGATTACCGTTACCGGACGCGAAGCTGTTAGGGCGCTGCGAGCCGTCAAGGAACAGCCGAAACGAAGGCTCGGGCCCGAGCCAAGGCTAGCGACAATGCCTCCGCGGATAAAATCACGGGACAGAGACCAACCGGATAGGAGGCGTACTCAATTCAGAGTAGGTGAAATCAAGAAACGGTTGCGGTACACTGATTGGAAGAAGGGCGTCCGCGGGAGGGAGAGTTGCCGTTCAAGCCAACGTGGGTGTGTTGCCTCGGTCTGCTGTCCGGCGCAATCGTAGGCTACCTCACAGGTTTCGGCGCAGGTATGGGGATGCCAGAACTCGGAACCGAGTTGGTCGGACTGATTGGCGCAATTGCCGGAGGCGTCGGTAGCGTGGTCGCCCTGGGATGCTTCGAATAGGAGTAGGCAATGTCTCTCGCATTCGCCCGTATCCAAATTCTATTGGGATGGTTCCTTATGATTGCTGGCGGCCTTGTCAGCTGGACGACGAACTCTATTGTCGGAACAGGAATCTGGGCCATTGGTATGGCACTACTTATTCTGGTCTCCTTGCTGTACCTCATTTCCAAGACCGGCGGTGGGCGCCTAGGCGGGGCGTAAATCCCACCGATCAATGCAAACGGTCGTGTGCGCCGCTTCGACAAGACACAATCGAATTTGGCTTTGCAGCGGCGCAGGACGTGCCGGAACAGCGACGGGAACACGATCAGCGTCGGGAAGCTGAAGCGCTAGTCAGTCTCGGGGAAACCACCCCAGACCTAGGTCTTACTCGCTCCGGCAAAGGTCCTATCTGCGTTGCCGAATCCGATCGGCACTGCCATTCCTAGTTGAGCGTCAACCGCACTTGGCGCTATGACCCCAGAGCGCACCCGGAGGCAACGTAGCGCTCTGGGGTCGAATGCAACCAAGCCGTCCCACCGTCAAATCTGAGGGGGACACTTTTGTCACCTGCCGAACAACCGCATCCTGTCCTCGCCTTCCCCTATGGAGGATCTGAGATGACAAACACCCAACGACGCATGATGAAGACGAGCGAGATTTCTGCCTTCGTATCCGAGGTAATCGGGGCCGGCTGCCAAATCAGCGCTGTTGGGCACGACATGTACGTAATCGGCGATGTCGAGGAGCAGGATGCCGCCATTGAAGAAATCAACCGCATTGGAGAAAAGTACGGAAGGCGGGGTCCGTTGAGACTGGAGATCGTCGCCTACCTTCGGTCGATCGGCCGGTACGTGGACGTCACTTGACCGGAAAGGCTGCACGAGCGGAAACGTCTCGGCCTGCCGGGCGCGGACATCGTGTAAAAAGTGTCTCCAGCGATGCTGCAATTAGGAATTGTGCGCAGCCGAGAGGGGGAAGTTCATGTCCTACGACTGGGAAGGTGCCCGCCGGGCAACGCTACCGCAACGCCCGCGTTTGGATTTTGATGGCTGTGTCTGCCTGGTCCATAGCCCTCGCGCTGTCCGCGTGACGAGATCACTGCGTGATCACTGGATGTGAAACCCGCCTTTCATCGTGAACGCGACGACGCCGGCAACAAAAGAAGCTGAAACGCTGATCGTCACAAGCTCAGACCTAGGTCCGAGGCGACCTCGCATTGGTCCTAACTGGGTTGCAGAATCCGGATGGCCTCGCCATTCCTCGGCGTGCGTCAACGGCATTGTCCCGCCACCGTTCGCGCCAATGATCCCAGAGCGCTCGCCCCAGTCCCAAGCGACAGCGCTCTGGGGTCCATTTCGCCAGTTCATCGGAGGTTCAGGCTTGAGGAACCAGGCTGAGAACCAGAGAGGATGCGTCAAATGAAAAAGCTATTTTCCACCCTCGGAGCCGCAGTCCTGGCGGCATCTTTCGCGCTACCGCTAACCGCCGCGCCGATTTTCGCGCCGAAAGCCGAACAAGTGCAGGCCGGCGGTGTCGAGCAGGTAAAACACCGGAAACATCGTCATTGGCATGCGGATCGCCACTGGAAACGGCGGTACGCACATCGTCCCTGCGGTTATTATGGCAGGTGCTACCCTCGTTACTCCCGATACGACGGATATCGTGATAGCTACCGATACGGATATCGTGACTATTACCGCTATGAACGGCGGCAGGGCGTGACAGTCTACTTTGGTAACTAGCAGCCAACGCCCTGTTTGAGCGGCTCCGCGGCGAAGTGCTTTACACCTCCTGGGGTTCGGACCTCTGACAAGTCGCCACCATCTCGCTAGCGGGGTGGCTGGGCAACCTTAAAGGCCGTCCATCCCCTGGCTACGTAAGCCACAGCACGAACCGCGCTATCCTGCGCAGACCTTCCAGCCATGACTGCGGTCCGAAAGAACCCCTGGCGCCTCTACGCCGTCCAGCCAGATCTCCAAGCCCCGGGCGCTTGGCAACTGGCGCCGTTGCGGAAACCAGGGACGGTTCGGATCGACGGCGATCAGCATCCCCTCGTCGCCGCCGATGGCAGCGAAACTGGCGGAGGCCGGCCCGAGCGTTGTCAGACCGAACGTCCGCGCGGCCGCAGCTACGGTCCCCTCGACATCATCGGTTGGAAGCCCGACCTCGCTGAGACAGTACAAATCGGAACCGCTGAATGGCCACGTGACGGCAGGATCGCTCAGCCGGCGGCGACCGATCAATTCTAGCACTGAGCCGTCGGGACCTTCGAAGTAGACGGATCTGGACTGCCAGTATCCCTCAAGAGCGAAGCTCTCGTCGCCGTCCGGTTCCGCCTGGAGCGGTGCGCGCTCCTTCAACCATGTTACTGCCGCATCAAACCGCCCATAGGGCACATTGAAGGCCAGATGCACGCCATGCGGCGACGGTTCGACGGCAGAGATCAGCTCGATTTCGCTCCATCCGACCTGGATGGAGTTGCCGGCACCCGGCAGTTCCAGCAGGCCCCGAAAGTAGGCTGCGCTCTTTGAAACATCAGATGCAGGCAGTGCAAGTTTGATGATGCGCATGAAATCCGATCCTGTCGCTAGGCTCTTTGCTTCTCGGATCCGTTGTTACGACCTCAAGATAAGCTGAGGTCAAGGGATATCGAATTCAACCGATTTTCGGCACAGTGACTACCGAACAGCATGCATTCACCCGAATGCCGGAATGCGTGAAGATGACTCCATTGAAACCGAGCGCCCGGCCATCCAATCCGGCACTCACACTGTGGAGACAGGACGATGAGAGGCATCAGAAAACTGGCCGTTCTTCTGGCGGCATCGGCGGCAATCATTTCGACCATCCAATCACCCGCCCAGTCCGCGGACCCGTCCGGCACCAGGACTGTGCAGAGCCAACCTGCCGAGACCGCGCAGTCGGAAAAGATCCGGCTGATACGCAACAGCGCAGCCTATTGGACTGTCACCTTCAACAACCCGCCGCTCAACATCGTCGGTCCGGCTGAGGTTCGCCGGCTCGTGCAGATCCTCGACCAGGTCGAAGCCGACCCGAACGTCAAGGTCGTCGTCTTCGACAGCGCGGTGCCGGGCTACTTCATGGCGCACTACGATCTTCTGAAGCCGCTCGAGGATTCGACCGGCATGGCTGCCGGCCCGACGGGCATGCATCCGGTGCCCGATTTCATGACCCGCCTCAGCCGCCTGAAGGCCGTGACGATCGTTTCCATTCGCGGGCGGGCAAGCGGCATCGGCAGTGAACTGGCGCTTGCGGCCGACATGCGTTTCGCCAGCCGCGAGAAAGCGGTACTATCCCAGTTCGAAGTCGGCGCCGGCTTCGTGCCCGGAGGCGGACCGATGGCCTACCTGCCGCGCCTCGTCGGTCGCGGCCGGGCGATCGAGATCCTGATCGGCGCCGATGATTTCAATGGAGAACTGGCCGAACGCTACGGCTACGTGAACCGAGCGCTACCGGACGCGGAACTGGACGCCTTTGTCGATGGCCTGGCGAAACGCATCGCCTCTTTCGACCAGCATGCCATTGTCGAGACCAAGAAGCTGATCGACCGGGCCAGCCTGCCACCGGAGGAAGAGATGCAGCCCGGCTGGGACGCATTCATCACGTCGGTCCAGCGTCCCGCCGCCCAATCCCGGGTCAAGGCGTTGGTCGAGCAGGGACTGCAGCAACCCGGCGACGTCGAAAGGAACCTCGGCCAGTACACCGCGAAGTACCGCCAATAGCCGGTGCCATTCCGACCGGCGGCTCAATGGGAGCCGCCGCATCAAAGGGAGCGAAAGATGAAGATACTGATGGTTCTGACGTCGCACGACCAGCTTGGCAACACCGGTAAACCGACCGGGTTCTGGCTCGAGGAGTTCGCAGCACCCTATTACGTTTTCCGGGATGCGGGCGTCGATATTACGCTGGCCTCGCCCAAGGGCGGACAGCCGCCGATCGACCCGAAGAGCGACGATCTCGGCAACCAGACCGAAGCGATGGCCCGCTTCAAGGACGATCCCGCTGCACAGCGGATGCTCGCCAATAGCCATCGGCTTGCCGACGTCAAGGCTGACGATTTCGACGCAGTGTTTTATCCCGGTGGTCACGGACCGATGTGGGACCTCGTCAACGATGTGAACTCGATCGCGCTGATCGAAAGCTTCTACAATGCCGGCAAACCGGTCGCTGCGGTCTGCCATGGGCCGGGCGTGCTGAAGAAGGTGACAGATCAGGGTGAGCCTATCGTCAAGGGAAAACGCGTGACCGGCTTTACCAACTCGGAAGAGGCAGCCGTGCAGTTGACGGATGTCGTCCCCTTCCTCGTCGAAGACGAATTGAAACGTCTCGGCGGTCACTTCGAGAAGGGGGCCGATTGGGCGGATTTCACCGTCGTCGATGGACGCCTTGTCACCGGGCAGAATCCGTCATCCTCGACCTCCGGCGCCAAGGAACTGCTGAAGCTGCTTCGGTAGCCGCAACAAGCGCAACCGCGCGGCCGGCAAGACCTGCCGGCCGCGTATCTGCGGATCCCGTTCACCTGGGCGCCCACGGTCGATCGACCGCACACCAGCCCTACACCAGCCGCGCTACTTCAAGTTTCCGTCGCCACTGCGATCGGCAGTCTTGAAGTCCGCCATCACCCGGTCGAGGAATTCTGCCTGGGTGATCTTGCCATCGCTGTTCGCGTCGGTGGCGGCAAATTGCTGAGCGTTCAGCGCCTGCTTCGTCTCTTCGGGACTCAGACTACCGTCCTTGTTCTTGTCAAGATTGGCGAACGCGGTCGTCATGAACGCCTGGTACTCGGACCGGTCGATCGCCCCATCCTTGTTGCGATCGAGCGCATTCATCTGCCCCTGGTTCATCGTCGCAGCCTGCTGCTGGGCGAGCACCGGAGCGATCTGGCCGACCACAAGTAGGCCCAGGAGAACGAGTTTTCTCATCCCTCACCCTTCCGCGATCAGTAATAAACGCACGTCAGCGCATTGCCTGCGGCCGCACCGAGCGTCGCGCCGCCGCCAACGGCCCATAGCTGACCGGTACCCGAACCAATCGTCGAGCCGATCAAGCCGCCAACGATCGCGCCGCCGACGGTTCCGGCGATGCAGCCGAATTCGTTGCCGGTCACGCCGCTCCTGGACACGGAAGCGGATTGGCACCCTGACAAGGCAAGGGCACCAGCAAGAATGATAGTTATCGTCTGCTTGCTCATATTATCCTCCAGTATGGCCGTCTATTGGAATAAAGATCGGCGGAGGCGCCATTGAGTGGCGTCAGCTGTAAATAAGCTTCGGAGTATGATCCCCCGATACGGGAGAGATTCTTCTGTTCGACGAGAAGCTGTTTGCAGATTAAACAGTCGGTCCGGAGATCAGAACGCCCAAACCGCTGGCGAATACTACGCCTACCTGGCGACTATGACAATGTACCCCGTGATACTCGGGCCTTGCTCGCGGTCACGTTCGGTGCACGCCGGACAACTCGGTTTACTGGTGCAAGACCCTGTCGCCTTAGATTTTTTTGGGGCTCCCTCGAAATATCATCGTTTGTGACGGAGCCACCGACGGTCTAGGTCTGCCCTGCCCCTTGCCGGGCGTTTCTCTCACCGGCCTGATGCGTTGCCCGCACAAGAAAAGCCGACGCGCAATTTCGGGCGATTACCCCAGGCAACCCACAGCCGATCGCTACCGATATCTCGCTCAGAAGCCAAACCACGGGCATCGCGCTATCGAGAAAGAGTACACGGAATGAACAGAACGACGACAATCAAATTAGGGCTTGCTACTGCAATCTACGCATCTCTCGCGGCCACCGCCCTTGCCGAGGGCAGCGAGCAGGCCCGGATCGTCGCGGCCATCGACAAGGCAATCCGTCCGGTCATGCGCGAGCACAAGGTGCCGGGCATGGCAATCGCGGTCACCGTTGACGGCCAGCACTATTTCGCCGACTATGGCATCGCCTCCAAGGAGACGAATGATCCCGTCACCGAGAACACGCTGTTCGAGCTCGGCTCGATCAGCAAGACATTTGCCGGAACGCTCGCTTCCTATGCGCAGGCGCGCGGCAAGCTGTCCTTCGACGAGCATCCCGGCCAATACATGCCTGCGCTCAGCGGCACCGCCATCGACAAGGCGACCTTGCTTCACCTCGCATCCTATACGGCCGGCGGCCTGCCGCTGCAGTTTCCCGACGCGGTCAAGAACGACGCCGACATGCTGGCCTACTACAGCAAGTGGAAACCGGACGCAGCACCCGGAAAGACGCGCCGCTACTCCAATCCGAGCATCGGCCTCTTCGGCCACATAGCGGGTCTCGCCTTGGGTGGCAGCTTCTCGCAAGCACTGGAGACCGAGCTGTTTCCAAAACTCGGCCTTCAGCACAGCTACGTCGTCGTTCCCAAGAGTGCCATGGGCAACTACGCCTGGGGCTATGGCAAGGCCGACAAGCCGATCCGCGTCAGTCCCGGCATGTTCGACGCGGAGGCCTACGGGGTCAAATCCTCGACTGCAGACATGATCCGCTTCGTCGATGCCAACATCTCTCCGGAGAGGTACGATGAAACCGTGCGCCGCGCCATCGAGGGAACCCATATCGGCTACTTCGACAGCGGCAAGATGATCCAGGGCCTTGGCTGGGAGCAATATTCCTATCCGGTGTCGCTCGAGCGGTTGCTCGACGGCAACTCCCGCACCATGGCTCTCGATGCCCACCCCGTGACGGCACTGAACCCGCCCAAGCGCCCCGACGACGCAACGCTCTACAACAAGACCGGCTCCACCAACGGGTTCGGCGGCTACGTCGCCTTCGTGCCGGAGAAGAGGATAGGCGTCGTCATGCTGGCAAACCGGAACTTCCCCAATCCGGAGCGTATCAAGGCTGTTCACGCGATCCTCGGCGCGCTGGCTGCCACCGCAGACTAGATCTTTCTTATCCTGCAAGACCGAATGTCGCGCTGAGATACACGCCCAATGCGACATTCCTTTCCCTCCAAACAACCTTATCGCGAACTCTCAATCTGTATCCGCTTGCATATTAGCCTCGAGTGTTGTCATCTTCCCTTCGCAGAAGCGCTGTGAGATGCGACTGAGGTTAGGTGTTCCGGGGACTGTCAATGCTTGAGTGGGGTTTGCGTACTGCCGCGAGCGGCGGACTGACACGTGGAAAAACAACAGTTTGCATGATTGGACTTCTGGCCGTGCTTGCCGGTTGCGGCGGACATGCCAAGGGCGTGATGGCACCGGTTGCCGTAACCTCTCCGACCCCCGGCACTTCGACAGTGGACATGCTCGTCGCCACCACACGCGAGCCTTCCGGCGATCCAGCGACACTGTTTTCCGGCGAACGCGACGCCGGCACTTTCCTCACCGACGTTGCCGTCTCGATCCCGCCGGACACAGCTCGCAAGTCAGGCACCGTGCAATGGCCGCGCAAGCTGCCGCCGGATCCGACCAAGGAATTCGCCGTTACGCGCGTACGCCAGCTCCAGACACTGGATGAGGCCAAGTCCTGGTTCGTGCAGCACGATGTCGGCGGCAATGCCTTCGTCTTCGTGCACGGGTTCAACAACCGCTACGAGGATTCCGTCTACCGGCTTGCGCAGATCGTCCACGACTCGGACGTCCAGGCAACGCCGGTTCTCTTCACCTGGCCTTCGCGCGCCAATGTCTTCGACTACAACTACGACAAGGAAAGCACGAACTATTCGCGCACCGCTCTCGAAGACATTCTGAAGAAACTTTCCGACGCGCCGAAGGTCAAAAGCATAACCATCCTCGCTCACTCGATGGGCACTTGGCTGACAATGGAGTCGCTTCGACAGATGGGCATTCGCGACGGCAACGTGCCGTCGAAGATCGAAAACGTCATCCTTGCCTCACCGGATATCGACCTCGACGTCTTTGCCAAGCAGTTCGTCGAGATGGGCCAGAAACGGCCGAAATTTACGATCTTCGTTTCGCAGGACGATCGTGCGCTGGCGCTCTCCAGCTTCATTTCCGGCGACGTCTCCCGCCTCGGCGCGATCGACCCGTCTGCTGAGCCCTACCGTACCCAACTGGAAAAGGCCGGCATCACTGCGATCGACCTGACCAAGGTCAAGACCGAGGACGGCCTGCATCACGGCAAGTTCGCCGAGAGCCCGCAGATCGTGCAGCTCATCGGCACGCGGCTTGCCACCGGCCAGACGCTGACCGACTCCGATATCTCGGTCGGGACGGGGATCGCTGCCGTCGTTGCCGGCACGGCGAGAAACGTCGGCAATGTGGCGGCGGTCACCGTCGCCGCGCCCGTATCGATCCTCGAAAATCCGCAGCCGAAGAAGAAAAAGGTCGTCGTCGGAGAAACGCTGGCCACCGACACGCCGACAGCGGTCAAGATCCAGTGACGAGCGGCAGCGGTCGTCTTTGCCTGCCGTCCGCCATCAACCCTCGTCGCCGACGAAACGGTAGCCGACGCCCGGCTCCGTCCGGATGATCTTCGGATCGGCCGGGTCACGCTCGATCTTGCCGCGCAGCTGGCCGATGAAGACGCGCAGATAGTGCAAGTCTTCGCCATGGGCGACGCCCCAGACCGAGGTGAGCAACGTCTTGTGGGTGACCACCCGACCGGCATGGTGTGCCAGCATGACCAGGAGATCATACTCCTTCGGCGTCAGCCGCACCGGCTCGCCATCCTTCGTCACCACGCGCTTGATCGTGTCGATCGCCACGCCGTCGGCCGAAAGCTGCGTCTGGCCGCCGTCCATGTGCACCCGGTGCCTGAGTGCCGTGCGGATGCGGGCCGTAAGTTCGCCGATGCCGAAGGGTTTTTCGATGTAATCGTCGGCGCCGAGATCGAGCGCGGCGATCTTTTCGCTTTCCCGGTCACGCGCCGAGAGGATGATGATCGGCACCTGCGACCAGCCGCGCAGGTTGGCAATGACCTCCTTGCCGTCCATGTCCGGCAGGCCTAGGTCGAGGATGACGAGATCCGGCGCAGTTGTCGCGGCCGCTTTCAGTGCCTCGGCGCCAGTCATCGCCTCCAATACGTCATAGCCGGCAGCACTCAGCGCCGGTTTGAGGAAACGCTGGATCTGGGGTTCGTCGTCGACAACGAGGATACGCTCCACGCTCATGCACGGTCCTTTTCGGATATTTCAGCCTTGGCGGCAGGAAAGCGCATGGAGATACGCGTGCCGCGGCGCCGCAGCGCCGGGCTTTCCGCCTTGATCTGTCCGCCCATCGCCTCGACGAAGCCCTTCGCGATCGATAGCCCCAGCCCCGTACCCGGCGTGCGGCCATCGGCCTTGCCGCGGCGGAAGAATTTCTCGAAGACCTGCTCGAGGTCCTTGGGCGGGATGCCCTTGCCGAGGTCGGTCACCGACAGGGTGATCTCGTTTCCGTCGCAACGAGCATAGATGCTGATCGGCTCATCGCCGCCATATTTATTGGCGTTGTCGAGCAGGTTGAAGAGCACCTGCCCGAGAAGCACGCTGTCGCCGCGCATCAGCGGCAGGTCCGGCGCGATGCTGGTTTCGATCTCACGCTCGGGGAAGTACTTGCGAGCTCGGTCGACCGACGCCCTGACCACGTCGGCGACATCGACCCAGTCGCGCTTGGCGTTGACCGTACCCGCCTCGATGCGCGTCATGTCCAAGAGGTTGGCGACGAACCGGGTCAGCCGCCCGCCTTCCTCCTCGATCGACTTCAGCAAATCGTCACGGCTTTCGGGCGGCATGCGATCGCCAAGCTGGCGAAGGCTGGTGACCGCGCCGGTGATGGTCGCAAGCGGCGTTCTAAGGTCATGCGAAATCGACGACAGCAGTGCAGCGCGGAAACGTTCACCTTCGAGCTTTGCCGCCTGATCCAGGCTTTCGCGCGACAGGCGTGCGCGGTCGACGGCGATCGCCGTCTGGTCGAGGATCGCCGAAAGCGCCCGCTCCTCGTTGATCTCCAGAGGCTTGTCCGCCTGCACGAAGCCACAGACGCCGACGACGCCATGCGGGCTCGTCAGCGGCCGGAAATGAAACGGGCTGTTGGGCAGGGTGCCCGTACCGTTGCCGGCCGGTTCCTTTTTGTCCATCGCCCAGCGCGCCGCCATGATATCGGCGACATCAAGCTCGGTGTCCGGCGGCCAGGCGGCCTTCAGTTGCAAATCGCCCTCCTCCGGCAAAAGCAGCGCCGAACTGCGCTTCAGGGTCGATTGCATCTGTGTCACTGCCGCCCAGAGCACGTCGTCGGCCTTGGCGGTACCGGAGAGCTTGCGGGAAAAATCGTAGAGCGCCTGGGTCGCAGCCGCACGCTGGCGCGCGGTCTTTGCCTGTTCGCGCACCCGCGAGGCAAGGCTTCCGGCCAGGGCCGCGGCGACCAGGAAGATGACGAGCGCGAAAACCTCGTGCGGCTCTGCGATGGTGAAGGTGCCGGTCGGCTTGATGAAGAAGAAATTGTAGGCAAGCACCGAAAACAGCGCCGCGGCGATCGCGGATATATGACCGGCATAGGTCGCAGAAGCCAGAACCGCCAACAAGTAAAGCAACGAGATATTGGGCAGGACTATGAAGTGGCCCAGCAGCAATCCGACCGCCGTTGCCGCGGCGACCGACCCGGCGGCGATAGCGACGGAGCGCCCGGTTCCCGGCGGCAGCGTTCTCTTGCCCTTAGATCGCTTGACGGGCACTGTTTCGCGATCGGTCACGAGGTGGATGCCGACCTCGGATACACGTTCTGCCAACGCGTCGGGAAGCGACTGGCGGAACAGCCGCATCGGGAAAGACTGGCGGCGTGTGCCGATGACGATCTGCGTCGCATGTTCGCGGCGCGCAAGCTTGAGGATCTCCTCGACGAAATCGTTACCTATGATGCGGCGCGTCTCGGCGCCAAGCTGTTCGGCGAGCCGGAAGGTCTCGTCGAGACGGCGCACGTCTTCGCCATCGCCGCTCTCGCGGTCGGCGCGTTCGATGAAGACGACGATCCACGGCGCATTCAAGCCTTCCGCAAGCCGGCTTGCCGTGCGGACAACCTTTTCAGACAGCGGATCAGAACCAATGCAGACCAGCAGCCGCTCGCCGCTCGCCCAGACGCCTTCGATCGCGTTCTGCTTGAGGTAGTCGACCATCTGGTCGTCGACGCGGTCGGCCGTGCGGCGAAGCGCCAGTTCGCGCAGCGCCGTCAGGTTGCCGAGGCGGAAGAAGCGGTCGGTGGCGCGCTTGGCGCTTTCGGGCAGATAGACCTTGCCCTCCTTCAGCCGCTCGATCAGTTCAGCCGGCGGCAGATCGACGAGCAACACCTCGTCGGCACGCTTCAGCACCGTATCGGGCACGCGTTCGCGCACCGGAACGCCGGCAATCTGCGCGACCACGTCAGAGAGGCTTTCCAGATGCTGGATGTTGAGCGCCGTCCAGACATCAATGCCGGCGGCGATCAGTTCCTCGATATCCTGGTAGCGCTTCGGATGCCGGCTGTCGGCCGGATTGCTGTGGGCCAGTTCGTCGACGACGATGATCTTGGGGCGGCGGACAAGCGCTGCATCGAGGTCGAATTCGGAAAGCATGCGGCCGCGATGGTTCACATCGCGGCGCGGCAGGATCTCCAGTCCGTCGATAAGCGCTGCAGTCTCGCTGCGCCCATGGGTTTCGACGAGCCCGATGACGATGTCGACCCCATCCTGTTTCAGGCGGCGCGCCCGGGTCAGCATCGCATAGGTCTTGCCGACGCCGGGGGCGGCACCGAGGAAAACGGTCAGCTTTCCCCGGCGGTCCTGCGCGGCAAGTGCCAATAGCGCGTCTGGGTCTGGGCGACTTTTGGCGTCGCGATCACTTTCGGGCATTCATCGTCTCAGGCGTGAGGTGTCAGGTTCGGGGCGCGTCCAGGGCCAGATTGAGTTCTAGCACATTGACGCGCGGCTCGCCTACGACCCCAAACAGCCGATCCTCGGTCGCCCTGTCGACCAGGGCGGCGACGTCGGCTTCGCTGAGGCCGCGTGCCTTGGCGACACGGGCGACCTGGGCCTGGGCGAAGGCGGGCGTGATGTGCGGGTCGAGGCCGGAACCGGAGGTAGTCGCCGCGTCGGCCGGAATTTCACCCATGACACCGGCACCCTTCAGGCGCTCGACATCGGCGGCGACACGGTCCTTCAGCTTGACCGAAGTGGTACCGAGGTTGGAGCCGCTCGAGGCGCCGGCATTATAGACCTCCGGACCGGTCGCGGACGGACGCGGCCAAAAGTACTTGTCGGCCGTGAAGTTCTGGCCGATCAGCTCGGAGCCGATCAGGGTTCCGTCCTTCTCGATCAGGCTGCCGTTGGCCTGGGCCGGCATCAGCACCTGCGACATGCCGGTGATGGCAAATGGATAGGCAAGCCCGGTGATGGCAGTCAGAAGAACGGTCATCACGATGGCGGGGCGAAGTTGGTTCAGCATGATTACACCAGATTGAGTGCGTTGACGGCGATATCGACGAGCTTGATGCCTGCAAAAGGCAGGAGAATGCCGCCGAGACCGTAAACGAGGAGGTTGCGGCGCAGGAGCGCGGCGGCACCGACCGGCCGGTACTTGACGCCCTTCAGCGCCAACGGGATCAGCGCGACGATGATCAGAGCGTTGAAGATCACCGCCGACAGGATCGCCGATTGCGGCGAGGCAAGGCCCATGATGTTAAGGGCTGCGAGCGCCGGATAGGTGGTGATGAACAGCGCCGGGATGATGGCGAAGTACTTGGCCACGTCGTTGGCGATCGAGAACGTCGTGAGCGAACCGCGGGTCATCAGCAACTGCTTGCCGATCTCGACGATCTCGATGAGCTTCGTCGGGCTCGAATCGAGGTCCACCATGTTGGCGGCCTCGCGGGCGGCCTGGGTGCCCGTCTGCATGGCAACGCCGACGTCGGCCTGCGCAAGCGCCGGCGCGTCGTTGGTGCCGTCGCCGCACATTGCAATCAGACGGCCGCCCTGCTGTTCCCGACGGATATAGGCGAGCTTGTCCTCCGGGGTTGCCTCGGCGAGGAAGTCGTCGACACCGGCTTCAGAGGCGATGGCAGCGGCCGTCACCGGGTTGTCGCCGGTGACCATGACGGTGCGGATGCCCATGGCACGAAGGGCGGCGAAGCGTTCCTTGATGCCGGGCTTCACCACGTCCTTCAGGTGGATGACGCCGAGCAGGCGCGGACCATCGGCAACAGCAAGCGGGGTGCCGCCGGTGCGGGCCACCTGGTCGACGGCGCGCCGGAACTCGTTCGGCACATTCTCGTCGCGGATGCCGGTGAACTTCAGGATGGAATCGACCGCACCCTTGCGCAGCCGGCGGCCACCGAAGTCGACGCCCGAGAGCCTTGTTTCCGCGGCAAAGGGGATGACGGCATCGATCCGCATCGCGCCGGCAGAGCTTGCACCCCCGCCGACGGCAAGCGCCACGACCTCGCCCTTGCCGGAAGCGGGAAGCGAAACGTTGGGCGCCTGGCGACCGAACTCGCCGGTCGCAAGCGCTGCGATCGAGCGGCCCTCGGGTGTTTCGTCCGCGAGGCTGGCGAGCAGCGCCGCATCGGCAAGCTCCGCTTCGCTGACGCCGGGAACCGGCATGAAGTCGGCGGCCATGCGGTTGCCGAAGGTGATCGTGCCGGTCTTGTCGAGCAGCAGCGTGTCGACGTCGCCGGCAGCCTCGACAGCGCGGCCGGAGGTGGCGATCACGTTGAAGCGCACCAGGCGGTCCATGCCGGCAATGCCGATCGCCGAAAGCAGGCCACCAATCGTGGTCGGGATCAGGGTGACGAGCAGGGCAGCAAGCACGGTGACGGAGAGTACGGTACCGGAATAGCCGGCAAGACCCCAGAGCGTGACGACAGCAACCAGGAAGATCAGCGTCAGGCCGGAGAGCAGGATCGACAGTGCGATCTCGTTCGGGGTCTTCTGGCGCTGCGCACCCTCGATCAGCGCGATCATGCGGTCGACGAAGGTGTTGCCCGGGGCGACCCCGATGCGGACCTTGATCCAGTCGGACAGCACCTGCGTGCCGCCGGTGACCGCCGAGCGGTCGCCGCCGGATTCGCGGATGACGGGTGCGGATTCACCGGTGATCGCGCTTTCGTTGACCGAGGCGACGCCCTCGACGACTTCACCGTCGCCGGGGATCAGTTCGCCTGCCTCGACCAGCACGAGATCGCCGACCTTCAGCGATGTCGCCGGGATCGTCTGGGTCTCGCGGCCCTCCGCCGAGACGAGCTTGCGCGCCGTCAGCTCGGACTTGGTGCGACGCAGGCTGTCAGCCTGGGCCTTGCCGCGCCCTTCGGCGACGGCTTCGGCGAAAGTGGCAAACAGCACGGTGAACCACAGCCAGGCGGCAATCTGCCCGGAGAACAGCGGGCTGCCGGTGCCGGTCGCAATGTCGCGAACGAAGAGGACCGTGACCACGGCGGCGACCACCTCGGTGACGAAGATCACCGGGTTGCGCACCAACTGGCGCGGGTCGAGCTTGACGAAGGCGGCCTTGATCGCCGGCAGGAGGATGGCCGGGTCCAGAAGACTGGGAGCGACTGGTTTGGAAGACATGATGCCAATTTCCTTTAGAAGGTCTGACCGGCAAGCATCAGGAAATGCTCGACGATGGGACCGAGAGCGAGCGCCGGGAAGAACTGCAGCCCGCCGAGAATGAGGATGATGCCGACGAGCAGGCCGACGAAAAGCGGCGTGTCGGTCGGGAACGTGCCCTTGGAGGCCGGAACGCGGGTCTTCACCGCAATGGAACCGGCAATCGCCATGACCGGAACTGCGTAGGCGAAGCGGCCAAGCAGCATCGCGAAGCCAAGCGTGGTGTTGTACCAGGGCGTATTGCCCGTGAGACCGCCGAAGGCCGAGCCGTTGTTGCCGGCTGCCGAGGTGAAGCCGTAGAGGATTTCCGACAGACCGTGCGGGCCGGCAGTGCCAACGCTTGCAACGGCGAAGGGCAGCATGGCCGAAACAGCGGTGAAGCCGAGGATCGTCACCGGCAGGATGAGGACCGCGAACATCGCGTATTTCATCTCGCGGCTTTCGATCTTCTTGCCGAGCAGTTCCGGCGTACGGCCAACCATGAGACCGGCAACGAAGACGGCGAGGATCGCAAAGACGACCATGCCGTAGAGACCGGAGCCGACACCGCCCGGCAGAACTTCACCGAGCTGGATCAGGAACATGGGCACCAGGCCCCCGAGACCCGTGAACGAGCCGTGCATGCCGTTGACGCCACCGTCCGACAGACCGGTCGTGACCGCCGCATAAAGCGCCGTCATCGCCTGGCCGAAGCGGACTTCCTTGCCTTCCATGTTGCCTTGGACAGCATCGACGCCGAGCGCCGTCAGGATCGTGTTGCCCTGCGCTTCCGCCCAGTAGATGACCGCAACACCGGAAATCAGGAGAATGCCGGTAACGGCGATGAAGGCCCAGCCCTGGCGACGGTTACCGACCATCTGGCCGAAGGCGTAGACCAGAGCCGCCGAGACCGACAGCATCGCGAAGATGTTGAGGTAGTTGGAGAACGCCGTCGGATTCTCGAACGGATGGGCAGCATTGACGTTGAAGAAGCCGCCGCCGTTGGTGCCGAGCTGCTTGATCGCTTCCTGGCTTGCGACCGGTCCGACAGAGATCGTCTGCTTGGCGCCTTCGAGCGTCGTTGCTGTAAGGTCGGCGTTAAAGGTCTGCGGCAGGCCCGTCCAGACCATGGCCAGCGCCATGACGACGGCGATCGGCAGAAGCACGTAGAGCGTCGAACGGGTAAGGTCGACCCAGAAGTTGCCGACCGTCGAGGCGTTCGAGCGGGCAAAGGCGCGGGTCACCGCGAGTGCCATGGCGATACCGGTCGCGGCCGACACGAAGTTGTGCACCGTCAGTCCGGCCATCTGGCTGAAATGGCTGAGCGTGGTTTCGCCGCCATAGTTCTGCCAGTTGGTGTTGGTGACGAAGCTGACTGCCGTGTTGAAGGCGAGATCGGAAGGCATGCCGGCAAACCCCTGAGGGTTCATCGGCAGGTAGGCCTGCAGCCGAAGGATCGCATAGAGCGAGGCAAAGCCGGCGAGGCTGAAGGCGAGCATCGACATCGTATAGGCGAGCCAGCCCTGCTCCTTCTTCGGATCGACGCCGGCGGCCAGATAAAGGCCGCTCTCGACCGGACCGAGGATGGGCGAAAAGATGTTGCGTTCACCGGCGAAGACCCGCGCCATGTAAAGCCCCAGTGGCTTGATGACGATCAGGACGGCGATGAAGAGGAGGCTGATCTGCAGCCACCCGATGATAGACATGAGGATTTCTCCGCTGGATCACAACGACTTTGGGCCGCATCGGCCCAAACTCACTGTGATCGCTTCTGGTTGGCTAGAGCGTCAGAACCGTTCCGGGCGAACGAGGGTGACGATGAGATAGGCGGCAAGTGCGACGGCGACAGCGAGACCGATCAGGGCTTCGAACATCGTGGCCTCCTAAAGACGGCTGAGCGCGCGCGCGTACAGCGCAAACACGACAAAGCCGCCGATGCCGGCGGCAAGGAAAAGAACATCGGACATGCAAATTCTCCGGACTATTGAAGTCCGGATCTTGCATCCTGAGCGGGTCAATTATCGATTGCGATGGTCGGAAGAGGGCATAAGGAAAAAATAAAGACGCCCGCCAAAATCAGGGGCGATGTGCCGGTTCAGGGCACGGGATCCTCTCGCCGACCCTTGAAACAGCGGCATTGGCAAAACCGGCCGCAGCCAAGCGACCGGTAGCCCGACCATTGGCAGATCAGCCCTTGATGATCTGGTTGACGTTGGTGTCCGTCGGGGTGGCGACTTCGCGCATCCATTCGCGCCAGATGGCAACCAAGAGCGCCATCAGCACCGGACCGACGAAGAGACCGAGGAAGCCCATGGTCTTTACCCCGCCGACAAGGCCGAAGAAGGTCGGCAGGAAGGGCAGCTTGATCGGGCCGCCGACGAGGCGCGGACGCAGGGTCTTGTCGACGATGAAGAGTTCGGTCGTGCCCCAGGTGAAGAGCGCCAGGCCGTGAATGGGCGAGCCGCTGGCCACGAGATAGATCGACACCAGCGTGAAGCAGAGCGGGGCGCCACCGGGGATCAGCGCCATCAGGCCGGTGATGATGCCGAGCGTGACCGGCGACGGCACGCCAGCCAGCCAATAGGCAACGCCGAGCACGATGCCTTCGCCGATCGCGATGATGCCCATGCCTGTGACCGTCGAGCTGATCGTCATCGGCACCACGCGCGAGAGACGCTCCCAGCGCATCGGGAAGATGCGCTCGCCGAGGCGGTCGAGCTGGCCGGAGAAGGACTGCCCGTCACGATAAACGAAGAACAGCGTAATCAGCATGAACAGCAGCGTCAGGAAAGCATGGAACGTCGAGGCGCCGACCACCAGCACGCCGCGGTAGATGTTGCCGATGTTGGAACCGCTGACCAGCTGTACCAATTCGCCGAGCGCACCGGGATGGCCGATATGCTTGACCCATTGTTCGCCGAGCCACACGCCGGCAATCGGAATGCTGCTGAGCCAGGCGGGCACGACGGCACCATTGGCGTTGGTCTCGACCGCCCAGACGACCCAGTCGCGCACCTCATCGACCGCATAGACGGCGGCGATCGAGATCGGCACGACGATGAAGGAAATGACGCTGATGATGGCGATGGTCGCGGCCAGCGTCCGGTTGCCGTTCACGGCGGCAAGCAGCCGGCGATAGATCGGCCAGCTGGCAAAACCGATGACGACGGCGGCCAGAACCGGAACGACGAAACCGTGGAAGAAATAGACACCGGCCAAGAGAACGAAGACCAGCATCCAGCGGGCAGCCGTCATCGGGCCAACAAGAGCGTGGCGCGAAATCGCCGTATGCCCGAGCAGCCGCGGCTCCACGGCAAAGTTTTCTCGTTCGCGATTGCCCAATTGCACCAATGATCCTCCGTCTTCCGACGAGCTTACAACAAACCCGCGGCCTTGCCAGCCATTGCCGCGTCTCGCGGCGCCCTTTGCCCCTGCTTTACGGTAGTTTCAGGGCCGTAAGCGACGCTAGCGGCGCGACATGACAGAAAAATTTAGGAGGGTTCAAGAGCCCGAGGCTTTCTTTAGCCCCGTTCGGTCATTCGGCCGCAGGCTTGGCGCGCAATCCGGCCGGCTGAGCGCGATCGACAAAGACCGATGCGAGGAAGATGCCAAAACCGGCAACGCCGAGTACCGCGCCAACGAGACCGGTGGACGTCCAGCCGTAGCCGGCGGCAATCGAGACGCCGCCGAGCCAGGCGCCGAGTGCGTTGGCCAGGTTGAAAGCGGAATGGCTGAGGGCTGCAGCCAGCGTCTGTGCCTCGCCGGCAACGTCCATCAGCCGGGTCTGCACGCCCGGCACAACGGCAAAGCCGCCGCCAATGAAGAGCACGTTGACGATGGCGATCCATGGATTGCCCATGGTGAAGTAGAAGAGCACATAGGCGAAGATGTTGAAGGCGATGGCGATGCCGATCGCCGGCAGCAGCGCCCAGTCGGCGAGCCGTGCGCCGACGATGTTGCCGAGGATCATGCCGGCGCCGAAGACCGAGAGCATGATCGGCACATTGGCAAGCGAAACACCCGCGACTTCGGTGAGCGCCGGTGTGATGTAGCTGAAGACAGCGAACATGCCGCCACAGCCGATGGCGCAGATGCCGAGCATCAGCCAGACCTGCAGCTTGCCAAGCGCACCGAGCTCACGAAGCGGCGTCGCCTTCGGGTTGCCCTTGTCCCTCGGCACGTGGGCGTAGGTCAGCGCCATTGTCAGAAGACTGATCGCGCCGACGATCGCGAAGGCGGAGCGCCAGCCGAGCGCCTGGCCGAACCAGGCGACAAGCGGCGTGCCGAAGAGAGTGGCGATCGTCAGCCCCATCATCACCCGGCCGACGGCGCGCGCCCGCTGGTTCGGGGCGGCGAGGCCGGCGGCGACCAACGCAGCGACACCGAAATAGGCGCCATGCGGCAACCCGGCAAAGAAGCGCGCGGCAATCAGCGTGTAGAAATCAGGGGCGACGGCACTGGCGAAGTTGCCAATGGCGAAAATCAGCATCAGCGCCAGCAACACCCGGAAGCGTGAGAAACGGGCGGCAAGTACCGCGATCAGCGGCGCGCCGACGACAACACCCAAAGCATAGGCGCTGATCACTGCCCCGGCCTGCGGCACCGTAACCGCAACGTCGTCAGCCACCTGCGGCAGGAGACCCATGATCGCGAACTCGCCGGTGCCGATACCGAAGCCGCCGACGGCAAGCGCCACTTCAGCGGCGGAGATCCGGGCCCGGCGCGGCTCGACGGCGGAGGAATAGGCTTCGTCACACATGGGTTCGCTCACGAGCAATGGCCAGCGTCGCCGGACCGAAATCGGCCGGAGAAAAATCTGGGGGAAATGTCGGCGGGCGTTGGCTTGGACCAACCAGGATATGCTGCAATGCAATACAGGTTTTCGCCGCGGCAGGCAAAGGATTTGCGGCTCTTGTCATACTTTTTCAGGGCCGCGCCAGCCGCCGGTTAACCGTTAGCTCAGTTGACGTTTACGTCAAAGTTATATAATCCCGAATCTCAGCTTGAAGAGGTGTTGCAAAAGCATCATCTTCATCGGCGTGAGAGGATCGGGAGGGATTTTCTCAGGCCGCGAGCAGGCCAGCCTGTGGCGACCAGAGGGAGAGAGGTCATGGCGGAAGTCAGCACACAACAAGCAGGTATCAGCCCGGACAAGATCTGGCTAAAATCCTATCCACCCGGTATCGCTGCCGAAATCGGCCCCCTGCCCTATAAATCGATCGGCGAGTTCTTCGACCACGCCGTCGCCCGCTATTCGAACCGCCCGGCCTTCACCTGCATGGGCAAGACGCTGAGCTTTGCCGACCTCAATGCCGAGTCCGCCCGCATCGGCGCTTGGCTGCAATCCATCGGGCTTGCCAAGGGCGACCGCGTGGCGGTGATGATGCCGAACATCCTGCAGAACCCGGTCATCGTCTACGGCATCCTCAGAGCCGGCTTCACCGTCGTGAACGTCAACCCGCTCTATACGCCGCGCGAACTGCAGCACCAGCTCGTCGATGCCGGTGCCAAGGCAATTTTCGTGCTCGAGAACTTCGCGCACACGGTGCAGCAGGTGATCGACAAGACCGCGGTCAAGCACGTGGTGGTCGCCACCATGGGCGACATGCTGGGTCTCAAGGGGACGATCGTCAATCTGGTCGTGCGCCGGGTCAAGAAGCTCGTACCGGCCTGGTCGATCCCCGGCCATCTCTCCTTCAAGAGCGTGCTTGCCAAGGGCGGCCGCAGCACCATGAAGAAGCCGAATGTCGTGCCGAGCGACGTCGCCTTCCTGCAATACACCGGCGGCACAACGGGGGTTTCGAAGGGCGCGACGCTCACCCACTCGAACCTTCTGTCGAACATGGCGCAGATGGAGATCTGGTTCCAGACGGCGTTCCGCTCGCGAGCGCAGCCGGACAATCTGGTCTTCATGTGCGCGCTGCCGCTCTACCACATCTTCGCGCTGACGGTGAATTCGCTGATGGGCCTTGCCACCGGCGGCAACAACATCCTGATCCCGAACCCGCGCGACATTCCAGGCTTCGTCAAGGAACTCGGCAAGCACAAGACCAACATCTTCCCGGGCCTCAACACGCTGTTCAACGCATTGATGAACAACGCGGAATTCCAGAAGCTCGACTTCTCGTCGCTGATGCTGACCTTCGGCGGCGGCATGGCAATCCAGCGCCCGGTGGCGGAACGCTGGAAGCAGATGACCGGCTGCTCGATCGCTGAAGGTTACGGCCTGTCGGAAACCTCGCCAGTGGCAACGGCCAACATTCTCGACGCCACCGAATTCACCGGCACGATCGGCATGCCGATCCCCTCCACCGATGTGGAGATCCGCGACGACCAGGGCAACACACTGCCGATCGGCGAAGTCGGCGAGATCTGCATCCGCGGGCCGCAGGTGATGGCCGGCTACTGGCAGCGGCCGGACGAGACCGCCAAGGCGATCTCGCCGGATGGTTTCTTCCGCTCGGGCGACATCGGCTTCATGAATGCGGCAGGCCTCGTCAAGATCGTCGACCGCAAGAAGGACATGATCCTTGTCTCCGGCTTCAACGTCTTCCCGAACGAGATCGAGGAGGTGGCGATGACCCATCCCGGGATTCTCGAATGCGCGGCGATCGGCGTTCCGGACGAGCATTCCGGCGAAGCGGTCAAGCTCTTCGTGGTCAAGAAGGATCCGTCGCTTACGGAAGAGGAAGTCAAGCGCCATTGCGCCGCCAATCTCACCAACTACAAGCGGCCGCGCTTTGTCGAGTTCCGCACCGAACTGCCGAAAACCAATGTCGGCAAGATCCTGCGAAAGGATCTCAGGGGCTAAATTACTCGCAAAATTAAAACGATTTAAAAAATCCCGAAAACCGCCGCTTTGGCGGTTTTGCGGGCTTGATTTGAGTGGCTTAAAGCGAATAGCTACGCAGGCGATTGTCCGACACACTGTCCGACCAAGGAGCCCCGCGATGAAAGCGCTTGTCGACCAACTCAAAGCAACCGCCGCCGAGACCCAAGCAACCGATATCCGTGCCGCCTTCGCTGGCGATGCAGAGCGCTTCAGGCGTTTCAGCACCACGCTCGGCGACCTGCTGTTCGACTATTCGAAATGCGCGGTCAACGACCGGGTTCTTGATGGGCTCGAGGCGCTCGCCAAGGCCGCCAAGGTTGAGGAGAAGCGGGACGCGATGTTCCGCGGCGACATCATCAACATCACCGAAGAGCGTGCCGTGCTGCACACGGCGCTGCGCAATCGCGGCAACAAGCCGGTGCTCGTCGACGGCAAGGACGTGATGCCCGACGTCAACGGCGTGCTTGCCGCCATGGGCGTCTTTGCCGACGGTATCCGCTCGGGCGCGCTCAAGGGAGCAACCGGCAAGAAGATCACCGACGTCATCAATATCGGCATCGGCGGCTCCGACCTCGGTCCGGTCATGGTGACGCTGGCGCTCGCACCCTTCCACGACGGCCCGCGCCTTCATTTCGTCTCCAACATCGACGGCGCCCACATCGCAGACACGCTGAAGCTGGTCGATCCGGAAACCTCCCTCTTCATCGTCGCCTCGAAGACCTTCACGACGATCGAGACGATGACCAACGCGGCGACTGCCCGCGCCTTCATCGCCGGCAAGCTCGGCGAAGCGGCGGTCGGCCACCACTTCGCAGCCGTGTCGACGGCGCTCGACAAGGTCGCCGCCTTCGGCATCGACCAGGCCCGCGTCTTCGGCTTCTGGGATTGGGTCGGCGGTCGCTACTCGATCTGGTCGGCGATCGGCCTGCCGCTGATGATCGCCATCGGCAAGGAAAATTTCGGTCGTTTCCTCGATGGCGGCCACGCGATCGACGAGCATTTCCGCACCGTGCCGATCCGTCAGAACATTCCGGTGCTGCTCGGCCTCATCGGCTTTTACCATCGCAACGTGCTCGGTTACCCGTCGCGCGCCATCCTGCCCTACGACCAGCGCCTGTCGCGCTTCCCCGCCTATCTGCAGCAGCTCGACATGGAATCGAACGGCAAGGCGGTGACGCTCGACAGCACCCCGGTCGAATATTCGACCGGCCCGGTCGTCTGGGGCGAACCCGGTACCAATGGCCAGCACGCCTTCTACCAGCTGATCCACCAGGGCACCGACATCATCCCGGCCGAATTCATGATCGCTGCCAACGGCCATGAAAAGAACCTGCGCCACCAGCATGAGCTGCTGATTGCCAATTGCCTGGCGCAATCGGAAGCGCTGATGAAGGGCCGTACGCTCAGCGAGGCCAAGGCGCAGCTGACCGCCAAGGGCATGCCTGACGCCAAGGCGGACAGAATAGCGCCGCACCGCGTGTTCGCCGGCAACCGCCCGTCACTGACCATCGTCTACGATCAGCTCGATCCCTTCGCGCTCGGCCGCCTGATCGCGCTCTACGAACACCGCGTCTTCGTCGAGGGCGCGCTCTTCAACATCAACTCCTTCGACCAGTGGGGCGTCGAGCTCGGCAAGGAACTGGCAACCGGTCTGCTGCCGGTCGTCGAAGGCAAGGAGAGTGCCGCCGGCCACGATTCCTCCACGGCGGGTCTCGTCGCGGCGCTCCTGAAGGCGGCGTACTAAGCAAGCTGCAGGAGGAGGCGTTGCCCGACGCCTCCTCCTCGTCAAACGGCGCAGGCGGGCAGCGCCGTCACCTTTGCCTGGTTCAGCACCTGCATCAGATCGAGGTTCGAAAGCAGCGGGAAGTAGTCGGTTCCCGCCTCAGTCTGCACCCACGCATTGATCATGACCTTACGTTGCTGTTGAGTACGCTTGCCGCCGGCGCGGCCCTGAATGTTGGCTCGATCGACAGGCTGTCGAAACTCGACCCGGCGAAGACAGATCCGGCAGACCTGCGCGTCGCACTCGTGGTATCCTGGAATACCGCCCGGAGCCGGAGGATAGCTAGGTACAGCTCAAAGGCCGATTTCGTGTTTCCACGGCGGGTTTGCACCGGCGCGCGAGACGGTGACGGCAGCGGCCTTGGCGCCGAGCGCCAGCGCATTGCGAACGGCGGTCTCGCCGAGGCTGGCGACCTCTGTCTTGGTCAGCAGGCCGGAAAGCTTCAGCGACGCCAGCACGCCGGCATCGAACGTATCGCCGGCGCCGACCGTGTCGACCACGGTCACCCGCTCACCGGCGACCTCGACCTTGTGGTGCGCCGTGTAGCCGACGGCACCGTCGGCGCCCTTGGTGATCAGCACCAGCTTGGGTCCGCGCTTCAGCCATTCGGCGGCGAGCACGTCGTGGCTGCCTTCCATGCCGAACCAGGCAAGATCCTCGTCGGAAAACTTGATGATGTCCGACATCGCCGCCATGCGGTTCATGCGGGCAAGATGGGCGTCCCGGTCCTTGATGAAGCCCGGACGGATGTTCGGGTCAAAGGAGATCACCCGCTTCTCGTGCTCGCGCGCCATCAGGGCTTCATAGGTCGAGCCGCATGGCTCGGGAATGAGGCTGATCGCGCCGAAATGCAGCGCCTCGCAGAAATCGCCAAGCGCTGGCAGATGCTCCGTCGTAATCATACGGCCGGCGGTGTTCTCGTCGAAGAAGGCATAGCTCGCATGGCCGTTGACCAGTTTGACGAAGGCGAGCGTCGTGTGCAGCGAAAGCGTTGCGCAGGGGCCGAAATCGACATTCGCCGCCTCCAGCGTCTCGCGCAGGATATCGCCGAACATGTCGTCAGAAAGGCCGGTGAAGAAGCCGGTCTGGATGCCGAGGCGCCCAAGTGCGATAGCCGTGTTGAAGATCGCGCCGCCGGCATAGGGCGCAAAGGCGCTTTCGCCTGCGGTGGTATCCCGCGGCAGCATGTCGATCAGCGCTTCACCGCAACATACGATCATCGGCTCTTCCTCCTCGATAGAATTTCAATCGATTTAAAACACAGATCTCAGAATTGCCGGCCCCGGCGCGTGCCGGGGCCGGCAAGCATTATGCCAAAGCGCTCACGCCGCCGTTGCGGCCCGACCAGGCGAGCGGCGCATTGAGGAAGGCCTCAACTTCACTGAGCGTCTTTTCGTCGAACAGCGCCTGCTCGCGGGCGACCGAAAGCACGTTGCGCCAGGTGGCGATCCAGTGCAGGTCGACGCCCTTGCCCTTCATCTCGCCGACCGCTTCCGGGAAGATGTCGTAGTAGAAGAGCGCGATACCGTGGTCGACGATGCCGCCGGCGGCACGAATGGCGTCAATGAACTTGAACATCGAGCCGCCGGCCGTCGTCAGGTCCTCGATGACGAGCACGCGCGCACCTTCCGGCATGTGGCCTTCGATCTGGGCGTTGCGGCCGTGGCCCTTCGGCGCCTTGCGAACATAGATCATCGGCAGGCCGAGGCGTTCGGCGAGCATGGCGGCAAAGGGAATGCCGGCCGTCTCGCCACCGGCGACGACGTCGAACTTCTCGAAGCCGGCTTCACGCAGGATCGAAGCGGCGGCAAAGTCCATCACCGCCGAGCGGATGCGCGGATAGGAGATCAGCTTGCGGCAGTCGATATAGACGGGGCTCGCCATGCCGGACGACAGCTTGTAGGGCTTGTCCGCGCTGAAATGCACGGCCTTGATCTCCCAGAGCATCTTTGCAACCAGCTCGGCCATCACGGCCTTGTCGGTGAACGCGTTGGAAAACATCAAACTCTCCTTCAGACAACGGCCCAGTGCAGCGGGAACATCGGATCGAACACGGTGACAAGACCGGCACCGGTCTCAATCTTCTTGGGATAGGTTACGGCGTCCGCCTGCTTCCGGAGCGTGATCGTTTCCTCGTTGACCGGCAGGCCGTACCAGGCTGGGCCATTCAGCGAAGCGAAGGCTTCAAGCTTGTCGAGTGCGCCCTCTTCTTCGAACACATGCGCCAGGCAACTCATGGTGTTGATCGAGGTGTAGATGCCGGCGCAGCCGCAGGCGCATTCCTTCAGCGGGTCGACATGCGGTGCCGAGTCCGTGCCGAGGAAGAAGCGCTTGTCGCCGGAGACGGCCGCTGCGCGCAGCGCCAGGCGGTGGTTTTCGCGCTTGGCGACCGGCAGGCAGTAGTAGTGCGGCTTGATCCCGCCGACGAGAATGGCGTTGCGGTTGATGATCAGGTGATGGGTGGTGATCGAGCCGGCGAGGTTCGCCTTCGACGCCTTGATATAGTCGATGCCGTCCTTGGTGGTGACGTGCTCCATCGTCACCTTCAGCTCCGGCAAGCGCTTGCGCAAGGGGTCGAGCACGGTCTCGATGAACACGGCTTCCCGGTCGAAGATATCGACATCCGAGCTCGTGACTTCTCCATGCACGCAGAGCGGCAGGCCGATCTTTGCCATGCGCTCGAGTACCGGCATCGCCTCGTCGATGTTGCGAACGCCGCTGTGCGAATTGGTCGTGGCGCCCGCCGGGTAAAGCTTGATCGCCTTGACGAGGCCGCTCCTGTGGCCGGCCTCGACGTCGTCCGGGCTGGTGCCCGCGGTGAGATAGAGCGTCATCAGCGGCTCGAAGCGGTCTCCCGCGGGAACAGCTGCAAGAATGCGTTCGCGATAGGCGGTGGCGTCTGCTGTGGTGACGACGGGCGGCACCAGGTTGGGCATGATGATCGCGCGGGCGAAGTGGCGGCTGGTATCGGCGATAACGCCTTTCAGCATGTCGCCGTCGCGCAGGTGAAGGTGCCAATCATCCGGCCGGCGGATAACGAGGTCTTGCATGGTCAGCGTTCTCCTAGGTCAGGGCGGGATGCAGGCGGAAATCCGCATACACTTTTCCTGATCCCGCTCCCGGTGCTCGCGCCCGATCCGCGCGCGCGGCTGTGCAGCCGGCAGGCGCGGGTGGCGGGCGGTTACTCATGTGGTGGAACCGCGTCTCGATAACACCAATGCGCCCGGAAACACAATCCGCAATCCGACCATCACTCAGAAATCCGCAAGCACGAGATCGGCGCGTCGCTGATGATCGACCACACGATGCGCATTCGGGATGTCATTGCCAAAGGCCTTTTTCCGTGCGGCCTCCTCGTCATAGCCGTGATCGTACCAGCGCTTCAGAAGCCGTCGCTCCAGTTCCTCGACGCCAGGGTTGATGAAGATCGAGAAATCGAAGGCCCCATCGAGCCGGTTCCAGGGCGCCTCGTCGAGCAGCAGATAGTTGCCCTCCACCAGGACGATCCGCGTCTCCGGCGCGACGATGCGGGCGGATGCGATCGCGATCTCGCGCGAGCGGTCGAAGACCGGAACCAGCACTTCGCCGTCGTGGGCGCGAACGGCCGCGATCGTCGACAGGAAAGCCCGGACATCGAAGGTTTCCGGTGCGCCCTTGCGGGCAAGCAGGCCTTTCGCTTCAAGCACCGCATTGTCCATGTGGAAGCCGTCCATCGGCAGCACCGCCGCCTTTTCGCCGCCGGCGACCAAGGCCTCGGCCAGCGTGTCGGCGAGCGTCGACTTGCCGGCACCGGGCGGCCCGGCGATGGCGACGACGAAACGGGCAGCATCGGCTGCCCGCCTCAGGATTTCGTCTGCGATCGGCTCGACGTTCATGCCGCGAGCGCCTCGCGCGGCGGCTCCTTCGCCCCGGTCATGAAGGCGACGGCGTCCGACATGGTGTACTCCTTCGGATTGATGACGCAGAGCCGCTTGCCGAGCCGATGAACGTGGATGCGGTCGGCGACCTCGAAGACATGCGGCATGTTGTGCGAGATCAGCACGATCGGCAGGCCACGGGCGCGCACGTCGAGGATCAGCTCCAGCACCCGCCGGCTTTCCTTGACACCAAGGGCTGCCGTCGGCTCATCCATGATCACCACCTTGGAGCCGAAGGCTGCGGCACGCGCCACCGCCACGCCCTGGCGCTGGCCGCCCGAGAGCGTTTCCACCGCCTGGTTGATGTTCTGGATGGTCATCAGGCCGAGCTCGGAGAGCTTTGCCCGCGCCTTCTGTTCCATCGCCGAGCGGTCAAGGGTGCGGAAGAGCTTGCCCATGATGCCGGGTTTACGGATCTCGCGGCCGAGGAACATGTTGTCGGCGATCGACAGCGCCGGCGACAGCGCCAGGTTCTGGTAGACCGTCTCGATGCCGGCCGAGCGTGCGTCCATCGGCGAGCGGAAGTGAACCGGCTGGCCCTCGAGCCTGATCTCGCCCTCATCCGGCGTGACGGCGCCGGAAATCGCCTTGATCATCGAGGACTTGCCGGCGCCGTTGTCGCCGATGACGGCAAGAATCTCGCCCGGGTAGAGATCGAAGTCAGCATGATCGAGGGCCGTGACACGACCGTATCGCTTGACCAGGCCGCGCGCGGTGAGAATGGGTTCCTGGGCCATCAGCCTGCTACCTTTCTGATCCATTGGTCGATTGCGACGGCGGTGATGATCAAGACGCCGGTGAGGAAGACCTTCCATTGCGGATCGGCTCCCATCATGTTCAGCCCCATGGAGACGACACCGACGATCATCGCGCCGATCAGCGTTCCAAGGATCGAGCCGCGTCCACCGAAGAGCGAGATGCCGCCGATGACAGCTGCGGTGATGGCCTGGAGGTTGTAGTCGGTGACCGCTGCCGAGGGGGAGATCGAGCCGTTGCGGCCAATCGAGACCCAGGCGGCAAGGGCTGCGATCAGGCCCGCCAGCGTATAGGCGCTCAAGAGCACGCGGCTGGTGCGGATACCCGAAAGTTTCGCCGCTTCCGGGTCATCGCCGACGGCATAGAGATGGCGTCCCCAGGCGGTGTGGTTGAGTGCATACCAGAGGCCGAAGACCAGCGCGACCATGGTGATGACGCCGAGGGTGAGCACGGCCGAGCCAACCTTGAAGCTGACGCCAAACACATGCAGCATCGGGGTGACGGCGGTGACGTCGGCTTCGCGGATCGTCTCGTTGGCCGAATAGATGAAGTTCGTCGACATGATCACGTACCAGGTGCCGAGCGTGACGATGAACGGCGGAAGCTTGACCCTGGACACCAGGAAACCGTTAAGGAAGCCGCACGCGCCGCCGACGACGAAGCCGATAAAGATCGCGATCGGTGCCGGAAGGCCGTAGGTGACGGCGCAATTGCCCATGATGACCGCCGAAAGCACCATGATGACGCCGATCGAAAGATCGATGCCGGCAGTTAGGATCACCAGCGTCTGCGCGGCGCCGAGGATACCGACGATGGCGATCTGCTGGAGGATGAGGGTCAGCGTGTAGGACGAGAAGAACTTGCCCCCGATGGCGATGCCGAAGATCAGGATCGCAGCGACCAGCACGATGAACGGCACGGCCGCCGGCGTCGAATGCAGGAAATGCTGGATCTTCTGGATCGGCGTCTTGTCATGCGTATCGAACGACGCGACCTGCGTCGAACTGTTGACCAGGACCTTTTCGAATTCCTGGGATGGCTGTGCGGCTGTGTTGGGCTCGCCCATGGACCTTCCTCCCGTGAACCCCACTCCCAAGGGGTTGCGATGGTGTCGTGCACAGCCCGCCCACCAAGACGCGGGCAATAGCACTCATTAAAAGCTGCGCGGTTTTCTTCGCCTTGTCAAAGACATCGGCGCTTACGCGAAGGGCGGCCGGGGCCGCCCTTCCGTTGTTTTGTCGTCGTGACCGTCAAGGCCGGGCAATCAGCCCCAGCACTTGTCCGTACCGACCTTGGTGTCGATCGATTCGACGCCGGAGGCCGGCTTGTCGGTGACGAGCGAAACGCCGGTGTCGAAGAAGTCCTTGCCTTCGGTCGGCTTCGGCTTTTCACCGGTGTCAGCGAACTTCTTGATCGCTTCGATGCCGAGCGCGGCCATCATCAGCGGGTACTGCTGCGAGGTTGCGCCGATGACGCCTTCGGCGACCGATTTCACACCCGGGCAACCGCCGTCGACCGACACGATCAGCACGTCCTTCTCCTTGCCGACGGCCTTCAGCGCCTGGTAGGCGCCAACAGCAGCCGGCTCGTTGATGGTGTGGATCACGTTGATCTCAGGGTCCTTCTGCAGAAGGTTTTCCATGGCCTTGCGGCCGCCTTCCTCGTTGCCGTTGGTGACGTCGTGGCCGACGATGCGCGGATCATCCTCGTCGCCGATCTTGTTCGGGTCCTTCGGGTCGATGCCGAAGCCGATCATGAAGCCCTGGTCGCGCAGGACGTCGACGGTCGGCTGCGACGGCGTCAGGTCGAGGAAGCCGATCTTGGCAGTCTTTGCGCCATCACCCATGGTGGCGGCGGCCCACTGGCCAATCAGCTTGCCGGCAAGCAGGTTGTCGGTGGCAAAGGTCGCGTCCGCTGCAGTCGCGGGATCAAGCGGGGTGTCGAGTGCAATCACGAGCAGCCCGGCTTCCTGCGCCTTCTTGACCTGGTCGACGATCGCCTTGGTGTCCGAGGCTGCGATCAGGATGCCCTTCGCCCCATCGGCGATGCAGGATTCGACCGCTGCAACCTGGCTGTCATGGTCGCCGTCGATCTTGCCGGCGTAGGACTTCAGCGTCACGCCGAGTTCCTGGGCCTTGGCGGTGGCACCCTCCTTCATCTTGACGAAGAAGGGATTGGTATCGGTCTTGGTAATGAGGCAGGCGCCAACATCAGCAGCCTGCGCCGGCATGGCGAAGACGACGCCAAGCGACAGCGCGCCAAAAGCAGCGGAAAGAACAGTCTTCTTCATGAAATCCTCCCAAGGATTGAAAATCGTGCCGGCGGACCGGCCCCGGGCACACCGACGCAGCATTCTCCTCCGCTGCAATTGGCGCTTCCGAGACAAAAACAAACACTAAATTTCCGGGGTGTCAATAAATAAATCAAATTGAATTATTATTTCGATGTGTCATTCTTTCGCTGTGGTGCGGCGGTCGCAAGCCGGGGCGCCAGAGATTTGACAGGGCCGCCACAAGCGGAAACAACAGACCTGCGCCAGGCAGGCACCAGAGTGGGATGAGGAAAAGCGCATGCGGTTGTCCGCCCGCATCCCGCCCTACTGATGAAGTGCCAACGGGAGGAGACGGTGGCATGTCACTGACAGACGGTCCCGACAAAGGACCGATGCAACCTGAGGTCATCGACCCGAGCGGCGGGGCCAATCAGACGCGCGTGCGCGCCTATAACGAGCGGCTGGTCATGTCGCTGGTGCGGCGTCATGGCGAGCTTTCCAAGGCCGACATCGCGCGGCGGTCCGGCCTTTCGGCGCAGACCGTTTCGGTGATCATGCGGGCGCTCGAAAGCGATGGCCTGCTCGTCAAGGGCGCGCCGGTGCGCGGCCGGGTCGGCCAGCCCTCGACGCCGATGCGGCTCAACCCGGATGCCGTCTATTCCTTTGGCGTCAAGATCGGCCGGCGCAGCGCCGATCTCGTGCTGATGGACTTCGTCGGCAATATCCGGCTGCACTTGCACCATGTGCACGCCTACCCTCAGCCCGCCGATCTCGTCGACTTCATCATTTCCGGCATGGAGACGCTCGAGCAACAATTGCCGACGGACCAGCGCAAGCGGATCGCCGGCGTCGGCATTGCCACGCCCTTCGAGCTGTGGAACTGGGCCGAGGAAGTCGGCGCGCCGCGGGAAGAAATGAACAAGTGGCGCGACGTCGATCTCCAGGCGGCCATCTCTGCCCGCACCACCTATCCGGTCTTCCTGCAGAATGACGGCACCAGCGCCTGCGGTGCCGAACTCGCCTTCGGCGTCGGCGCCAGCTATCCCGATTTCGTCTATTTCTACATCGGCTCGTTCATCGGCGGCGGCATCGTGCTCAACTCCGCGCTGTTTACCGGGCGCACCGGCACGGCTGGCGCCGTTGGTCCGCTGCCTGTCTCGGCCAAGGACGGCAAAACCATCCAGCTCCTGAAGATCGCCTCGGTCTTCGTGCTCGAAAACCTGTTGCGCGAGCGCGGCATCGATCCGCGGCCGCTCTGGTATTCGGCCGACGACTGGATCGATTTCGGCGAGCCGCTCGACATCTGGATCGACGATTGCGGCGCAGCGCTTGCGCAGGCGGTCGTCTCGGCCGTGTCGATCGTCGACTTCTCCGCCGTCGTCATCGACGGCGGCTTCCCGCCCTGGGTCCGAGCCCGGCTGCTGGCCGCCACCCGTAAGGCACTCTACGACCTCGACCTTCAGGGCGTCACCATTCCGGAATTGGTGGAAGGTCTGGTCGGCAGTCACGCACGCGCCATCGGCGGCGCCAGCCTGCCACTGTTCTCGCGCTACCTGCTCGACACCAATGTTCTCTTCAAGGAGCTCGGCTGATGCTGAAAGGACTAAACCCGATCCTCAGTCCCGAACTGCTCTTTGCGCTGAGAGCCATGGGGCACGGCGACGAGATCGCGCTGGTCGATGGCAACTATCCGGGACAGGAGCATGCACGCCGTCTCGTCCGGCTCGACGGGCATGGGCTGATCCCGGTGCTCGACGCCATTTTGAGCGTGCTGCCGATCGACGATTTCGTGCCCGAGGCCATCTTCCGTGCCACGGTCAAGCAGGACAAGAACGCACTCGACCCGGTGCATCGCGAGATCATCGAGTGCTGCGGCCGGCACGAGCCGGCAAGGCGCGTCGTTCCCTTGCTGGGTGCGGATTTCTATCCGCGGGTGAAGGCGGCCCATACCGTCGTCCAGACGAGCGAGCCAAGGCTCTATGGCAACGTCATCCTGCGCAAGGGCGTGATCTATCCCTGACATGCGAAAAGCCCGCCGGCGGAGCGGCGGGCTTTGTCTCAACGCGGTAAACTTCAGTATGCCTTGCGCGCTGATGCCGGCGCGCGGCATGGTCGGCCTCAGGCGCCGCGCTTGTCGATCGACAGCGCGCCGGGACCGAAGGCGGCAAGCACCAGGAAACCGCCGGCGACCGAGATGTTCTTCATCATCATCAGGCCGTTGAAGACGGTGAGCAAGCCATTGGCTTCCGGCGGGAAGGCCGGATTATTGATGGCGCCACTGTGGAAAACGAAAGCAGTGACGAGGGTGAATGCCGCCAGCAGGTAGGCCGCAATCTTCGTCTGGAAACCGACGAGAACGGCGATACCGCCAACCAGCTCGAAGACGCCTGCGAGATAGGCAAGTGCAGTCGCTGCCGGCCAGCCGGCACTGTTGATCATATAGGCGGCGCCGGACGGATCCGTGAGCTTGCCGAAACCGGCCATGATGAACATGATGGAAAGCAGGATGCGTCCAACGAGGACGACAACATTCTGAGACATGCGAGGCTCCTGTGAGAAACTGTTGTTGACGACAGAAGTATCAGCAATTTCAAAATCATCTAGCCGCCGCGCAAGCGACAGATCGTTCACAAAGATGAAACGATCTAGAGACATCGTCAATCTGACTCGCCTCAGACAGCGGTTTGCGACACACGCTTTCGGCCCGGGAGTGGCCACAACATCACGGTCGCGTTCTTTTCTGTTGCAAGGAAAGAGCCTGTGGGCGAAGAATTTCACCGCGGCCGGGGAATGCCGCACGGGGGCATGTCATGAATGAAATCAACAAGAGCCCGGCATTCTGGCGCTCGTTTCCGATCTTCGAAGAGTTCGACAAGACCACCATCGCCGAGCTTTCCGAAATCGCGACCTACAGGAAATGGCCCGCCGGCACGGTGATCTTCCAGCGCGGCGACGAAGGCAACTACATGATCGTTGTCATCTCCGGGCGCATCAAACTATCGCTGATCACACCGCAGGGCCGCGAGCTGATGCTACGCCAGCACGAAGCCGGCGCGATCTTCGGAGAAATGGCGGTTCTTGACGGCCAGACACGCTCCGCCGACGCCACGGCCATGACCGCGTCTGAAGGCTATGTCATCGGCAAGAAGGCCTTCCTCGACATCGTCACCGGCCGCCCGGAGGCGGCCGAAGCGGTCATCCGCTTCCTCTGTGCCCAGCTTCGTGACACGACCGAGCGGCTGGAAACGATCGCGCTCTATGATCTCAACGCCCGGGTGGCACGCTTCTTCCTGGCGACGCTGCGGCAGATCCACGGCAATGAGTTGCCAGAAAGCGCCAATCTCCGACTCACCATGAGCCAGACGGACATCGCCGGCGTGCTCGGTGCCAGCCGGCCGAAGGTCAACCGCGCCATCCAGTGGCTGGAGGAGAGCGGCGCGATCAGAAGGAACGAGGGCATCATCGCCTGCAAGGTCGGCCGCCTGCAGAGCATTGCCGATCCCGAGGAGGACTGAAACGCATGGCCGCTGCGCCGCGCCGGCGATTGCGTTTGCCTCCGCTTGCCGGCGGGTTCCTGACAAGTCTGCTTGCCGCCATTGCGCTCTATCTCTACGCCGAACCAGTGCTGGAAACGCAGCGCGAACTGTTCTTCGACAGCCTGACGCAATGGGTTCCCGCACCACAATCGCCTGACATCGTCGTCGTCGACATCGACCGGCAGGCGCACCAGTCCCGTACGTCAGGCGAATGGGACCGGGCAGCAACCGCCGATCTCGTCCAGCGGCTCGCAACGGCCGGCGCCAGGGTCGTGGCCGTCGACTTCGTCTTCAGTTCCGAATGCGACGCGTCGGCGGCCGGCAATGCGACGCTCTCTGCAGCCCTTGCAAAAGTCCCCGTCGTTCTCGGCTTTCTCGTTGCCGATACGCTGCAGGAGCGGCCGCGCCCGGTGCCACCGCTCGCTCTCAGTCGCCCCTTTGCCGCTCCCGAACTCTGGTTCCTTGATGGCGCCGAGATGTCCTGTCCTGCCTTCATGGACCAGGCGAAATCGGCGGCAGCCTCGTTCCTGGTCGGCGACGAGGACGCACGGATCCGCCGGGTGCAGGCCTATGCCATCCTCGGCAACGACGCCTATCCGACACTGGCAATCGAGGCGACGCGACTGATGCGCGGCGCCGGCACGCCGATCCTCGGCGGCGCGCCGGCCTGGCTGCGCATCGAAGGGAACGTGATCACGCTCGACGAAACCGGCAGCCTTCGCTTTGTCGCGAGCGCGCCCGAGCGTCTCGCCAATCGCACCGTCTCGGCCGCCGACGTGCTCTTAGGCAAAGTGCCGGCAGACCGCTTCGCCGGCAAGCTCGTGCTCATCGGCAGCAGCCTGCCGAGCTTGGGTGGTCTCAGGCCCAGCGCTTCGATGCCACTCGAGCCCTCGGTCCAGATCCACGCGGACATCGCCAACGCGATCCTGACCGGTTTCAGACCGCAGCGCGGCAGTCTCATGCCGCTCGCAGAAGCGGCTGCGGCATTCCTGGCCGGCCTTGGCGTGGCCTTCGCCGCCACGCGGCTTCGACCGTTGGCATCGGCAATACTTGGCATCGTCGCGGTCGCAGCTGTCATTGCGGCAGCAGCGGTCATCTATGACATCAGCGGTTGGCTCATCGATGCGGTCAGCATCTCGATCGCCCTTTCCGCAGTTCTCGTGGTGACGAGCGTGCTGCAATTTGCCCGGGTGCGGCGCGCCGAAGCCGCGGCGCGGCAGACGTTTTCGCAATATCTGCCGCAATCGGTCGTCGCGCGCTATATCGACAATCCGGGCCTCTCGCGCATGGCCGGCGAGGAACGGCAGGTGACGGCCCTCTTCACCGACATCGAGAGCTTTTCCTCCCTGTCGCAAAGGCTGAAGCCGCGCGAACTCATCGCCCTGCTCGACGTCTACTTTGCCGAGGTCAATGCACTGGTGGCCGCGCATGGCGGCATGGTCGACAAGGTCGTGGGCGACGCCGTCCACGCCTTCTTCAACGCACCTGAAGATCTACCCGAACATGTCGACAAGGCGATTGCATGCGCCCGAGCAATCCGAGTGCTGACCGAAGAAATGCGCAAGCGCCCGCAGTTCGCCGCCAACGGCTTTGCCCGGACGCGGATCGGCGTCGAGACCGGACCCGCAGTCGTTGGCGATGTCGGCGCGAGCGGCAAACTCGACTACACCGCCCATGGAGACGCGATCAATCTGGCCGCGCGTCTGCAGGAGGCGAACAAGTTTCTCGGCACCGCAATCTGTATCGGCCCGGCGGCGGCAGCCGAGAGCACGCAGCCATTGCGTTCACTCGGCAGCCACGAGATCCGCGGTTTTGCGACCATGGAACTCTTCACGGTTCTCGAGGAAAACTGAGACGGCACGCTGCGCAGCGATGCGGCATGGCGAGACGCGTTCAGGGACGTTTTCCGGAAACGGACTTAGAGCCCGACGCTGGCATAGGCTTCCGCGATGCGCGCCTGCCCCCAGTTGACGGGCTCGGTTGGTGCGTCGCCGGGTTTGCCGAACTCCACGCCCTCACCCGCTGCGACAACCCGTGTGACGCCTGCACCTTCGACCGACACGCTTCCATGTTCGACGAACACGGCGAAGGCGGTTTTGCTTGGGCCGCAGAAGAATTTGGTGCCGCGCACGCCGATCATGCCGAAGGCGGTGCGCACGGCGACATCGACCTTCGGCAGTCCTTCCGGACGGTCGAAGACCATGCGACCGAGGCCGAGTTCCAGCGTGCCACCCTGGCCGGCGATGAAACTGTCGACCAGCAACTCTGTTTCCGCTCCAAGCAGCACACGCGTATCGGTGCCGAGGTTCAAGGTTGCGAAACTCTGCGTGCCGGTGTGAACGCGATCGTTCTCGAAGATCTGACCGCCGACCGCCAGTGGATCGTCCTTGTCGGCCTGCTTGCGCCGCACATCGCCGCGAATCTCCGTTGCCTTGCCGACCGCCGGGCTCGCCCATGACGTGGCGACGCTGCTTCCGCCCACCGTCAGCAACAGGCCAGCAATGACAACACGGCGACTCAAGAGCATCTGCCGCAGGGGCGCTGCTCGGTTTTCCATTGTCTCTCTCCCCTTCTTACATCGTGGCGGCCCTTCGAGGATAACCCCGGCATTCCCGGATGCAAGCGGCCCACGGGCAGGCGCTTGTCACCATCACCACTAGGTATGGGTAGTTCGCCAGAGCTTTCCGCTTCAGGCTGTTCCCACTGGAACAGCCGGGGCACGACGTCCCGGATAGGTTGGCATCAAGAGAGGGGAGAGCACCATGGCAAATCGTAGCGCATCCGGCACCCGCATCGTCAACGCCCTGCTTCTGGGCATGGTCAGCCTGTTGGCGGTGGCCGCAATTGCTCTTCCTTCGGCCCGCGCCGGCGAACTGACCGCAACTGAAGTTTGCGACCGCGAAGCAGGCAGCATTTTTGACCTGCAGCGCAATCCGGCCTTCCCTGCCGTTGCCACCGAAGACATCAAGATTGGCGTCGCGCTGTCGGCATGCCGCGAGGCCTATAACCAGAATGGTGGCCCGCGCGCCGAATTCCAGCTGGCCCGGGTTCTGGATAAGGCCGGCCAGAAGATCCAGTCGCTGAAGATCCTCGGCGAGGCGGCCGAACATGGCCATGCCCTGGCGATGACCAATTATGCCGTTCTCGTCGGCGAACAGGGCGATACGGCAACTGAATTCACGCTGAACCAGAAGGCCGCCGCCGCCGGCAATGTTCTCGCCGCCTACAATCTCGGCGTTTCCTATCGCGACGGCATGGGTACGGCGGTCAACGGCAAGCTCGCAATGGAATGGTTCGAGCGCGCCTCGCTTGCCGGGGACGACGCTGCCGCCTTCAACCTCGCGGTCATCCTCGACGAAGGCAAGCTGGTGCCGGAAGACAACGCCAAGGCTGCCAGGTTCTATCGGCTGGCCGCTGACCGCGGCAATGTCGACGCCATGGTCAATCTCGGCCTGATGCTGGAAAACGGCGAAGGCATCGCCAAGGACATTCCGGCAGCGCGCAACATCTTCCGCAAGGCTGCCAACGAGGGTGACGTTTTCGCCGGCCAGAAGCTGGCAGAGTTGAGCGCCGGAGATGCTCTCGAGACCGCCATGCTCGGCAAGATGAGCCGTATCAAGTAACAGAACACGCCTCCCAAGGGCCAACGCGGGTCGGAGATCTCAGATCTTCGGCCCGCGTTTCTGTTTTGGGCACTGGGAAAAGCGTAAGCGCCGCTGACGGAACCGGTTATCGGATTTCACCCGCCTGCGGACCCCAGGTGTCGGTGAGCGCAAAACCGTCGGCCAGCGGATCGAACGGATCGAGCGCCACCTGATGCAGGCCGAAGGTCCAGCCACGTCCTGCGATCGTCGGGATGATCGCCTCGCGGCCGGCAACGGTCGTCACGCCTTCGAGGCCGACTTCGAACTCGGAACCGATGATCGAGCGGGACTTCAGCACGTCGCCGACCTTGACCTTGCCGCGGGCATGCAGCGTCGCGAGATTGGCCGAGCTGCCGGTGCCGCAGGGCGAGCGGTCGACGCGGCCCGGCCACATGGTGGTGCAGGTGCGGATCGTGCCATCAGCCTCGACATCGCGGAACATCACATAGGCGACGCCCTTGATCTCGGGGATCTCCGGATGAACGACGGGAATGGTGCGGTTGACGATGTCCTTCAGGATCATGCCGGCCTCGACGATCTCGCGGGCATTCGCCTTGTCGATCGTCGTGCCGATCTGGCCGACATCGACAAGCGCATAGAAGATGCCGCCATAGCAGAGGTCGAGCTTGATCTTGCCCCACTTCGGCGTGTCGACCTCGACGTCGAGCTCATGCACGAAGGACGGCACCATCGTCAGCTTCACCTTCTCGCAACGACCGTCGCGGCAGGTTGCCGTCGCCTTGACGAGGCCCGACGCCGTGTCGAGCATCACGACGGTCTCCGGCTCTTTCATCTCGATGATGCCGGATTCCAGCAGCGCTGTGGTCACGCAAATCGAGTTCGAACCGGACATGGCATGCGCCTGGTCGGCCTGCAGGATGATGAAACCGGCATCGGCCTCCGGTCGCTTCGGCGGCACAAGCAGGTTGACCGAGCCGATCGAGCCGGAGCGCGGCTCGAGGCACAGGAAACGACGCAGGCTGTCATCCACGGTGTTGATGTGGTTGAGCTGCTCGGCGATCGAATTTCCCGGGATCTTCGGCACGCCGCCGATCGCCACCTTGCCGATCTCACCCTCGCAATGAACATCCAGCAACTGGATCGTGCGCTTCCACCGCATGCCGTTTCTCCACCTGGCTTGCCAGACCCGACAGGCGTGACCCGGCTGATATATCAGATTGCGCAGCCTTAGCGCTTTCCGCCAGGGCCCGCAAGAAAAACCCGCCGGAGCGTTTTGAGACCTCCCCAAAGTTGCCGCTTGACGCAGTACACGTGGAGGGACAGCTTGGGGCGAACGCCAGCACCATTGCCCGGATCTCCATGACAAAGCTGATCATTTTCACCGACCTGCACATGGTGCCCGAAGGCACGACGATCATCGGCCTTGATCCCTATCAGCGCCTCGCCGCCGGTATCGAGCACGTCAACCGCTACCACGCCGACGCCGATCGGGTGATCTTTACCGGCGATCTCACCCACCACGGTGACAGCACCTCATACACGCGCCTCAGGCGCCTCATCGACCAGCTTGTTCCGCCAGTTGCCATCACCATCGGCAACCACGACCGGCGCGAGGTGTTCCTCGAGGTCTTTTCGGGAACGCCGATCGACGCGAACGGTTTCGTGCAACAGGCGATCGATTTTCCGGATTGCCGCGCCATCCTGCTCGATACGCTGTTTGCCCCACCCTATGACTACCCGACCAGCCACGCGGGCCTGCTGTGCGGCGATCGCCTTGCCTGGCTCGACCGGCAACTGGCCGAGGCCGGTGACAGGCCGGCGCTCCTTTTCATGCATCACCCGCCGCACAGGACGGGTTTCACGGGCATGGACATGATCCGGCTCGCCAACGAGGTCGAGTTCTACGACCTCGTCAAAAGGCATGCCAATGTCCGGCATATTTTCGCAGGCCATGTGCACCGTACGATCAGCGGCTCGAGCCGCGGCATTCCCTTCTCGGTCTTCAAGAGCCCAGTGCACCAGCAGCCGATGCCCTTCGACGCGCCCGACGCCTCACTGTCGGTCGACGAGCCGGCAGCCTATGGCATTGCAGTGGTGACTGACGACGGCGTCCTGGTTCATACGGAAGATTACGAGATTGCCCGAAGGGACGCCGCGTTTGCTTGAGAAGCCATTTCGAAGAGCGGACCTTCATGCTAGTTTGGCGCATGACCGAACCGGCCCCTATTGATGAAAGCTTCGACTGCCAGAGCTGCGGCGCCTGCTGCGCCTACTCGGCCGACTGGCCGCGTTTCTCGCTCGAGACGGACGAGGAACTCGACCTGATCCCGGCGGAGTACGTGTCTGCCGATCTCGGCGGCATGCGCTGCGAAGACGATCGCTGCTCGGCACTCAGCGGCAAGCTGGGCGAACACGTCGGCTGCAAGATCTACGCCATCCGCCCGATCGTCTGCCGCACCTGCATGCCCGGCGACGACGAGTGCCTGATGGCCCGCGAGAAGCATTTCGGCAAGGCCGCCTGACACAGGATCATCCGGCGATTTCGCCTTCGTTCCGCATTCTCCTCGGTCACGATCGACTGAGACGGTGAAACATTCCGCAAAAGACAAAATTTGCCGGATGGATGTACGGCGAAAGGAAGCGTATTTTCCGCCCACGATCAGGGGCGTGCCGCGCCCTTAGAAACCGCTTCTCGGAGGATAGCGCTCGATGAGCCAGACACCGCTTCACAAGACCACTGCAGAGACCGGCGCGCCGCAGGCTCCGTTTGCCGAGTTCGCTCCGCCGGTTCGGCCGCAGAGCACGCTACGCCAGGCGATCACCGCCGCCTACCGCCGCCCGGAAACCGAAGCGGTGCCGGCGCTCGTCGAAGCTGCGACGCTTGACGCGGCGACCCGCACGGCTGCCGCCAAGACCGCGCGCAAGCTGATCGAGGCGCTGCGTGCCAAGCACAAGGGCTCGGGCGTCGAGGGCCTCGTGCAGGAGTATTCGCTTTCGAGCCAGGAAGGCGTGGCGCTGATGTGCCTTGCCGAAGCGCTGCTGCGCATCCCGGACACTGCGACGCGTGACGCGCTCATCCGCGACAAGATCGCCGACGGAGACTGGAAATCGCATATCGGCGGCGGTCGCTCGCTGTTCGTCAACGCGGCCACCTGGGGCCTCGTCGTCACCGGCAAGCTCACCTCGACCGTCAACGACCGCAGCCTTTCGGCAGCGCTGACCCGCCTGATCGCCCGCTGCGGCGAACCGGTCATCCGCCGCGGCGTCGACATGGCGATGCGCATGATGGGCGAGCAGTTCGTCACCGGCGAGACCATCGACGAGGCGCTGCGCCGGTCGCGCGCGCTCGAGGAGAAGGGCTTCCGCTACTCCTACGACATGCTCGGCGAAGCGGCGACAACGGCTGCCGACGCGGAGCGCTACTACCGTGACTACGAAACGGCGATCCATGCGATCGGCAAGGCATCGGCCGGCCGCGGCATCTATGAAGGCCCGGGCATCTCGATCAAGCTTTCGGCGCTGCATCCGCGTTACGCCCGTTCGCAGGCGTCGCGCGTCATGGAAGAGCTGTTGCCGAAGGTGAAAGCGCTCGCCGTCATCGCCAAGAAGTATGACATCGGCCTCAATATCGATGCCGAGGAAGCCGACCGCCTCGAACTCTCGCTCGACCTGCTCGAAGAGCTGTGCCTCGACAAGGACCTCGCCGGCTGGGCCGGCATGGGCTTCGTCGTCCAGGCCTATGGCAAGCGCTGCCCCTACGTGCTCGACTTCATCATCGACCTTGCCCGCCGCGCCGAGCGCCGCGTCATGGTGCGCCTCGTCAAGGGCGCCTATTGGGACGCCGAGATCAAGCGCGCCCAGCTCGACGGCCTCGAGGACTTCCCGGTCTATACCCGCAAGATCTACACTGACGTCTCCTACATCGCCTGCGCCAAGAAGCTGCTCGCCGCGACCGACGTGATCTTCCCGCAGTTCGCCACCCACAATGCGCAGTCGCTGGCGACGATCTACGAGATGGCCGGCAAGGACTTCAAGGTCGGCAAGTATGAGTTCCAGTGCCTGCACGGCATGGGCGAACCGCTCTATGACGAAGTGGTCGGCAAGGGCAATCTCGACCGCCCGTGCCGCATCTACGCGCCGGTCGGAACGCACGAGACGCTGCTCGCCTACCTCGTTCGCCGCCTGCTTGAAAACGGTGCGAACTCCTCCTTCGTCAACCGCATCGCCGACCCCAAGGTCTCGGTCGACGAACTGATCGCCGATCCGGTCGAGATCGTGCGCGCCATGCCGGTTGTCGGTGCGCCGCACGACCAGATCGCGCTGCCCGACAATCTCTTCGGTGAAACGCGCCGCAACTCGGCCGGCCTCGACCTTTCCAACGAAGCGGGACTGACCTCGCTGACCGCAGCACTCCAAGCGAGCGCTGCGATCGACTGGAAGGCCGTGCCGCAACTGGCAACCGGCCCTGCCTCCGGCGAAACCCGCGCGGTTCTCAACCCCGGCGACCACCGCGACGTTGTCGGCTCGGTCACCGAGGCGTCCGAAGCCGACGCCCGCCAGGCCGCAAGCCTTGCCGCCAAGGCCGCCGCAAGCTGGGCTGCCGTCTCGCCGGCCGAGCGCGCCGCCTGCCTCACCCGCGCTGCCGACCTGATGCAGGCACGCATGCCGACGCTTCTCGGCCTTATCTCGCGCGAAGCCGGCAAGTCGCTGCCGAACGCGATTGCCGAAGTGCGCGAGGCGATCGACTTCCTGCGCTATTACGCGGAACAGACCCGCCGCACGCTCGGCCCGGCCCACAAGGCACTCGGCCCCATCGTCTGCATCAGCCCGTGGAACTTCCCGCTGGCGATCTTCGCCGGCCAGATTGCTGCGGCCCTCGTTGCCGGCAACCCGGTGCTGGCAAAGCCGGCCGAAGAAACCCCGCTGATTGCCGCCGAAGGCGTGCGCATCCTGCATGAGGCCGGCATTCCGGCCGACGCACTGCAACTGCTTCCCGGCGACGGCCGCATCGGTGCCGCGCTCGTGGCCGCCCCCGAAATCGCCGGCGTGATGTTCACCGGTTCGACCGAGGTCGCCCGCCTGATCCAGGCGCAGCTTGCCGACCGGCTGTCGCCGGCCGGCCGGCCAATTCCGCTGATTGCCGAAACCGGCGGCCAGAACGCCATGATCGTCGACAGTTCGGCGCTTGCCGAACAGGTGGTCGGCGACGTGATCGCCTCGGCCTTCGACAGCGCCGGCCAGCGCTGCTCGGCGCTGCGCGTTCTCTGCCTGCAGGAAGACGTGGCCGACCGCACGCTTGCGATGCTGAAGGGCGCGCTGCACGAGTTGAAGATCGGCCGCACCGACCGGCTCTCGGTCGATGTCGGCCCCGTCATCACCGCGGAGGCCAAGGGCATCATTGAGAAGCACATCGAAACGATGCGCGGCCTTGGCCGCAAGGTCGAACAGATCGGCCCCGCCTCCGGCACCGAACAGGGCACCTTCGTGCCGCCGACGATTATCGAGCTCGACAAGCTTTCCGATCTCAAGCGCGAAGTCTTCGGACCGGTGCTGCATGTCATCCGCTACCGTCGTGACGATCTCGACCGGTTGATCGACGACATCAATGCCACCGGCTACGGCCTCACCTTCGGCCTGCACACGCGTCTTGACGAGACGATCGCCCATGTCACCTCGCGGGTGAAGGCAGGCAACCTCTACGTCAACCGCAACGTCATCGGCGCCGTCGTCGGCGTCCAGCCGTTCGGTGGACGCGGCCTTTCCGGCACCGGCCCGAAGGCTGGCGGCCCGCTCTATCTCGGCCGCCTGGTCGCTACCGCCCCGGTGCCGCCGCAGCACAGTTCGGTCCACACCGATCCGGCGCTGCTCGACTTTGCCAAGTGGCTCGACGGCAAGGGCGCCAAGACGGAAGCCGAAGCCGCGCGCAACGCCGGCAGCAACTCCGCCCTCGGTCTTGCCTCCGAGCTTCCGGGCCCGGTCGGCGAACGCAACCTCTATGCGCTGCATCCGCGCGGCCGCGTGCTGCTGGTTCCGGCAACGCAGAGCGGTCTCTACCACCAGCTCGGCGCTGCCCTTGCCACCGGCAACACGGTCGTCATCGACGCCGCCTGCGGACTGCAGGCCTCGCTGAAGGATCTGCCGGCGAGCGTTTCGACCCGGTTGTCCTGGTCGAAGGACTGGGCAGCCGACAGCCCGTTCGCGGGTGCTTTGGTTGAAGGCGACGGCGAACGCGTGCGCGAAGTGAGCAAGGCGATCGCGGGCCTGCCGGGACCGCTCGTCCTGGTCCAGGCGGCTTCGACCGAGGAGATCGGCAGGAACCCCGATGCCTATTGCCTGAACTGGCTGCTCGAGGAAGTCTCGACCTCGATCAACACGGCCGCCGCCGGTGGTAACGCCAGCCTGATGGCGATCGGCTGATCGTAGGCGGTCCGCGAGACAAGAATGCCTCTCCCGAACGCGGGAGAGGCGATTGGGCTTGAACCTGCCTCTCTCCTCCTCATCTCTGAGCGTGTCACAGAAACGAGGAGGGGAAGAGTTTACGCTTGTTGGGAACACCAGAGCCCACGCCGTCCCCCAAACCGTGGTGGCGCCCTCCCCCACAATCCGTTATCAGCGTTTGAGAAACGGAAGCGGTCATGTTCACCCTCAAGCGCATCGAAACGGCAACCCAGGACGTCAAGAAGAGCCGGTTTCTGGCGTTTGCCGCGCCGGTCGCGGACGAACAGGCGGCAAAAGACTTCCTGTCCACCCATTCCGATCCGACAGCCAACCACAACTGCTGGGCCTGGCGCATCGGCCAGGCCTATCGCTTCAGCGATGATGGCGAGCCGAGCGGTACGGCGGGCAAGCCGATCCTTGCCGCAATCGACGGGCAGGCGCTCGATGGTGTCGCCGTCGTGGTGACCCGCTGGTTTGGCGGCATCCTGCTTGGCAGCGGCGGCCTGGTGCGCGCCTATGGCGGCACGGCCGCCCTCTGCCTCAGGGCGGCGGAAAAGGTCGAGATGATCGAGACCGTGCGCGCGACCGTCGCCTTCGATTTTTCCGACATGGCACTGATCAAGGCGCGACTTCTTGCGCGCAACGTCAGCATCGCCGGCGAGAGCTTCACCGACAAGGGCCCAGTTCTGACGGTGGACTTGCGCAAGGACGAGGCGGAGGCGATCCTCGCCATGGTCGTCGACCTCAGCCGCGGCAAAGCCGTCGTTTCACTCGACCAGTAGCTCTGCCGGAAAATCGACTATTCAAAATAAAAGCCATCGAATATCTGATTAATTTCAGAATCGATCGCATCAGGAGACAGCACCATGAAAACGAGAGTTCTTGGCAAGACCGGCGCAACCATTTCCGAGATCGGTTTTGGCGCCTGGCAGATTGGCGGCGCCTGGGGCGACGTCAGCGAAGCGGACGGCAAGCGCGCCCTCAATGCCGCGCTCGACGCCGGCGTCACCTTCATCGATACCGCCGACGTCTACGGCGACGGGCGTTCCGAGAAGATCATCGCGGCGGTGCTGAAGGAGCGCGGCGGCGACAGGCCCTTCGTTGCCACCAAGGCCGGCCGCCGTCTCAACCCGCATGTCGCCGACGGCTACACCGGCGCCAATATCGAGGCCTTCATCGATCGCAGCCTCGCCAATCTCGGCGTCGAGACGCTCGACCTCGTGCAACTGCATTGCCCGCCGACCGAGGTTTATTATCGCCCGGAGCTTTTCAGAGCGCTCGACCAGCTCGTCGCCAAGGGCAAGATCCGTCACTACGGCGTGTCGGTCGAAAAGGTCGAGGAAGCGCTGAAGGCGATCGAGTATCCTGGTGTCGCGACCGTCCAGATCATCTACAACATCTTCCGCCAGCGGCCGCACGACCTGTTCTTCGCAGAAGCGCTGAAGAAGAATGTCGGCGTCATCGTGCGCGTGCCGCTCGCCTCCGGCCTGCTCTCCGGCAAGATCACCCGCGATACGGCGTTTGCCGCTGACGATCACCGCAACTTCAACCGCCACGGCGAAGCCTTCGATGTCGGCGAGACCTTTGCCGGCGTGCCGTTCGAGACGGCGCTGGAGGCGGTCGAGCAGCTTCGCCCGCTGGTGCCTGAGGGCGTGCCGATGGCGCAGTTTGCGCTGCGCTGGATCCTCGAACAGCAGGCCGTATCCGTCGTCATTCCCGGCGCGCGCAACGAGGCACAGGCGCAATCGAACGCCGCCGCCAGTGCGCTCTCGGCCATCGACGGCGAGACCAAGGCGGCTATCGCGGCGCTTTACGAACGGCTGGTGAAGGTTCATGTTCATCACCGCTGGTAACTGAAGCTCTCGCCTGCTGCACGCGTCCTTTGATCGGAGCCGATGAAAGGACGCACAGCCATTCAAAGCGCCAGCAGTTCAACGTGTTACAGCGACGTTTTTTTTTTCCGATAGACGCGCGGCGCTGCAGGGCGAGCGCGCCAAGGGAGGTGCTGCAATGCCGGATCTCTTCGAGCTCCAACGCTTCGTCGATGCCCAGGACCGTGTCTATGCCACAGTTCTGGAGGAACTGCGGTGGGGGCGCAAGCAGACACACTGGATGTGGTTCGTCTTCCCGCAATTGGCCGGCCTCGGCCATTCGCCGATGGCTGAACGCTACGCGATCTCGGGGCTCGACGAGGCCACCGCCTATCTGGCCCATCCAGTGCTTGGGCCGCGGCTTCGCCAATGCACTGAGCTCACCAATGTAGTTGCAGATAGATCGGCGCACGAGATCTTCTCGAGCCCGGACGACATGAAGTTTCGATCGTCGATGACCCTGTTTGCAAAGGTCGATACCGGCGGAAGCCTGTTCAAACAGGCACTCGATCACTTCTTTTCAGGACAACAGGACCAGCGGACGCTGGATCTTTTGGCGCAGCGTCATTGTTGACGTGCGTTATCACGCGCTTCGACCAAGCGCCCTTTCACGTCACAGGTTCGGCGTGGAATTGATCAGAAAGAACAACACGATGAAGGCGCAGACCGAAAGGCCAGCGACAATCACCAGCAGTTCTTTCATCATGTAGCGATACATCCAGCACCTCCTTTCTTTGTTGGCCGCAACACTGCCTTTATATAGGTGTGCGAACAGGCCAATTCTCAGATACAGGCGTCAAAAGTTCGTGAAGGCGCCTCCGCCTTCTTGTTACCCGAAGCCACAAGATACAAAGGCTTCGCGACGGTTGAGCGCCCCCACGACGCTGTATAATTTATATTATACTAATATACATATTCGTCACGTCATCACTTCGAAGGATCGTCGGAGAGACCCCTCGCCCGAGCGAGCGCGGCTGCACGAAATCATGTCAGGTGATCGCACGGGTCGTTTCGTCGACCACGACCCGCTCAGGCGCGGGTTTTGCGATGGCAGGACGCGCAAGAGGGCCCTGGACGCAAGGTTCCAGCCCTGAGAGACAGGTTTGATCGATTGATTGGGACGATAGTGCGCAGACCCTCGAATGCCAGGCCGACATGCGTCGGGCAGCACACCCTTTCGAAGTAGCCCTACGCCGGCTCCATGACCAGCAATCCGAGCCGGTCGCCAAGATGGCTATTGCCACACCATTTCTTTCGCGAAATCGGGGTCAGCCTTTGATTGCTCGGCCAGCTTGCAGGCGCCGTCCGACATCGCGGTCAACTCTCCGCCGACCAGGATCCCGTACACGACCAGAAGGTGCTTGTCGTGATAGTCCTTCTGCTCTGCCGTCATCTTGTCAGCGCCGACAGGTGCGAGCGCTTCGAACGCCTTTGAGACCTTCTTGTCATCCAGGGTAAAACCGTCACACACGGCTGCGATGGCCGCCTGGTGGGCAATGAGTTGCAGGTTTGCGGTTTGCTCCGCATTCAGCGCGCCTTCCAACAGTGCGATCGCATGCAGGCGCACAAAGCTTGTCGTCGGATCCTTGGCGCTTGCGATGGCCGGGGACAGATATAGAGAGACGCCAACGGCGAGTGAAAGCCAGAACTTCATGGTGCAATCCTTCGTCACGGGTCAGAATACGCGGCTTGTCCAGGCGGGAAGGTAGGTCCCATTGTTGTTGTAGCAAGCGACCTGGTTCGGGTAGCAGATGACGCCGGCGGAAGGACTGAAGGGTGCGCCACCGAAGGCAGGCCGTGGTGTGACGACTTGGTTCTGATGGTGGTGATCATGGGAGGATGCCGCCGCTGCGACACCGCCAAGAAACAGGCCGCCGACCAGGGCGGCGGTATCGTCGGAGTGCCAACTGCGTGCGGAGGCGCTCCCCACCGCAGCCACGCAAATGCCCGTCAAGACTATTCCCGCTGCAAACCTCGCCATCTCGCTCTCTCCTGCAAAGGCAACGTCGCCATCACTCCTGCGTGCAGGGTGACAGGATGCACCTGTGAGTCAAGAACGCTCATCAGAGCTCAGGCTTGCGCAGCAAAACCTTGGGCGTTACCGATGTGTCTGAAAGCATTTGAAAAGAATGGCGCACCCGAAGAGATTCGAACTCCTGACCCCCAGATTCGTAGTCTGGTGCTCTATCCAGCTGAGCTACGGGTGCTTTTGCCTGAAGCGGCGGAACCGCTTGCGTGAGCGGTTCTCTAAAGGGTCCTTTCGGGGATTGCAAGCGCCGTTCGGCAAAAAATTTCATTTTTACGACGGCGCCCTGTTTTGCTGTGGACGAACGCGGCCGCCCCGGCATTGCAACCCCCTGCAAAGCAAGGCGCCGCGGCGAATGGCACCGAAGTCAAAAAAAGTTGCGCACGGTTTACTGACCCGCACCTCGTCTCGGCACAGGAAAACGGATCGCCCATTCGAACGGCTGACACGCCTCTAAGCAAGGCCCCGGCGCCTGTGGCGTCAGGCCAACGATTCTCACCTTCCCGCTCCCGTTTTCCCCGCCCCGGGGACGGCCGCTCTTAGTGGCGGAACTTCGAGCGGAAAGCGTCGAGTGGCACGGGCCGGTCCGGTAGCTCGATGCGGAAGAGCGTACCCGGTGTCGGCTTCTCGACGAGTGCGATCGTGCCGCCATGGGCAAGCACCAGTTCGCGGGCAATCGCCAGGCCAAGGCCGGTACCGCCGGATCGCGCCGAACCACGGAAGGCGGCAAACAGGTTTTCCCGTGCCTTGGGGGGCATGCCGGGACCGGTGTCGTCGACGGAGATGGTGACGACGCTGCCGACACGCATCGCCGAGACGTTGACGATGCGCGGGCGGCCATCCTCCGGCTCGTGATTGGTGAGCGCCTGCACCGCGTTGCGGCAGATATTGTGAACCACCCTGAACAGCTGCTCGCTGTCGGCATCGACCTCGAGGTCGTCCTGCACCTGGATCTGGAAGTCGATGCCTGACTGCGGATCAATCGCCAGGAGTTCGGCGACGTCGGAGACCAGCGGCTTCAGCGCCACGAAGCGGCGGTGCGGCTCGGCTTCGGTCGTGCGGCCATAGGAAAGAACCTCGCGGGTATAACCGACGGCGCGGTCGATGGTGCGCAACAGGGTCGGAGCGAAGCGCTTGACCACGGGATCATCGACGTCGGCCAGCCGGTCGGAGATCAGCTGCGCCGACGACAGGATATTGCGCATGTCATGGTTGATCTTCGACACGGCAAGGCCGAGCTCGGCCAGGCTCTTCTGCTGCTTGAGCGTCTTCTGCAGCTCGTGCTGCATGCTTGCCAGATGCTGGCCGGCGACGGCGAGTTCATCGCGCCCGTCCGGCGGTACCATTACCCGGCCGGGATCGGCCGGATCGTTGGAAAACTCCTGCATGTTCGCCGTCATCCGCCTGATCGGTGTGATCAGCATGCGATTGATCGCGAGGAAGATCAGTGCCGCCGTGATCAGCGAAATGATGATCGACAGCAGGAAGACGTTGCGGGAATAGACAAGCATCGCCTTGCGAAGGCTAGCGTCTTTCATCAACAGCTCGATCGTCGCGTCACTCTCGCCAAGCGGCCCATAGACGCGGATCACACGATTGCCGCCGAAGAGCAGCGTATCGAAGGCATCACGGATCGCGGCAAAGGCAGTGAAATTGGCGACGTCGTATTCGCCTTGGATCTCCGGCGGCATGTCGGTGAGGGCGATCATGCGCGATGCATCCTTGCGACGGATGACGATCGCCTTCGTGCCTGTCGCCATCAGCGTGTCCTTCTGCACGCTGCGCGGCAGCTCGACATTCTGCAGGCCGTCGACGACGACAGCGGCGGCCGCCGCCGTATTCAGCCGGTCTTCCAGCCAGCGAATCCGCATGGTCGCAACGGACGGCGCGAAGATCAGCACTTCCGCCAGCATGACGAAGACGATCGTCAGCAGGAGCAGCTTGCCGGAAAGGCCCCGGAAGAACCCCGCACTCGTCTTCAGTCCTTCATTCGCAGTCGCCGGACGCGTCTCTTCCGCCATGCCCTAGATATTTCCCTGCCCATCAACCAAACGCTTGAGGCCTCGCACAAGTGCCCGAACCAAGGGGCTTCGCGTCAAGGGTTGCATAATAGGAGATGGTCGACTGAATTCCAATCGCAGCGGAGCCGGATAAGGTGCGGCAAAGCCGCGAACGGTTTTGCGCGCCCAGCCGTTGGCAACAGCAAGTGCCTGCATCGTCATCGCCCCCTCTCCCCGCGCATCCGCATGTGCTCGGCTGGGTCTATCTGCGAGGATTCGCAAGCGGTGTAAGTCACCCAGGGAACAGTGCTCAGACCCTCCGCAGCCGGCATGTGCGACCGGCAGAAACGGCGAACCCGCGACACCATGTCGGCGCCGCGGGCTCGGATAACGGAGAGGTCAGAATGGAAGATCAGAATTCTTCCCAATCGTCCCGGGCAACGGCTGCGGCACTGCCACCGCCGAAGGCGCGCGAGACGTTGCTGATCATGCGGCGCGCGGGTGACTCGACCGGCCGGGCGCTCTCGCGTGCCACGGCAATCGGCCGGACCGACGCATTGTCCACCTTGAAGTAGGCTATGAGGTTGGCAAGGTTGTTGGCCTCGGCGGAGAGCTTGTGGGTGGCGGCATTCGCCTCTTCGACCATCGCCGCGTTCTGCTGGGTCACCTGGTCCATCTGGTTGACGGCCGTGCTGACTTCACTGAGGCCCGTCGATTGTTCGCGCGCCGCGGTCGCGATCGAATGGATGTGGTCGTTGATCTTCAGGACCCGTTCCTCGATCTCGCCAAGCGCCGAGCCTGTCTCCTGCACCAGCCGGACACCGGTTGCCACTTCGCTGCCGGACTTCGAAATCAGCGACTTGATGTCCTTGGCGGCACTGGCCGCGCGCTGGGCGAGTTCGCGTACTTCCTGGGCAACGACCGCAAAACCCTTGCCGGCGTCACCGGCACGGGCCGCCTCGACCCCGGCATTCAGCGCCAGGAGATTGGTCTGGAAGGCGATTTCGTCGATCACGTTGGTGATCTGACCGATCTCGCTCGAGGCCTGCTCGATGCGGCCCATGGCGTCGACGGCATTGCGCACGACGGCTGCCGACTGGGCAGCGCTGTGTTTGGCCTCGTTGACCATGACGGTCGCTTCCTGCGCCCGCTCGGTCGAGCTTTTCACCGCGACGGTGATCTCGTCGAGGGCGGCCGAGGTTTCCTCGAGCGCTGCGGCCTGCTGTTCGGTGCGCTTGGAAAGATCATCGGCAGCCGCGCGAAGCTCGGACGAATTGCCGTTGATCGTGTCGGTGGTGACGCGAACCTCGCGCAGCGTCTTCTGCAGCGTCGACAGCGTCTCATTGACGTTCTTCTGCAGCTCTGCGAAGGCGCCCTGGTAGTGACCGCTCATGCTCTGGGTGAGGTCACCTGCCGCAAGGCTGGCGACAACCCGGCGGGTCTCGGCGATACCGGCATCAACACTGCCGACCAGTTCGTTCACGCTCCTTGCGAAGCGATTGAGGTCATCGTTCTCATAGTCCTTGCCGATCCGCTTGGTGAAATCGCCAGCGGCGGCCGCAGCGACGACGACACCGATGCTCGACTGGAGATCGGCGCTCTTTTCACGTAGCGCCGCTTCCTGTGCATTGAGGTCGCGCACGGCCAGGCCGTTCTGCTTGAAGACCTCGACGGCTTCAGCCATCTCGCCAATCTCATCCTTGCGGCCTGCGAAGGGCACGTCGACGGAAAGGTCGCCACCGGCCAGCTGCTTCATCTTGCCGGTCAATTCAAGGATCGGGCGGCTCAGATGGCTCGTGGCGATATAGAAGGCCGCGCCAATGCCGGCGATGAGGCCAAGGCCGGCGATGGCGAGAATGGTGATGATCACGTTGCGCTCGAACGCTGCAACCTCTTGGGTGACGACGTCGAGCGTCTTCAGGTTGATGTCGACGACGGCGTCGATCTGTTCCTGGAACGCCTTCCGGTTCGCGCGGTTGGCGTCGTTATTGCCCTGTTCGTTGGCAGCCTGCGGCGACACCTCGTTGCCGAGCCGCGCCGTTTCGACGCGGAAGGTCCTGAATTCCTTGGCCTTGGCGACCAGCGTATCGAAGGAGGCTTGTGTGTCGGCGGGGATCAGCGGGCGCCACTCGGCAAGCAGCGTGTCGATCTTGTCGAGATTCTTGTGAATGCCTTCGGCGAACGGCTTGGCCTTCTCGATGGTCGGGGCGGCGTAGATTCCGCGCGATTCCATGACCACCGCGGTCACCAGGCGATTGAGGCGTTCGGCGTTGAAGGCACGCTTCGCCACGTTCTCGTACTGATGGAATTTCTCGTTGTATTTGTTGACAGCGACCAGCGACATGCCGGTTACCGCAACCGCCAGCACGCTCATGATGCCGACGATTAGATTGATCTTACCGCGTATTTTCATCCCGACCTCCACGAGGCCGCGGACCTGTCCGTCTATCGAACCTGCCTGGACCTCACTGCACCAGGGAAACCCTAAAATAGGCATGGTTAATAAAGATCATCGCGGTGTCCCAGCATTCTGGGGAGGGCGGATTAGCGCTCCGTTTACCAATCTCGGCTAGCTCCCCCTCCTTCGCGGCAACCCTGGCTGACGCCCGCCACTGGCCAGGCGATCACTTTTGCAGCCCGGATGGATGCTGAATCGCCGCCTGCAATTGACTTTCGCGGAAATTTCCCCTTATAAGCCGCGCACGTCCGGTCAAGCCCTCCTGTCCGCAAGGCGGAGCCGCGCCCGGTAACGTAAACGCTCCTTGCTACACGCAAACCCAAGAAGGGCCGCACACCGCGGTATTAAATAAATGAAGCGTACCTACCAACCGTCCAAGCTTGTCCGCAAGCGTCGTCACGGCTTCCGCTCGCGCATGGCTACCAAGGGTGGCCAGAAGGTCCTCGCAGCCCGCCGGGCTCGTGGCCGCAAGCGTCTTTCGGCTTAAGCCGAAATTGCCCGAAACCAGTGTCCGGGCACATGACGTCAGATAAAGACAAAAAGACTGTCGGGCGGCTGAAAAGCCGTCCGCAGTTTTTGGCCGTTCGGGCAGGAGAAAGCCGTAGAGGCCCCTTGTTTCTCCTCGAAGTGCTCGACCGCAACGATCCGGAAGGCGAGGCCCGCGTCGGCTTCACCGTGACCAAGAAACACGGCAATGCCGTCGAGCGAAACCGGATGCGCCGACGCCTGAAAGAGGCGGTGCGGCTTTCCGCCGGGTTTGCAATGAAACCCGGACACGACTATGTGATTGTCGCGCGACGCGATCTCCTGAATGCCCCGTTCGACGCCTTGACCCGGGGGCTTGGCGAGCGCATCGAAAACAAGCCGAAACAGAAGCGGCCGCCGGCCGGTTCCAGGAAACTATGATGGAAAAAAACCGCAACTATTTCGTGGCGATTGGCCTGTCCGTGCTGATCCTCGTCGCCTGGCAGTTCCTTTACGTCAATCCGAAGATTGAAAAGGAACGCATCGCTGCGGAAGCGCTGCAGGCCCAACAGGCGCAGTCGCAGTCGGCAACCCCGGCACAGCAGCCGTCTGGCCAGGCCCTGCCCGGTGGCGGCGCCATTCCGGGCGCGGGTGAAAACCGCGACCAGGCGATCGCCAAATCGGCACGCGTTGCGATCGACACGCCGGCGCTTTCCGGCTCCATCAACCTGACCGGCGCCCGCTTCGACGACCTGAAGCTCAAGGAGTACCGCGAGACGGTTGATCCGCAGAGCCCGGTCATCACCCTCTTCAGCCCGGCCGAGACGACCGACGGCTACTTTGCCGAACTCGGCTATGTCGGCAGCGAGGCCACCGGTAGCGTTCCGGGTCCGCAGACCGTCTGGACGCTTTCGGGCGGCGACAAGCTGACCGCAGCAACGCCGGTAACCCTCACCTACACCAACGAGAAGGGCGTCGTCTTCACCCGTACGATCTCGGTCGACGACCACTACATGTTCCAGGTGGTCGACAGCATCAAGAACGACACTGCCGAACCGCTGGCGCTGTCGTCCTACGGTCGCGTGACGCGCTTCAACAAGCCGACGACGCCGAGCGTCTACGTGCTGCACGAAGGTTTCATCGGCGTCATCGGCGACCAGGGCCTGCAGGAAGTCGGCTATTCCAAGATCGAGGACGACAAGGCCATCGAACCGGGCAAGGCGACCGGCGGCTGGCTCGGCATCACCGACAAGTATTGGGCGACGGCAATCGTTCCGCCGCAGGCGACCCCATACGACACCCGATTCTCGCACTTTACCGACGGCCGCGGCCGTTACCAGAGCGACTACAAGAGCGATGCCATCACCATTGCACCTAGCCAGTCGTCCGAAGTGAAGAACCTCGTCTTTGCCGGCGCCAAGGAAGTCCCGGTCGTCGACAATTATGAAGTGGCCTACTCGATCCCCAACTTCGACAAGCTGATCGACTGGGGCTGGTTCTACTTCATCACCAAGCCGATGTTCAAAATGATGGACTTCTTCTTCCGTCTGTTCGGCAACTTCGGCATCGCGATCCTAATCACCACCATCGTCGTCAAGGCGATCTTCTTCCCGCTCGCCAACAAGCAGTACGCATCGATGGCGAACATGAAGAAGGTTCAGCCGAAGATGGAGGAATTGAAGAAGAAGTTCGGCGACGACCGCATGGGCCTGCAGCAGGCGATGATGCAGCTCTACAAGGACGAGAAGATCAATCCGCTGGCGGGCTGCTGGCCGATCCTGATCCAGATCCCGGTGTTCTTCGCGCTCTACAAGGTGATCTACATCACCATCGAGATGCGCCATGCGCCGTTCTTCGGCTGGATCCACGACCTGTCCGCCCCGGATCCGACGACGATCGTCAACCTCTTCGGCCTGCTTCCCTTCGAGGGCCCGGCCTTCCTGCACCTCGGCGTCTGGCCGATCATCATGGGCATCACCATGTTCGTCCAGATGCGCATGAACCCGACGCCGCCGGACCCGACCCAGGCGATGCTGTTCACCTGGATGCCGGTGGTCTTCACCTTCATGCTCGCGACCTTCCCGGCCGGCCTCGTCATCTACTGGGCCTGGAACAACACGCTTTCGGTGCTGCAGCAGTCGATCATCATGAAGCGCCAGGGCGTCAAGATCGAGCTCTTCGACAACCTGAAGAGCCTGTTTACGAAGAAGCCCAAGCCGGCGGAATGACGCCGGACAAATAATGCGACACGGAGGCCCCGAACCGCAAGGTTTGGGGCCTTTTCTTTGACGGGCCGACGTGCGACAGACTGCGGCGCGAATGCGAGTGCTGACAGGCCTTCATCCGCACTATTGTGCACCATCTCCCTGGCGAGCCGCATCATGACGCATCAACCCGCCTCTTCCGCGCCGCTTGCCGCCAGTGAAAAACTTGGCGCCCTGCTCGTCTTCGGTTCAGCCTTCTTCTGGAGTTTCGGCGGCGCGATTGCGCGTTTCCTCGAGATCCCGGACAGCTGGACGATCGTCTTCTGGCGCTGCCTGTTTGCCGGCCTTTTCCTGCTCGCCTTCATGCTGGTGCGCGACGGGCCGCGTGGCACTGTGGCCTTGTTTAGGGGCATGGGCTGGCCGGGCGTCGCCGTCGGGCTCTGCTTCACCATTGCCTCCACCTCGTTCATCATCGCCATCTCCTACACGACCATCGCCAATGTCGTGCTGCTCGGCGCCGGCGTGCCCTTGTTTGCGGCGCTGATGAGCTGGATCTTTTTCCGCGAGCGGGTCTCTCGCTTCACCTGGGGCGCAATCACCGCCGTGATCGTCGGGGTCGGCATCATGGTGTCGGAAAGCCTGACGGGCGCCGTCTCGCCTGTCGGCGACGCGCTGGCGCTCTTGATCCCCGTGGTCTTTGCGCTGGCGACCGTGATTACCCGCCGTTACCCGCATGTGCGCATGACGCCGGCAACCTGCTTTGGCTGTTTTGCCGCCGCCGCCATCGCCGCAAGCCAGTCATCAGGGCCGTCGGTCACATCCGGCGAGCTCGCTTTGCTCTTCGTCTTCGGGGCTTTCAACCTGGGGCTCGGCATGGCGCTGTTCGTCACCGGCGCCCGGCTCGTGCCTTCGGCGCTCGCTGCCTTGCTCGGCACGGCCGAAACCGTGCTTGGCCCGCTCTGGGTCGCTCTCATCCATGGCGAAGTGCCGAGCGGCCGCACGATCATCGGCGGCACCTTCATCTTCCTGGCGCTGCTTGCCTATCTCTTTAACGAGTTTCGGCGCCAGCAGGCCGGTCCCGGACGCCCCGTGCGCACGCCGACGCCTTGACATCCACGGCCAAAACCATGAAGCCATGGCTTTCTCGATGAAGGACCCTGCGCCGATGGCCGAAATCAAAACCAAAGACGACAAGCCGCTGTTCGGCCGGCCGTGGATTTTCATTCGCGGCGTGCCCGCCATGAAGTTCCTCCCCCCCGAGGGTCCGGCCGAAATCGCCTTTGCCGGCCGCTCCAATGTCGGCAAGTCGTCGCTGATCAATGCGCTAGTCGGCCACAAGGGTCTTGCCCGCACCTCGAACACGCCCGGCCGCACACAGGAGCTCAACTACTTCGTGCCGGACGGCTATTCCGGTGAGGTGGGGGACCTGCCGCCGATGGCGCTCGTCGACATGCCCGGATACGGCTATGCGCAGGCGCCGAAGGAGCAGGTCGATGCCTGGACGAAGCTCGTGTTCGATTATCTGCGCGGCCGCTCGACGCTGAAGCGCGTCTATGTGCTGATCGACAGCCGACACGGCATCAAGAAGAACGACGAAGACGTGCTCTCGCTGCTCGACAAGGCAGCGGTCTCCTACCAGCTCGTGCTCACCAAGACCGACAAGATCAAGGAAGCCGGCGTGCCGCGGCTGGTGGCCGAGACGCTCGACAAGATCAAGAAGCATCCCGCCGCGTTCCCGGAGGTACTCTCGACTTCGTCGGAAAAGGGGCTGGGGCTCGACGAGCTGCGCGCCGCGATCGAAACGGCGATCGCCCGCTAGGGTTTTGTCGGCCAGGCGGCAACCCCAAAGGACCGTCGGTCGAAAGTCTTTGATCTCTGTCACTACCCTGACATGCGATCCGCTCTATCTCTGGGTTGCGCCCGCATAGCGGCGCGGCCAGAGACAGGAGAGAAACATGTCCGATCTGATCGTTGTCGGGTTCGATGCACCCGATGAGGCCGACAAGGTCCTCGTCAAACTCGCAGGCCTGAAGAAGGAATATCTCATCGATCTCGAGGACGCGGTTGTCGTCGTCCGGGATGCCGAAGGCAAGGTTCACCTCAAGCAGAGCCTCAACCTGACGGCCGTCGGCGCGACCTCGGGCCTGCTCTCCGGCTCGCTCTGGGGCGGGCTCGTCGGGCTTCTGTTCCTCAATCCGCTGGCAGGCTTTGCGATCGGCGGCGCGCTCGGCGCCGGCGCCGGCGCGCTTTCCGGATCGCTGACCGACTACGGCATCGATGACGATTTCATCAAATCGCTCGGCAACACGATCCCCAACAATTCCTCGGCACTGTTCATCCTGGTGCGCAAGGTCCAGCCGGAGAAGGTGCTCGCCGAGCTTCCCAATGTCCGCGGTCGTGTGCTGAAGACGTCACTGTCCCCGGAACAGGAACAAAAGCTGCAGGCGGCGCTTTCGGGCACAGCCTCAGCCTCGCCGCCGGCGGGCTCGTTCTAAGCGGAAGGCGGGATCACTCCGCATCTGGAGTGGTCTAGCTCGACGCCGGCACGAAGGCGAGCGCCAGGCCGTTGATGCAATGGCGCTTGCCGGTTGGCGGCGGGCCGTCGTCGAAGATGTGCCCCAGATGACCGCCGCAGCGCCGGCAATGGCATTCGGTTCGGGTCATGCCAAAAGAACTGTCCTGCCGCGTCGCGACGGCGCGCGGCAGTGACTGCCAAAAACTTGGCCAGCCCGTGCCGCTGTCATACTTCGCCTCGGAGGAATAGAGCGGAAGCGCGCAGCCCGCGCACTGGAAGAGCCCCTTGCGTTTCTCGTTGTTGAGCGCGCTTGTAAACGGTCGCTCCGTATCCTCATGCCGCAGGATCCGATACTGGTCGTCGGTCAAAAGCGCCCGCCACTCCGCGTCAGTCTTGACGACTTCGAAGGTCTCGGTGCCGGCAGCCCGGGCCAAGGGGAGCCGTGCAACGATGGCGGCCGCCGCGAGAGCGCTGCCTGCCATCAGAAAGATGCGTCGGTTGACCATCTACCCCTCCTTGCCGCTCCAAGCCTTGACACTGACCTTAATCGCCTGACGCGACCGCAGCAAAACACTGCCAGTCAAAGCACCGTGAGCCCGTTTCGAAATGCCACCGGCCGAACTACAGCGCCGCGCGTCTTATCAGACGCGCAAAGGTCGCTGTAGCACTTTGAAGTGCTGCATGTTTTTGTCCTTTAATCGAGTACGATTAAAGGAAACATGCAGTAGCCGGTGGCAAGGTGCCGAGGCGGGTGGCGCCCCGGCTGCAGGCGCCATCAGCCCTTGGGCAGCAGCACCTTGTCGATCACATGGATGACGCCGTTCGACTGCTTGACGTCGGCGATGGTCACCGTGGCCGTGCCGCCGGTTTCGTCAGTCAGGGTGATCTTGCCGCCGTCGTCCTTGGCCTTGAGAACGCAGCCGCCGACGGTCTTGACGTCGTGTTCGCCGCCATCGTCCTTGACCATCTTGGCAATCGCTGCGGACATAGCGTCGGCGGCAACGACATGGCAGGTGAGAACCTGGGCGAGCTTCTCCTTGTTTTCTGGCTTCAAGAGCGTATCGACCGTGCCGGCAGGCAGTGCGTCGAAGGCTTCGTTGGTCGGCGCGAAAACCGTGAACGGGCCCTTGGCCTGCAAGGTCTCCACCAGTCCGGCCGCCTTGACTGCGGCGACCAGCGTCGTGTGATCCTTCGAATTGACGGCGTTCTCGACGATATTCTTCTCGGCATACATAGGCGCGCCACCGACCATCGGGTTCTCGGCATGGGCGACGCAGGCGCTCGCTGCAAGAACGGAAGCCGTTGCGACCAAGCGGATAGCAGACGTGAACATCTTTCTTTCCTTCCTGTTGAGGGAGGCGACGCTGAAGCCGCCCCGCCGAAGCTGTCGTTCCCACCGCGGGAACATGACAAGCAACGGAACGGCTGGAGAAAGAGTTTCAGCAATTTTGTCTAAACGTATCCGATTGATAAGATGGGGTATTTCGAGCGTTCTGCGTATTATGGGTTACGCGCTTTGCCGAGCGCGATGATCGGACCGGTGGCCGATCCGGTCGGCGATCCGCCCAGCGGCTCGACGCTGACGGCAAGGACCGAGCCGCTCGAAATCCTCGAGCGGAAGGCCGATGGAACGGCAAGCTCGCCTTCGCCAGACTGCGGCAACACGCCAAGCGAAATCGCCGGATTGCTGCCGTTGATCAGCCAGAGTTCGAGGGATTTCTGTTCCGCCTGCCTTGCCGCGACCGGCGTCACCTTCAGTCGCCCGGACTGATGGTCGTAGTGGGCGACCAGATCGATGGCGCTGCCTTTCCCGGTCAGTTCGGCGACGAGCGACGTGCTCGCCGACGGCGCTGTGAACAGGCCGGCCATCGAGGCGCCCATCACCGCAACTGCGGCGAGCGACGCCAGTGCCAGCCCGCGCCAGACAGCGAGTGAATTCCAGAGCCCGCGGCGGGGCTGAACCGGTGCCACCTGCGATGCCTCGAAAAGCCGCCGTTCGATGGCAGAGAAGGTCTTCGGCGGCGGGACAACCGGCTCATAGCCGTCGTCGAAGGAGGAGAGGTTGCTCTGCCAGCGGTCCACCATGGCAGCAAAATTTCGATCGGAGGCGAGCCGGGCCTCGACCTTGCGCCGGTCGGCGACCGACAGAACGCCGAGCACATACTCGCCCGCGATCACTTCGTCGCGGCGACGATCGCCTCCCTCTGGGCTTGGTGCTGTCATCGCTCCATACACTCTCGTAACTTCATGAGGCTCCGCCTCAACCAAGTCCGCATGGTGTTCAACGGCACTGCGTAAATGTCGGCCAGCTCCTGGTAACTCAAGCCCTCGACATAGGCACGCCGCACCGCCTCCGCACGGTCCCTTTCAAGCTCCTCCATACAGGCATCGATCCGCCTGCCTTCCGCGCTCACGACCGCCGATTTTTCCGGATCGGCAGCAGGATCAGCCAAATCGTAGGCTTCGTCAATCACGTTGGCGGAGGGTTTGCGCGCCCGCACGAGATCAATCGCCTGATTGCGCGCAATTGCCGCCAGCCAGGACGTCGCAGCCGCCTGTCCTTGCGAAAATCGGCCGGCGCGCTGCCAGATCTTGACGTAGATTTCCTGCAGCGCTTCTTCCGCCTCGCTCCGATTTCCAAGGATACGCAAGCAGATGCCGAAAAGTTTCGGGCTGGTCTGCCGGTAAAGCTCGGCAAAGGCGTCGCGATCGCCGAGCGAAACGCGGCCGATAAGCCCGGCTATATCCTCATCGACCATCAAGACGCGTCCCGAAGCTCACCTGCAGACGAACATAGAGCGCAAATCGCCATGCACCAGTCATGTCATTCCGGCTTTATGTTGCTCGCCGATCATTCCATCGGTCCGGAACTTGCGCTAAACAGCAGCCGGTATTTTTCGAGGGTCCGCCATGTCCGCCAATGAAAGTGAAATCCAGGCACGCCTGCTCACCCAGGCCCTGCCCTACATGCAGCGCTACGAGAACAAGACGATCGTCGTCAAATATGGCGGCCACGCCATGGGCAATGCCGAACTCGGCCGCGCCTTTGCAAGCGACATCGCGCTTTTGAAGCAGTCGGGCGTCAACCCGATCGTCGTGCACGGCGGCGGCCCGCAGATCGGCGCGATGCTGACGAAGATGGGCATCGAATCGAAGTTCGAAGGCGGCTTGCGCGTCACCGACGAAAAGACGGTCGAGATCGTCGAGATGGTGCTTGCCGGCTCGATCAACAAGGAGATCGTCGCGCTCATCAACCAGACGGGCGAATGGGCGATCGGCCTTTGCGGCAAGGACGGCAACATGGTCTTCGCCGAAAAGGCGCGCAAGACCATCAAGGACCCGGACAGCAACATCGAGCGCGTGCTCGATCTCGGCTTCGTCGGCGAAGTGGTCGAAGTCGACCGCACGCTGATCGACCTGCTCGCCCGCTCCGAAATGATCCCGGTCATCGCGCCGGTGGCACCGGGCCGCGACGGCCACACCTACAACATCAACGCCGACACCTTCGCCGGCGCGATCGCCGGTGCGCTGAACGCCACGCGCCTCCTGTTCCTGACCGACGTGGCCGGCGTGCTCGACAAGGAAGGCAAGCTGATCAAGGAGCTTTCGGTTGCGCAGGCACGCGCGCTGATCGCCGACGGCACGATTTCCGGCGGCATGATCCCGAAGGTCGAGACCTGCATCGACGCCATCAAGGCAGGCGTCCAGGGCGTCGTCATCCTCAACGGCAAGACGCCTCATTCGGTGTTGCTCGAAATCTTCACCGAGCGCGGCGCCGGCACGCTGATCGTGCCCTGATCAAGCCGATCGGCAAAATGGCATGACGAGGATCCGGAAGTCGTCCCGCACGGCTTCCGGATTTTTTATGCGGCCGCGCTGTCTGCCGGACGGCGCCGGCGCGGCGGCAGCATCGATTCTTCCTCGGCCTCCTGCGGCGCTCCCCAGAACACCTGAAGCGTCGGCCCGGAGTCGAAATGGCGTCGGCGGAAGACGAATTCGTAGAGTTCGTGAAACCAGACCCTGCGCCCCATGCGAGTGTACCACTGCATCGAATGGCGCTGCTGCGGGTCACGGTGCAGGAGAACGCGCGCAAGGGCCTTCGGCCGCGCCTGGATCGCAACCTCGATCAACTTGACGCTCAGGAAGAGCACGGCTGGATGAAGATGCTTCATCTTCAGTACCTGATGCTTGTAGTCCCATTTGCGGATGTCCGGCTCGATGACGGTGCGATCCCTGGCCAGGCCGAAGAATGGGGTCCACCGGTGGAGCGTGACGTAGAGCGCCTGGATCTGGTCCGGATCATAGGACAAGAGCTGCCTGAAACCGCGCCAAAGATCGCCCAGGCGTTCCTCCTCGAAACCGACCACCCAGGTGGCCATCGAGAGAATATCGTGCTGGCGCAGGAGCGCGATTGCCTGCCGGTCGCTCGTGGTAGTCCCGCCCTTCTTGATCAGCTTCAGCGTAGCGTCGTCAGTGTTTTCCATCCCGAGCAGCCAACGCACGACACCGGCCTTACGATAGAGGTGCAATATGTCGGCATCGCGCACGATATCGTCCGCCCGCGTCGAGCCGACGATCTGCACCGACACGTTCTCGGCGATCATGGCGTTCAAGAAGGCGAGCCAGGCCCTGCGCGACGAGGTCGGGTTTTCGTCGGCGAGGTTGATCAGTTCCACGCCCTCTTCGCGGTGAAGGCGGGCGATCTCCTTAGCGAACGCGACCGGATCCCGGTGCCGCCATCGCGTCCAGAAGCCACGCTGGCCGCAATAGTTACACAAATGCGGACACCCCCTCGAAAACTGCAGCACAACAGCGCGCTTTCCGCCCCAATAGCTGTAGTGCCGATGCTCGATCAGCTCCCAGCCGATGCGGTAGGCATCGAGATTGGCGATCGCCTCGGCCGGACGGGTGGCGAGAGCGCTGCCGTCATCATCGCGATAGGCGATGCCCGGAACCTCGCTCAAGGGTTCTAAGGATGACAGGGCGCGCACGAGCCGCCGCACCGTCTCCTCGCCCTCTCCCCTGACGATGTAATCGAAGGCGCCGCTCTCGCTCAGAACCTCGCGCCAATGATAGGTCGGGAACACACCGCCATAGATCACCCGCACGGACGGTGCGGCCATTCTGACATCGCTGGCAATTCGCCTGGCCGTCGGGTGGGCCGACGTCGATCCCGAATGACCGATCAGCAGAAGATCCGGGCAGTCGTTGAGCACGCGTGCGACAATCTCCTCGAAGCCCAAAGGGCCGAATTCGCAATCGATGAGCCGCACGGCGTGGCCATCATCAAGGAGCGGCCCGCCAACGGCGAGCAGGCCGAGTGGCGGGAGATGGTCATCGGGAATACGGCTGCCGATGGCCGTATGCGGGGGATTGAGCAGAACAATCTTCATACGGTGCCTCTCGGGTCGCAACGAACTGCCAGAGACACGATAAAGCTGAAGATTGCGGAAATAACAGCTCCAGGCTGCGGCCAAAAACGTACATTTTCACGGTGAAATCGCGCAACTTGCGCCGCGCGATTTCATCAAGCCCCCGCTCAGCGCGGAGCGTAGATCTCCGACGCTGCCGCCTTCAGCTTTTCCATCATCGCTCGGTAGGGTCCCGGGCCATAGCTGACACGGGCAACGCCGGCGCCGGCAAGCGTCTTCAGATCGGGTGCTGCCGGCCGCATCATGATGTTGACCGGCAGGCTGGAGGCAGCGCAGACCTTGGCGATCAATCCTGCGTCGACCAGCCACGGCACGAAGAAGCCGTTGGCGCCGGCTTCGGCATAGGCCTTGCCACGGGCGATCGCCTCATCGACCAATCCGGCGTGGCGCGCCTCATCACCTTCCTGCAGGAAGAGATCCGTGCGGGCATTGATGAACAGCGGAATGCCCCGCCGGTCGGCCATGTCGCGGATCGCGCGGATACGGGCAGCCTGCTTTTCAATGGCATGGACGCCCCCCTTGCCGACCACCTGGTCCTCGAAATTGATGCCGATGGCGCCAGCATCGAGGATGCGGGAGACGTTTGCGGCCCCGGTTTCCGGATCCTCGGAATAGGCGCCTTCGAAGTCGACGGTCAGGGGCAATTCGGTCGAGGCGACGATCAGCCGCGCGATCTCGGCGAGCCACTCCATCGGCACTTTTTCGCCGTCACCGAAGCCGTGGGCAGCCGCCACCGACCAGCTTCCTGTGGCCAGCGCCTTTGCCCCGGCATCCGCTACGGCCTTGGCGCTCCCGGCATCCCAGATGTTGTAGAGCACCAGCGGATCGCCCTTCTGATGCAGGGCGGCGAAGGCAATCGCCTTTTCCTTCTCAGTCATCGCATTTCCTCCACGAACAAGCCGACAGGTTTCAATTTGGCCTCGTGCCGAAGCAGCCATTGTTTCCGCCAAAGCCCACCGCCATAGCCTGTCAGGGATCCGTCCGCGCCGATGCAGCGATGGCAGGGAATGACGATGGCGATCCGGTTGGAACCGTTGGCCTTGGCCACGGCACGAACGGCGCGGATCGTATCCACCTCGCGGGCAATGTCACTATAGGATCGCGTCTCGCCGACGGGAATTTTGGCGAGTTGCGCCCAAACGTTGCGCTCGAAGGCCGTGCCGCCGGCGGCGAGCGGTGTCTGAAAGCCGTTGCTTTCACCGGAAAAATAGGCATTCAGTTCAGTCTCTATCTGATCGATCGGCGCGGTCCGGCCGGTGACGACTGCGGAGCGTGTCTGGCGTTTCAGGCTTACGAGCTCCGCAGGCAGCGCCTTGCGGTCGTGAAACTCCAGCAAATAGAGATGCTTTGCGTCGGCGACTGCGACCATCGGCCCAAGCGGCGTTTCGATCCAGTCGGAGAAGAGCAGGGCCCGTCCCTGGGCTGCCGCCGGCGCGTCACCGAGCAGCCGCTGGAGGGCCGCGCGAAAACCGCTCGGCGATTCGTAGCCCGCGTCAATCTGGGCGTCGATCACCCGTCCGCCCTCCGCAAGCTGGCGCGCTGCCAAGCCCAGCCGACGATGCCGCGCCAGATCGAGAAAGGTGATGCCGAGCGTGCGCTTGAAGGCGCGCCTGACCGTCGAGGGATCAAGCCCCCGGCGAACGAGGTCACCCTCGCTCCAGCGTCGCTCGGGCGCCGCCTCCAGCGCCTGCAGGAGGTCTTCGACAAGCGGATCCTTGGCGCCGACGGTGGCAAGCGGCCGACACCGCTGGCACGGTCGGAAGCCGGTTTCGAGACAGGCACCGATCGATCCGACGAAGATCGTGTTCTCGCGCTTGGGCTTGCGGGCCGGGCAGGACAGGCGGCAGAAGACGCCTGTCGTCTTGACGCAGACAAAGGCGGCGCCTTCGTATTCGCTGCTTCGCGCAATCAATGCGTCGTAGAGCGTTTCATCGGAGGGAAGATCAAACAACATGCCGTCGTTCTACCACGCCCTCTGAGACAAAGGCGCCGGTTTTCGGGCGGCTATTTTTCAGATCAGCGCTCTTTTCAGATGAGTACGAGCATCACCACGCCGAGCACGATCAGCAGGCAGCCCAAGAGTTCCAGCCGGTTGATCCATTCGCGGAAGATGAAGAAGGACGAGGCGAAGGTGAACAGCATCTCGACCTGAGCGACGACCTTGACGACGGCAGCCTGCTGCAGGGTCATTGCCATGAACCAGCCGAAGGAGGCTGATGCACCGACAAAGCCGACCACGACGGCCGGCTTCCAGGCGGCGGCAATGCGCGGCAGCTCGTCGCGTTCGCGCAGCATGATCCAGATGAGCATGACCACGGTCTGCAGCAGGATGACAAAACCCAGCGTGTAGCTCGCCTGCATCACATAGTCGGGCTGAGGCAGGCTAGGTGCCAGCGCCAGCGAGGCAGAGCGATAAGAAACCGCCGAGAGGCCGAAGAAGGTGCCCGACAGCAGCCCGATGCCGGCCGTGCGGCTGAACACCGAGGTGACCAGCGTGCGCGGGCTCAACGTCGTGCGCGCGACCGAAATCAGCATCACGCCCACGACGGAGATGGCGATCGCCACCAGCGTGCCCTGGCTTGCCTTTTCGCCGAGGAAGATCAGGCCGAACACCGCCGCCTGCGCTGGCTCGGTGCGCGAATAGGCGGTACCGACCGCGAAGTTGCGGAAGGAGAAGAGATGGACGAGCAGGAAGGTGGCGGCAATCTGCGCGAGCCCTCCGATCACCGCCCAGAGGAAGAAGGTGCCGTTCGGCACCGGCAGCGGGCGCCCGGCCACCTGCCACAGCAGGAACAAATAGAGGAAGGCGAAGGGCAGGCCGAAGCCGAAGCGCACGAAAGTGGCGCCCGTCGTGCCCATGACGCCTTTCAGATGTTTCTGCATGGCCGAGCGGACATTCTGAAGGAAGGCCGCGGCGACGGTGATGAGGACCCAGGTTTCCATGGCTGCGCACGTTGGCAATTCCGGCAAAATGCGAAACGGAGCACCGCCCGGAATTACGTTTTTTCAAAGAGTTGGATCGCTTCGCCGTTGCGGGGAAGCGACTGGAAGGATCTAGCACGCGGCTGCGGCGGTTGCCAAGGACGCCACGATGCCTTGGCGGTTCAGTCCGCCTTTTCGGTCGCCTCTTCCGGCAGCGCGGGCTGGCTGAAGGTGAGCGGCGGCCCCTCCTGCTCAAAGGTCTTCACGCGCTGGTCGTAGTTCGGCGAGATGGTGCCGAGCACGCGGTCCCAGAACGAAAAATAGTTGCCGTAATTGTAGCGAAACCCGGAATGGTGCTGATCGTGGAACGTCGTGCACAGCAGGGGCGACGGATAACGCGATGTCGACGACGCGAAATACTCGAAACCGCAGTGCCCGAACATGCCGTTGAAATGTTCGAACAGCCTTTGCCCGATGAGGATTGCCGGCGGGAACGGGACGACGAAAACGATGACGGCGGAAAAACTCTGCAGAAGGAAGTTGTCGAGCACATCCTCCGAATAGGTGCTCCAGATCGTCGGCGCGACGCTTTTGTGATGCAGGGCGTGCAGCGGATAAAACCACTTGGTGTGCAGCAGCCGATGCATGAAATAGAACCAGGTATCGTAGAGGAACATGCACAGCACGAAGAGCGGTACCGCGGTCCACCAGTTGAAGGCCCAGGGCGCCATCGCCCAGCCCTTCTGCTGGGCGTAAAGGCCGATCGTCAGCGGCAGGCAAGCGCTGAACATCGAAGCGAGGCTCTGGCGGATTTCCGCATTGCGGCGCTTGTCGTTATTGCGTCTCCTCTGGATCTTTCGCTCAGGGTTACGCTCGTTGAACCAGGTCAGGCCAAAGCCGAGGGCGAAATAGGTGGCGACTGTCGTCAGGTAGAACCCAAACAGGAAAAGCAGATAGAAGAGTTCGTCCGACATAGGCACCTTGAGCCTCGAGCCAATAAATCCGTCGGGCCGGACCATGCCACGGCACATGGGCAATTCAAAGTGGAAATGCTCCTGTCGACCGGACCGCTTCCGCGCAGGCCCCATGCATTTTCTCGTTTGCGGCCATTGATCCCCATGTCATAAGGCAGTCATGAAGAAGCTCGACCGCCTGCCGACCCGCTCCGAATTCACCCATGTCACCGACTGGGTCTTCGATCTCGACAACACGCTCTATCCGCATCACGTCAACCTGTTCGCGCAGATCGACCGCAACATGACGTCTTACGTGGCAAGACTGCTGTCGCTCGATCCGGCCGACGCCAAGAAGCTGCAGAAGGACTACTACCGCGACCATGGCACGACGCTCAAAGGCTTGATGATCCATCACGGCATTGATCCGAACGACTTTCTCGAGCAGGCACACGCGATCGATTACTCGATCGTGCCCGCCGACCCGGCGCTCGGCGAAGCGATCCGGTCGCTGCCCGGCCGCAAGTTCATCTTTACCAATGGCAGCGTCGCCCATGCCGAGATGACGGCGAGAGCGCTTGGCATCCTCGACCACTTCGACGACATCTTCGACATCGTTGCCGCCGATTTCGTGCCGAAGCCGGCCGGCGAGACCTACGACAAGTTCATGAGCCTGCACCGGGTCGACACCAGAAATGCGGTCATGTTCGAGGACTTGCCGCGCAATCTTCTGGTGCCGAAGGCGCTGGGCATGAAGACGGTGCTGCTCGTTCCGCGTAACTTCGAATACACATTTGCCGAGTCCTGGGAAAAGTCGAACGACACCGACGAGCAGATCGACTACGTGACCGAGGACCTTACCGGCTTCCTGCGTCGGGTCGTCTCCGACCTCTGACCGGACACAATTTGGCCGGTAAAAAACCCCTTTCCGGCCAAAGGCTTAAATTACCAAAGTTTAACTGGTGCGGTGCGTGCCGCCGTCTATCCTCTCGATCAGGGATAACCCGATCGAAAGGAAGCATGATGCGCAACAGAACCCTGATCCTCGGCGTAACCGCGCTGGCTGTGGCGGCAACCGGCATGGCGGCGCCCTCCTTTGCGGCGCGTGAAAAGCTGACGCCCGAACAGCGCGGTGAACGCATGATTGAGCGGCTCGACACCAACAAGGACCAGAAGGTTTCTCTCGACGAATTCCAGGCGCGGATCACCGACAACTTCAGGACATTCGATGCCAATGGCGACGGCCAGATCAGCACCGAAGAGATGAAGGTGAAGCGCGAAGCGTTCCGCGAGGCGCACAAGGCCTGGCGCGAGGCCAAGGACAAGACCGGCGCCGAGCGCGAGACCGCTCTTGCCAAGCTGAAGGAAGCGCACCCGGCCATGCTGCCCGGTCTTCGACCAAAGGCCTTCAAGCGCATCGATACCGACGGCAACGGCTCGTTGAGCACCAGTGAAGTTTCAAGCGCTGCGGAAACCATGTTCAAGCGGCGCGACAAGAATGGTGACGGCGTCATCGACGCCGCGGACTTCACCAGAGCGGGGTGAGGAAAAGTGTATGCGGTTTTCCGCCCGCATCCCGCTCTGATTTCTAGCAAATCTAAAATGCTACAGCGACCTTAGCGCGTATTAAAATACGCGCGGCGCTGTAGGAAGATCTGACGGGAGCCCCGCCTTCTCCCCACCGCCCGGTGGAGAGGCTCCTGCCGAGCCCATAGCCCCTTGCAACCCGCGCGAGGGGCTATGCGCTTCTACAGCGCCGCGCGTCTTATCAGACGCGCAAAGGTCGCTGTATCACTTTGAACTGCTGCATGTTTTTGTCCTGAAATCGAATGCGATTTAAGGAAACATGCAGAAGAAGCGTGCGGCGGTGGACCGACTTAGCGGCGGCCGTTTGCCATCGGCACCGACCTTGGATCGACCGTTTCATAGAACTGGGAAATGATCTCCCAGGCCTCATCCGCCGTTTCGACGAAATGGAAGAGATCGACATCATTCGGCGCGATCGTGCCGAACTCGGCCAGCGCCTCGAAGTTGATGATCGAGCGCCAGAACTTTTCACCGAAGAGAATGAGCGGGACCAGCGCCAGGCGCCCGGTCTGCATCAGCGTCATCGTCTCGAACAGCTCATCCAGCGTGCCGAAACCGCCCGGGAACACCGTGACGGCCTTGGCCCGCAGCAGGAAGTGCATCTTGCGGATGGCGAAGTAATGGAAATTGAACGACAGTTCCGGCGTCACGAAGCGGTTTGGCGCCTGCTCGTGCGGCAGCACGATGTTCAGCCCGATCGACGGCGCGCCGACATCATCGGCGCCGCGGTTGCCCGCTTCCATCACGCCGGGACCGCCACCGGTGACGACCACATATTCCTTGTGGCCGAGCTTGGCCGAATGCTCCGAGCAGAGCCGGGCAAACTTGCGCGCTTCCTCGTAATAGACCGAAGCTGCCTCGAGGTTCTTGCGCTGCGTCTCGTTCTTTGCCGCCCAGGCGTCGCCGCCGGGCTCGGGGATGCGGGCGCCGCCGAACATCACCACGGTCGAGTTGATGCCGTACTCCTCCAGCATCATTTCGGTTTTCAAGAGTTCGAGCTGCAACCGAACCGGACGCAACTCCTCGCGGCAGAGAAAATCGTCGTCGATATAGGCGAGGCGATAGGAGGGCGAGGCCGATTGCGGCGTGACTGGAACCGTCTGTGCGCGCTGCCGGCTCTGCGAGCTGTCGGCAAGCGGATCCCAGACCCCGTGTTTGCGGCGCAATGCGCGCTTCTTCATACGTGCCATTATGTCGTCTTTCCCGTCGCGTTCCGGACAATCGGCATCTCGTCCAGACGCGTCCTATCCTCATTCCTCGGTCATGAAGGTCGCAAGCGCATCGAGGCGCTGCGGCGCCCTTTGCGCACCCCCAAACGGGTACGCGGCGCTGTAGTGCCGGAGTCGCCGCAATTTGCCAAGCCCCGGCCGCCCACGGGACCTGAAAAGCCCTTCAACTTTTCAGGACCATTTTCCGCACTGCGCGCGTCCTTGAGGACGTGTCAAGGTCGCTATAGCAGCTAGATCTGCTGCATAATTTTGTCCTTAAATCGATTCCGATTTCCGGAATTATGCAGTAGAGCTTTCGCAGGATAACCGCCGAACTTTAAGGAATTCCGATGACGAACCACGACCTCGCCTCCCTGTCGCAGACGATCGAAGCCGCCTTTGAAGATCGCGATTCCGTCAACACCGGAACGCGCGGCGCCGTGCGCGATGCCGTCGAGACGGCATTGAACCTGCTCGACAGCGGCAAGGTCCGCGTTGCCCAGCGCGGCGACGACGGCGTCTGGACCGTCAATCAGTGGCTGAAGAAGGCGGTTCTCTTGTCCTTCCGCCTCAACCCGATGGAAATCGTCAAGGGTGGCCCGGGCCAGTCCGTCTGGTGGGACAAGGTGCCGTCGAAATTCGACGGCTGGAGCGTCAACGAATTCGAGAAGGCCGGCTTCCGCGCCGTTCCGAACTGCGTCGTGCGCCGTTCGGCCTACATCGCCCCCAACGCGATCCTGATGCCCTCCTTCGTCAACCTCGGCGCCTATGTCGGCGAAGGCACGATGGTCGACACCTGGGCGACCGTCGGCTCCTGTGCCCAGATCGGCAAGCATGTGCATCTTTCGGGCGGCGTCGGCATCGGCGGCGTGCTGGAGCCGATGCAGGCCGGTCCGACCATCATCGAGGACAATTGCTTCATCGGCGCCCGCTCGGAAGTCGTCGAAGGCTGCATCGTGCGCGAAGGCTCGGTGCTTGGCATGGGCGTCTTCATCGGCAAGTCGACCAAGATCGTCGACCGCGCCACCGGCGAGGTGACCTATGGCGAAGTGCCGCCCTACTCGGTCGTCGTCGCAGGCTCGATGCCCTCGGGCTCGACCATGGCCAACGGCCAGCCGGCGCCGAACCTTTATTGCGCCGTCATCGTCAAGCGCGTCGACGAGAAGACACGCTCGAAGACCGGCATCAACGAACTCCTTCGAGATTGATCTGATGGCACCGGAGGGGCGACAGCCGAACATGGTCTGGCTGTTCTTCAGCCCCTCCGGCCGCATCAGCCGTTTGCCGTTCTTTCTCTCCTGGCTGTTCTGGTGCCTGATCGCCGGCTTCATGGTTGCCAGGATGGCCGCCAACGAGGCGGACGAAACGGCGCTGGGGCTCTGGACGCTGGCCTTCGTCGTCTCAAGCCTCGTCTCGCTTCCCTCGATCGCCATGCTGGCAATCAAGCGCCTGCACGATATCGGTTATCCAGGCCCGCTCTCGCTCTGCCTTTTCATTCCGGTCCTAAGCCCGATCGCCTTTATCGCCCTTTGCCTCTGGCCCGGCACGCCCGGACCCAACGAATTTGGCGCCCATAGCGACGAACCGGGCCCCGGGACCGGCTAGACGGGGCGCAGGCGGGAACGGGCGCCGCATTTCCTCACCCCGGCCCGCGCGCTCGGGCCTGTACATTGACCGCCCAAACGCGTATGTAGCGCGCGATGAACAGGCCCGCGACGTGTTGGCCGCGGCAATTGGCGCTGGTGACGATCCTATCGTCCCGGGCACGACGACCGAAATCCGAAAGACAAGATATGACTGAGTTCGAAGGGATCGCGCCTGCGATCGCCGAGGCGTTGGCAAAACGCGGTTACAACGAATTGACGCCGGTTCAAAAGGCGATGCGCGACCCGGAGCTTGCGGGCAAGGATGCGCTGGTCTCGGCGCAGACCGGTTCCGGCAAGACGGTTGCCTTCGGACTGGCGCTGGCGCCGACATTGCTTGGCGACGAACGCCGCTTCGGTCCCGCCGGCGCGCCGCTGGCGCTCGCCATCGCGCCGACCCGCGAACTGGCGCTGCAGGTCAAGCGCGAGCTCGAGTGGCTCTATGGCGAGACCGGCGCGACGATCGCGTCCTGTGTCGGCGGCATGGACATGCGCACCGAGAAGCGGGCGCTTGAGCGCGGCGCCCACATCGTCGTCGGCACGCCCGGCCGTCTCTGCGACCATATCCGCCGCAACTCGCTCGACATTTCGTCGCTGCGCGCCATCGTGCTTGACGAGGCCGATGAGATGCTCGACCTCGGCTTTCGCGAGGACCTCGAGTTCATTCTCGAGGAATCCCCCGACGACCGCCGCACGCTGATGTTCTCGGCCACAGTGCCGAAGTCGATCGCGACGCTCGCCAAGAGCTACCAGCGCGACGCCGTGCGTATCAGCACCGCTTCGGAACAGAAGCAGCATGTCGATATCGAGTATCGCGCGCTGACGGTTGCGCCGAACGATCGCGAAAACGCGATCATCAACGTGCTGCGCTACTATGAAGCGCGCAACGCCATCGTCTTCTGTTCGACCCGGGCGGCCGTCAACCATCTGACGGCCCGCTTCAACAATCGCGGCTTCTCGGTGGTGGCGCTTTCCGGCGAGCTCAGCCAGAACGAGCGTACCCATGCGCTGCAGGCCATGCGTGACGGCCGCGCCCGCGTCTGCATCGCCACTGACGTTGCCGCCCGTGGCATCGACCTTCCGGGCCTGGAGCTCGTCATTCACGCGGATCTGCCGACCAACTCGGAGACGCTGCTTCACCGCAGCGGCCGCACCGGGCGCGCCGGTCAGAAGGGCGTCAGCGCCTTGATCGTGCCGGTCAACCAGCGGCGCAAGGCCGAGCGGCTGCTCGACGGCGGCCGGATCACGGCGACCTGGGCGCGGCCACCGTCGGCCGACGAGGTCAGCCAGCGTGACGACGAGCGCCTGCTTGCCGACACGAGCTTCGCCGAGCCGATCCGCGAGGACGAGCAGGCGATCGTTGCGGCCCTTCTCGAACGCCACGGCGCCGAACAGATGGCCGCCGCCTTCGTGCGCCAGTTCCGTTCGGGCCGCTCGGCTCCGGAAGACCTGATCGAGGTTGCCGTCGGCGATAACCGTGCCAAGCCGCGCCGCGAAGAACGCGGACCGCGCGAAGATTTCGGCGCCGAGCGCGCGGATTTCAGCGACGGCAGATGGTTCTCGCTTTCGGTCGGCCGCAAGCAGAGCGCCGAACCGCGCTGGTTGATCCCGATGCTCTGCCGCCACGGCAAGCTGACCAAACGCGACATCGGCGCGATCCGCATGCAGCAGGAAGAAACCTTCGTCGAGATGACGGCCGAGGGCGCCGAGCGTTTTCTGTCGGCCATCGGCAAGGACAAGATGCTGGAGAAAGGCATCCGCGTGAAGCCGCTCGCCAGCGCGCCGGACCTCAGCCAGCAGCGGCAGGAAAGGCCAAGCTTCGCCAAGGACAAGCCGCACTTCTCGAAGGATAAGCCGGGCTTTTCCAAGAAGCGCCCCTATTCCGACGATGCCGCCCGTGGCGATGATCGTGGCGACTTCAAGCCGAAGCGGAAGTTCGAAAAGAAGGCCGGCTACTCCGACGGCCCGGCCTATACCGAGGACCGGCCGCCAGCAAAGGGCGCCGACAAGCCCTGGAGCAACAAGAAGAAGGGCAAGACGGACGCCGGCAAGGACGGCGGCTTCAAGCCGAAGGCGAAATCCAAGGGCAACGCGAAGAACCGCCAGGGCTAAGCCCGACGCAGGCACCTTGCCCCACCCATAGAGAAGCGCCGCGATCCGATCGCGGCGCTTTTTTTTCTTCGCGATTTGAGAGATGTCCCGTTCAGGCTTCCAGGAAGCGCAGACCGGCAACGGCAACGACGATCATCGCGATGCAGGCGATGCGCATGAAGGACAACGGATCGCCAAAGAGCACGATGCCGAGCACGGTGATTCCGACCGAGCCGATGCCGGTCCAGGCGGCGTAAGCCGTGCCGGCCGGCAGGTCACGCATCGCGATCGTCAGCAGATAGACGCTGCCGAGTGCCGCAGCGATGCCGATGACGCTCGGCACCAGTTTCGTCCAGCCTTCCGCGTATTTCAAAGCGAGCCCCATGACGATCTCGACGAGGCTTGCCGCGATCAGAATGATCCATGCCATGTTCGTCTCCATTCACAATTCTCACATGGCTCACAAGCTGGTAGCATAGGCACCAGATAGCAATTACGCACCTTTTGGTAACTATGAAAAATCCGGACAGCTCGGAACCGGCAACCTCGATCCCAGACGTCTTCGACCCGACGTGCTCGTCGCGGCACGCGCTTGAATTGATCGCCGGCAAATGGCCGATGCTGATCATCTCGGCGCTCGAAGAGGGGCCGATGCGCAACGCGGCGCTGATGCGTCGGCTCGGTGACATCTCGCAGAAGATGCTGACGCAGACGCTGAAGGAGCTGGAGCGCAACGGCCTCGTCATTCGAAAGGACATGAAGACCGTGCCGCCGCATGTCGAATACAGCCTGAGCCCGGTCGGCCGCTCGCTCAGCGAAACCCTGCTCGTACTCGACCGCTGGGCGGAAACGCATTTCGGCACGCTGGACGCGGCGCGCGAGCGTTACGATGCCGAGTGCAGGAAATGAGGCTCACGCCGTGTCGAGCTGCGATTGGGCGATCACCTTCACCACCCAGTCCGCAAAGACGCGCAGCCGGCTGCTCAAGTGCCGGTTGGGCGGATAGACGAGGTAGATGGGCTCCGGATCGACCTGCCAGTCTGTCAGCACCGGGACCATCGTGCCGTTGCGCAGGTCGTCACGCACCATGAAGAGCGGCACCTGGATGACACCGAGGCCGGCACGTGCGGCGGCAAGATAGCTGGTCGATTCATTGGCCGCGACGCTGTAGCGGGCATGGACTTCGATCTCCTCGTTGCCGCGACGGAACTGGAAGGACATCTGTTGACCGTTCTTCGGCATGAAATAGCCGACAACGGCGCAAGTCTTGCCGAGATCGGAGGGATGCTGCGGCGCCGGATGGTGCTTGAGAAAGTCCGCCGAGGCGCAGGAGACGAACTTCATCTCGGTAATGCGCCGGGCAATCAGGGACTGATCGCTGAGCGCGCCGGCGCGGATGGCGCAGTCGACATTTTCCGCGAGGTAGTCGACCGTGCGATCGGAAACGCCGAGGTCGATCTGGATATCGGGATATTTTTTGTGAAACTCGGGAAGCGCCGGAATGATGATGAGATTGGCGAAGGCGCCCACCGTTTCGACGCGCAGCCGCCCTTTCGGCAAGCTCTGCGCCGTCGACAAGCTGCCGTCGAGCTCGTCGAGATCCGAAAGCAGCCGCGCGGCCCGCTCATAGTAGAGCGCGCCATCGGGCGTCACCAGCACGCGGCGCGTGGTCCGGTTGAGAAGTTTGGTGCGCAGGTGCGCTTCCAATCCCTGAATGAGGTTGGTCAGCGTCGCCTTGGGCATACTCAAAGAAGCGGAGGCACGGGTGAAATTTCCGGTTTCGACGACGCGGAGGAACGCGCGCATGGCCGTGAGCTGGTCCATTTTCAAGAGCCGTAATTGTTCGAGAATACGAATAGTGTAGTCAGATTGAAAAGACTATTCCAGACAGAAGATAATGTTATTCTCCTATCGTGGCCTGTTGTCGCCACATGTGGGTTGGGCTCGGGCCTAAGGCAAGAGAGATGGGTGAACAGTTCAAGGTGGAGACGATGCAAGCGGGCCAAGGCTCGTGCACGGCACGCGTCTACCGCGGCGACGCTTTGCTCAATCCACCGCCGGTCGTGCTGCACCTGCATGGCGGTTCCTTCATGGGCGGAACGATCGCCGCCGGCGAACGTGTCGCCGAGGCGCTGGCTGCAGCCGGAGCGGTGGTGATCTCGCCGGAATATTCGGCCGCCTGCCTCAATCCATTTCCCGCAGCGCTTGACGTTGCCTATGCCATGTTGTCGTCGATGCGTTCGCGCTGCCCTCAGTTCGCGCACAAGAAGTCCGCGCTGTTCGTCGCCGGTGAAGAGGCGGGCGGCAATGTTGCCGCCGGGGCAGCGTTGATGGCGCGTGATCAGTATTTGACCGACCTCAAGGGCCAGATCCTGCTGTCGCCGATGCTGGATCCGTGCCTGGCGACGGCATCGTTCCGGCGATACTGTCCGCAGTCCTCGGCGCAATCGATCGCCGACGGCTGGCATCGCTATCTCGGCGAAGGCGGGGGCTTCACCCACCCCTATGCAGCGCCAGCCCATTGCACGCGGCTTGCCGGTCTCGTGCCTTCGCTGATCCTGACCAGCGAAGAGTGTCCGATGCGCGACGAGACCGAAGCTTATGCCGAGCGCCTGCGTCAGGCAGGTGTGGCAGTCGAATCCCATGTCCTGCCCGGGCGAGCTGGATGGTTGCCGCAGAACACGGTTTCCAACGACGGCTGGGCGCCTCAGCAGGAAGAGATTACCGGCATCTTCTCCCGTTTCTTCCAGAAGGCGGGGGCGAAACCGGCGGAAATGACGGTGCGTTAGACGCGGGCAGCGGTCACCCAGCCCCTTCCCCGATCTGACATCCAAAGCAAAGCGCCGGCTCCCAACCGGCAAGGAGAGAAAAATGACATCGACAGTGACCCGTCGGGCCCTCTGGGGCGCCGGCCTGACTATCCTTTTGTCCGTCGCCGGTGGCGCTGCCGTCATGTTCGGCGTGCCGCAGCACTTCGAGGCGGATGCCGCAACCGATGCCGCAACCGCCCCGCCGCCGGCCGTCCCGGTTTCGGTGGCACGGGCCCAGTCCAAGCGCATCACCACCTGGGAGGAATTCTCCGGTCGGCTCGAAGCCATCGAGCGCGTGGAGGTTCGCCCGCGCGTCGGTGGCGCGGTGCTGAAGGCGCATTTCCGCGAAGGCGCGCTCGTCAGCCAAGGTGACCTGCTGGTGACGATCGATCCGGAACCCTATGCGGCCGCCGTCGAGCGGGCAAAGGCGCAGGTTTCCGCAGCCGAGGCGCGTGTGGCACTTGCCAAGATCGAGCTCGACCGTGGCCGCAAGCTGGTGACCACCAGCGCCGTGCCGCAGAGCAGCGTCGACCAGCGCGCCAGCGCCTATGACGAGGCGCAAGCCGAAGTGCGCTCGGCCAAGGCGGCGCTGCGGACGGCCGAACTCGACCTGCAATATACCGAGGTACGGGCACCGATCTCCGGCCGCGTCGGCCGCCTCGATGTCACCGCCGGTAACCTCGTTGCCGCCGGATCGGCCTCGCCGGTGCTGACGACGCTCGTCTCGGTCGATCCGATCTATGCGAGCTTCAACGCCAGCGAAGAGGTGGTCACCACTGCGCTTGCGAAACTGGCAGCCTCGGCCGGTGGCAGCGCCATCGAACGCATTCCGGTCCAGGTCGGCACCGCCGCCGACGAGGGAACCCCGATATCAGGCCATATCCAGCTCATCAACAACGAGGTGGATGCGGCAACCGGCACGATCCGGGTACGTGCGGCACTTGAAAACGCCGACGGCAAGCTGATCCCGGGCCAGTTCGTCCGCATCCGCATCGGCGAGCCGGACCCGGAAGAAAAGCTGGTGATCAGCGACCGTGCGATCGGTTCCGACCAGGACAAGAAGTTCGTCTTCGTCGTCGGCACCGACAACAAGGTCGAATATCGCCAGGTGAAGCTCGGACCGAATTCCGACGGTCTGCGCATTGTCGAGAGCGGCCTGAAGACGGGCGAGAACATCGTCGTCAACGGCCTGCAGCGGGTCCGCCCCGGCGTCGTCGTGGCGCCGCAGCAGGTCGAGGAAACGACCGCCTCGATCGCCAAGTAATCCGGGCTCCCCCTTCGCCAGCTGCGAAGGGGCCAGCAGCCAAGGCATCACTCAGCAGACAGCGACGCGCGGCGAGGATTTCGCCGCGCCATGCCCGAGGTCTGCCCGAAACGTCCCAAGGGGGATACCATGAACTTCTCACGCTTCTTCGTCGACCGCCCGGTCTTCGCGGGCGTATTGTCGGTCCTGATCTTCGTGGCCGGCCTGATCGGCATGACCGGTCTGCCGATCTCCGAGTATCCGGAAGTCGTCCCGCCGCAGATCGTCGTGCGCGCGCAGTATCCGGGCGCCAACCCGGCCGTCATCGCAGAAACGGTGGCGACACCGCTCGAAGAACAGATCAACGGCGTCGAAGACATGCTCTACATGCAGAGCCAGGCGACCGCCGACGGCCTGATGACGCTGACCGTCACCTTCGCGCTCGGGACCGACCCGGACCAGGCCCAGCAGCTCGTGCAGAACCGTGTCTCGCAGGCCGAGCCGCGGCTGCCCGAGGAGGTGCGCCGCCTTGGCGTCACCACGGTCAAGAGCTCGCCCGACCTGACGATGGTCGTGCACCTGCTGTCGCCGAATGGCCAGTACGACATCAACTATCTGCGCAACTACGGTGTGCTGAACGTCAAGGATCGGCTGGCCCGTATCGAAGGTGTCGGCCAGGTGCAGATCTTCGGCGGCGGCGACTATTCGATGCGCATCTGGATCGACCCGCAAAAGGCAGCCGAGCGCGGCCTTGCCGCAGGCGACATCGCCAATGCGGTACGCGGCCAGAACGTCCAGGCGGCAGCCGGCGTCATCGGCGCCTCGCCCTCCGTCCCTGGTCTTGACCTGCAGCTTTCCGTCAACGCTCAGGGCCGCCTGCAGACGCCTGAGGACTTCGAGAACATCGTCGTCAAATCCGGCGCTCAAGGTGAAGTGACCCGCCTCGGCGACGTCGCCCGCGTCGAAATGGGTGCCTCCGATTATTCGCTGCGCTCGCTGCTCGACAACAAGCCGGCCGTCGGCATGGCAGTCTTCCAGGCCCCTGGCTCGAACGCGATCCAGATTTCCGACGACGTACGCAAGGCCATGGCCGAGATGAAGCTCACCATGCCTGATGGCGTCGACTACAGCATCGTCTACGACACCACCCAGTTCGTGCGCGCTTCGATCGAATCGGTCGTCGACACGCTGCTCGAAGCGATCGCGCTGGTCGTGCTCGTCGTCATCATCTTCCTGCAGACCTGGCGCGCCTCGATCATCCCGCTCGTCGCCGTTCCGGTCTCGATCGTCGGCACCTTCGCGGTCATGTATGTCTTCGGCTTCTCGATCAACGCGCTCAGCCTCTTCGGCCTGGTGCTGGCGATCGGCATCGTCGTCGACGACGCGATCGTGGTGGTGGAAAACGTCGAACGCAACATCGAGCAGGGCCTCTCGCCTGTTCAGGCGACCTATCGCGCCATGCAGGAAGTCTCGGGCCCGATCATCGCGATCGCGCTGGTGCTCGTCGCCGTGTTCGTGCCGCTTGCCTTCATCACCGGGCTCACCGGCCAGTTCTACCGCCAGTTCGCGCTGACGATCGCGATCTCGACCGTCATCTCGGCCCTCAACTCGCTGACGCTCTCGCCGGCGCTGGCTGCCCTTCTCCTGAAGGACCACCACGCACCGAAGGATTGGCTGACTCGGGTGATGGATAGGTTGTTCGGCTGGTTCTTCCGTGGCTTCAACCGCTTCTTCGGCGCAAGCTCGGAAGCCTATGGCCGCGGCGTCGGCCGCATCCTGACACGTAAGTCGTTGATTATGGTGGTCTATGTCGTGCTTCTCGGCGTCACCTTCACGCTGTTTCGCGCGGTGCCCGGCGGCTTCGTGCCGGCGCAGGACAAGCAGTACCTGATCGGCTTTGCCCAGCTTCCCGATGCCGCCACCCTTGACCGCTCGGAAGACGTGATCAAGCGCATGAGTGAGATCGCGCTCAAGCACCCGGGCGTCGAGAACGCCATCGCCTTCCCCGGCCTGTCGATCAACGGCTTCACCAACTCGTCGAACTCCGGCATCGTCTTCGTCGCCTTGAAGCCCTTCGAGGAACGCAAGTCGCCTGAGCTCTCCGGCGGCGCGATCGCCATGCAGCTCAACCAGGAATTCGGCGTCATCCAGGATGCGTTCATCGCCATGTTCCCGCCGCCGCCCGTCCAGGGTCTCGGCACGACCGGCGGTTTCAAGCTGCAGCTCGAGGACAAGAACGGCCTCGGCTACCAGGCGCTCGACGAGGCAGCCAAGGCCTTCCTCGCCAAGGCCTACCAGGCACCGGAACTGGCCGGGCTCTATTCGAGCTACCAGATCAACGTGCCGCAGCTCTATGCCGACCTCGACCGCGTGAAAGCACGCCAGCTCGGCGTCGCCGTCACCGATGTCTTCGAGACCCTGCAGATCTATCTGGGCTCGCTCTACGTCAACGACTTCAACGCGTTTGGCCGCACCTACAGCGTGCGCATGCAGGCAGATGCCAACTATCGCAGCCATGCCGACGACATCGGCAAGCTGAAGGTCCGTTCGCAGTCAGGCGAGATGATCCCGCTGTCGGCGCTCTTAAAGGTCGAGCAGACGGTCGGCGCCGAACGGGCGATTCGCTACAACGGCTTCCTGTCGGCCGACATCAACGGCGGCCCGGCACCGGGCTTCTCCTCCGGCCAGGCGCAGGCTGCCATCGAGCGCATCGCCGCCGAAACCCTGCCGCCGGGCATCGGCTACGAGTGGACGGACCTGACGTACCAGCAGATCCTCGCAGGCAACTCCGGCATCCTGGTTTTCCCGCTGGCGCTGCTGCTCGTCTACCTGGTGCTGGCTGCCCAGTATGAAAGCCTGACGTTGCCGATCGCCATCATCCTGATCGTACCGATGGGCATCATGGCGGCCCTGGTGGGCGTCTGGCTGACCGGAGGCGACAACAACGTCTTCACCCAGATCGGTCTCATCGTGCTGGTCGGGCTATCGGCGAAGAACGCCATCCTGATCGTCGAGTTCGCCCGCGAGCTCGAACTGTCGGGCAGCACGCCGGTCAAGGCGGCGATCGAGGCGAGCCGGCTGCGTCTTCGCCCGATCCTGATGACCTCGATGGCCTTCATCATGGGCGTCGTGCCGCTGGTCATGTCGACTGGCGCCGGTGCGGAAATGCGCTCGGCCATGGGTATCGCCGTCTTTGGCGGCATGATCGGGGTTACCGCCTTCGGCATCTTCATGACGCCGGTGTTCTACGTGCTGATCCGCAAGCTCGCCGGCGAGCGGCCGCTGAAGCACGCAGGAGCCCATATCGAGGCGCCGCATCTGGCGCCTGGAGAATAAGCCCCTCTCCTTCCTTTCGCGATCTTCGGGCGGGCCGGATTACTCCGGCCCGTTGAAGCTGCGGCGCTGCGCCTCCGCCCAGGCGCGGCGTCGTTTTGTGTCCGGCGTGACGGTTGCGATCGTGCGCGCCCCATCTCACGTGACAGGTCGCCGTCGATCGGATAAACCAGCAACCTCCATTCCCAAGGCCCTCGTGGCCATGCAGACGGCATAGCGTTAGATGACCCCCACCGATCCGATCGCCAATCTCGCCACCCTCATCCGTTGCCCGTCGGTCACCCCGGCCGAAGGCGGAGCGCTTTCCGCGCTGGAAACCATGCTGAAGCCGCTCGGCTTTGCGGTCGACCGCGTGACGGCAAAGGACGTCGGCACGCCCGATATCGAGAACCTCTACGCACGGCTCGGAGGCGAAGGTCCGCATCTGATGTTTGCCGGACACACCGACGTCGTTCCGGTTGGCGACGAGGCTGCCTGGAGCCACGGGCCGTTTTCGGCCGACATCGCCGGCGGTGAGATGTACGGCCGCGGCGCCGTCGACATGAAGGGCGGCATTGCCTGCTTCGTCGCCGCGGTTGCCCGCCACATCGAAAAGCATGGGCTCCCGAAAGGCTCGATCTCCTTCCTGATCACCGGTGACGAGGAAGGTCCCGCGATCAACGGCACCACGAAGCTGCTGCAATGGGCCGCTGAAAAAGGCGAGCACTGGGATGCCTGCCTCGTCGGCGAGCCGACCAACCCTGATCACCTCGGCGACATGATCAAGATCGGCCGGCGCGGCTCGCTCTCCGGCCGCATCACCGTTCACGGCGTGCAGGGCCATGCGGCCTATCCGCACCTCGCCGACAGCCCCGTGCGCGGCATCCTGCAGCTGACGCAGGCGCTGATGGACCCGCCCTTCGACAACGGCACCGAGAGCTTCCAGCCGTCCAATCTGGAAGTGACGACGATCGATGTCGGCAACAGCGCCGTCAACGTCATTCCGGCCAAGGCGACGGCCGCCTTCAACATCCGTTTCAACGACACCTGGACGGCCGAAAGCCTGATGGCCGAGATCATCGCCCGGCTCGACCGTGCGGCCGCAAGCGGCAGCCTGCGTCCGGACCGCGCGCCGGTCCGCTACGAGATCACCTGGGCCGAACGCCCGAGCCACGTCTTCCTGACGCGCAACAATGCGCTGATCTCATCGCTTTCGGGCGCAGTCGAGGCCGTCACCGGACGGCAGCCGAAGCTGTCGACGACCGGCGGCACTTCGGACGCGCGTTTCATCAAGGATTATTGCCCGGTGGTCGAATTCGGCCTGGTCGGCCAGACCATGCATATGGTCGACGAGCGTGTTGCCGTCGCCGACCTCGAGACGCTGACGAACATCTACGAAACCTTCATCTCCAGCTGGTTCGGCCATGCCGCTGCTTGATGAGGTGCTTGCCTATATCAGGGGCCTCTGGCTCCTGGCCCAGGGCAATGAAGAGGGTTTTCGCTGGCTTGATTTCAGCGAGGCGGGCCTATGGCGCTCTTTCACGTCGATGCTCTGGTGCCTTCCCGCCATTGCCGTTACCTGGGCGTCCTGGCGGCTCTATTATCTCTCGGCGATGCCGGCGGGCACGACGATCGGCATCGGCTTCATCTTCAAGCTTCTGGTCGTCGATCTCGTCAGCTGGTTGCTGCCACTGGTGCTGATCGCCATCCTGTCGCGCCCGCTCGGCTTTGCCGCAGCGGTGGTGCCGATTGTCGTCACCACCAACTGGCTTTCCGTGCCGCTTTCTTATGCGATGGCAGTTCCGGCGGCGATCCGGCTCACCATTCCCGGAAGCCAGGGCCTGACGAGCCTGATCTGGTTGGCGCTGCTCGTCGTCAGCATTGCCGTGCTCTTCCGCCTGCTGCGGATGGTAACCGGCAACCAGACCCTGCTCGCCTCGGCGCTGACCGCGCTTTTCCTGCTGCCCTCGATGATGATCGGCGAGCTCCTGCAGCGCTTCTTCGGCCTGATCCCGGGCTGAACCTCGGGATCAAGCTGCAGTCAGTAATCCACTTGCAGGAAATAGAGCCCGTCCGGCGGTGCGACCGGGCCGCAGGCCTTGCGGTCGCGCGCTTCGAGTGCGGTCTGCAGGTCATCGGGCGTCCACTTGCCCTCACCCACCAGCTTCAGCGAGCCGGCAAACGAGCGGATCTGGTTGTGCAGGAAGCTCTGCGCCGTGGCGCGGATTTCGATGACGCCGGCAACGAGCGCGACATCCAGCCGGTCGAGCGTGCGCACCGGGCTCGTCGCCTGGCAATGGGCAGAGCGGAAGGTGGTGAAGTCGTGATGGCCGACGAGACGCTGCCCACCCTCGTGCATCGCCTCATGATCGAGCGGCTTCGGCACCCACCACGCGCGCCGGGCTTCGAGCGCCAGCGGCGCCGGCCGTGAAATGATGCGGTAGAGGTAATGACGGCGGATGGCCGAGAAACGGGCATCGAATTCCGACGAAACTTCTTCGGCCTCGAGGATCGCCACGCGCTCGCCCGCAAGTCCCAGATGGGCGTTCAGGGCATTGCGCAGCGTGTAGGGTTTCCATGCTCGCGTGAGATCGGCGTGCATCACCTGGCCGCTGGCGTGAACGCCCGAATCCGTGCGGCCGGCACCGCGGATCGACACGGTTTCGCCGGTCAAGGACAGGATCGCCTTTTCGATCGCCCCCTGCACCGATTGGCCATTGTCCTGCCGCTGCCAGCCGACGTAGTCAGAGCCGTCATATTCGACGGTCAGCTTGAACCGCGGCATCAGCCGATCCTCGTGCCAGGTACAACGGTAGTCCCGCGCCGGAAGTCGGCAGCACCGAGCGCCTTCCCACCAGCGCGCTGCAGGCGCGTGAGCCGCACCGCGCCATCGCCGCAGGCGACCGTGAGGTTGTCGTCGAGCACGGTACCGGATTCACCGGTACCGACAGCCAGTTCTGAGTTCAGCACCTTGACCCGCTCGGGCTTTCCGGCGATCTCCAGCTCGAACCAGGCGCCTGGGAACGGCGACAGCCCGCGAATATGGTCGTGCGCTTCCTTCGCGCTGCGAGCGAAATCGATGCGGGTTTCTGCCTTGCTGATCTTCGCCGCGTAGACGACGCCCTCTTCCGGCTGCGCCGTGAGCGGCAGGTCGTCGGCTTCGAGCTTGGCCATCGCCTCTTTCATCAGCGTCGCGCCGACCTGCATCAGGCGGTCGTGCAACTCGCCCGCCGTCATGGTTTCGCCGATCGCAACAGCCGTGGTGAGTGCCACCGGGCCGGTATCCAGCCCCTTGTCCATCTTCATCACCATCATGCCCGTCTCGTGATCGCCGGCCATGATCGCCCGCTGGATCGGTGCGGCACCGCGCCAGCGCGGCAAAAGCGAGGCGTGGCCGTTGTAGCAACCGAGCTTGGTGCCAGTCAGGATCGCCTCTGGCAGAAGCAGGCCATAGGCGACGACCACGGCCACATCGGCGTCGAAATCGCGGAAGGTCTGGCGGTCGGCCTGATCCTTGAAGTTGACCGGTGTCAGCACCGGGATCCCAAGCAGCTCAGCCGCCTGATGAACCGGCGACTTCTGCAGGTCGAGCCCGCGCCGGCCGCCCGGCCGTGGTGGCTGCGTATAGACGGCGACGATCTGGTGGCCGGCTTCAGCCAGCGCTGCGAGCGTCGGTACCGAAAATTCCGGCGTGCCCATGAAGATGATGCGAAGCGACAAGGCGGCAAACTCCGTCCTTTTGAAATCAGGCCCCTTCAAACGGGTTTCCCGGCTTCAAATCAAGCCCTTCGCGCGATTTGTCTTTGCCGTCGTCGCGACCGGCGTCAGATCGCCTTCGCGCCGCGGGTCTTGGCGGCCTTGGTGAACTTGCGGATCACCATGTCGCGCTTGAGCTTGGAGATGTGGTCGATGAACAGCACGCCGTTCAGGTGATCGATCTCATGCTGCAGGCAGGTGGCGAGCAGGCCTTCGGCCTCGATCACCTGCTCCTTGCCGTCGCGGTCGAGATGCTTGACGGTAATCGCTGCCGGGCGCTCGACTTCGGCGTAGTAGTCCGGGATCGACAGGCAGCCTTCCTCATAGACCGAAAACGCATCGGACGATGCCACGATTTCCGGATTGATGAAGACGAGCGGGCTCTTCTCCTCGCCTTCCTTCGACACGTCGAGCACAAGCATGCGCCGGGCGACACCGATCTGGATCGCGGCAAGGCCGATGCCGGGGGCATCGTACATGGTTTCGAGCATGTCGTCGGCCAGACGGCGGACGTCCGCGTCGATGGTCTCGATCGGCGTGGAAACCTGGCGAAGCACAGGATCGGGAAGGATGATTAGCGGCTTGATCGTCATGGTGCTCCCATAGCCGATCTTTCCATCGGCGTGCAAGAAAATTGCCTTGCCAGCCGCTGCCCCCATGCCGGCAACGCCCGGCGTTAACCGGACGGTACGAATGTTCTTGTTTTGATCTACATATCGTCCGCGAATCTGTTAGGTTTAGTGCATGGAACCCGCGCCCCTCCCCCTTGCCCAGCCGCTGTTTTTCATCGGCACCCTGCCCGTGACGCTCGGTCATCTCGCCATCGCCGTCGGCCTGATGGTGGCAGTGGCGCTGCTGATGGCGCTGTCGCGGCGTCGGGATGGCCGTGACGAGGAACGCCAGGAGCAGATGGCGGCGCTGCTGGCCGCCCAGGCGCAGATGCAGGGCCGGATCGCTGCCATGGCGGATGTGTTCGGCACACGGCAAGCGGAACTCAACCAGACGCTCAGCCAGCGCATCGACGGCATGACCCACCGCATCGGTGCATCGATCACCGAGCAGACCAAGGCGACGCACGAAAACCTCAGGCGGCTGCAGGAGCGCCTGGCGGTGATCGACAACGCCCAGAACAACATCCAGTCGCTGGCCAAGGACATGGCCGGACTTCAGGCCATTCTTTCGAACAAGCAGACACGCGGCGCCTTTGGCCAGTCGCGCATGGAAGCCATCATCGCCGACGGCCTGCCGATCGGCGCCTTTGAATTCCAGGCCACGCTGTCGAATGGCGCGCGACCCGACTGCACCATCCGCATGCCGAACGGCCAGCCGCCACTCATCATCGACGCCAAGTTTCCGCTGGAAGCCTGGAACGCGATGCGCGACGCCGACACCCCGGAGCGTCGCCAGCAGATCGCGCAGCTCTTTCGTCGTGACATGGAGACCCATATTCGCGACATCGCCGGCAAGTATCTGATTGCGGGTGAGACGCAGGACACCGCCTTCCTCTTCGTGCCGTCGGAATCGATCTTCGCCGATATCCACGAGCATTTCGAAACGATCGTGCAGAAGGCGCATCGCCAGCGGATCGTCATCGTCTCGCCGTCCTTGCTGCTTTTGTCGATCCAGGTGATCCAGGCGATCCTCAAGGACGCCCGCATGCGCGAGCAGGCGCATCTGATCCAGGGTGAGGTCGCAAGGCTGATGGAAGATCTCGGTCGGCTCGACGAACGCGTGCGCAAGCTCCAGGGCCATTTCGCCATGAGCCAGAAGGACGTCGAGGATATCCTGGTCTCCTCCGGCAAACTCACCCGCCGCGGCGCCAAGATCGAGGCGCTCGAACTCTCGGCCGAGGGCGGCGCGCGCGAAACGAACGATCAGCGGCCCGCCGTCGACAGCCGCGTCGGGCAATTGCGCCTGCGGGTGGTTGACGAGGACTGAGGCTGTCGGGCACTCTCCGGCCCACTTTTAAATCCGACGGGACATTTTTCACATGATCACAGTTTTTGGGTCCATCAACATGGACCTGATCGCCACCACCGCACGCCTTCCCAAGCCCGGCGAGACGGTTGCCGGCACGGGCTTCTCGACCGCCGCCGGCGGCAAGGGCGCAAATCAGGCGCTCGCAGCACGCCGCGCCGGCGCGGCGGTGCAGATGGCGGGCGCGGTTGGCAAGGACAGCTTTGCCGTTGGCGCACTCGAACTGCTCAAGGGTGCCGGCACCGACCTGTCGCTGACAAAGACCGTCGATGAACCGACCGGCACCGCGCACATCCTCGTCGGCGGTGACGGCGAAAACGTCATCGTCGTCGTCGCCAGCGCCAATGCGACCGTCAACGAGGCCGATGCGGTTGCGGCCGTCGACGGCATGAAGCCCGGCGACACGCTGATGCTGCAGCTCGAGATCCCGGCGGCTTCGGTCGAAAAGGCACTCAATGCCGCCAAGCAGAAGGGTGTTCGCTCGGTCATCAACATCGCGCCACTGACGCCGGATGCCGCCCGTCTTGGCCGCATGGCCGACATCGTCATTGCCAACGAAACCGAGTTCGAACTGCTTGCCGGCAAGAGCGGCATCAGCAGCACTGAGCGCGAAGGCGCGATGAAGGCGCTTCACGCCGAAACCGGCCAGACCGTCATTGTCACGCTCGGCGCCGAAGGCGTCGTTGCCGTTCACGAAGGCGAAGTTGTGCGGGCGAAGGGCCTTAAGATCGAGCCGGTCGATACGGTCGGCGCCGGCGACACCTTCTGCGGCTACCTTGCCGCCAGCCTCGATGCCGGTATCGCCTTTCCGGATGCTTTGCGCCGCGCCGCCGTTGCCGGTTCGCTCGCCTGCCTGAAGAGCGGCGCGCAACCATCGATCCCGCTGGCTGCCGAGGTTCAGTCGCGCCTCTAGCTCCCGGACGTTCTCACGTCTCGAAAACAGTTGAGGACGCGGGTGGCGACTGCCCCCGCGTCCTTTCTCGTTCTACCTTGCCCTACCGCCTTTCCCGCCTCGAAATCGCCGCCTGCGCAATCCGGACAGGCGATGTCGCGGAGATAAAACTTTGCGCACAATTTTATCAAAGCGACGCGTGAATTAGCGTTCGCGTTGGCCCTATCTTAAGATTCTCTCGTCTATTCAGGACCCTGAGAAAGCCGGTCGGTACGATCCGGTTGCTCCACATGCCGGTCGGCATCTGACGCTCCATGATGGAGTCCACCCCCATTGCGAATTGCGTCCGCCGCAGGTGAGAGCCTGTGGACCTCCCAGCACGTGAGGATTTCATGTTCAAGTTCCAAGCCAAATCGCTGGCGACCAAATTGATCGCGGTGACAGGCGGCACGATTGCGCTTGTGCTGCTCGCCTCGAATTTCGTTCTCATCTCCCAGACCCAGGATCGCGTCGAAACGCTGGTCCTCGAACAGGCCAACGGCGAAGCCCGTGCGATCGCCTCCGACATCGCCGGAGACGTCGGCGAGCTTGCGAGTGCCGCCCGCTCGATGGCCGGCGTCATCGGCCGGGCGCACGCCGAAAAGTCGATGGAGCGCACCGGGGTGATCAACGTTCTCAGGGCGAACCTGGAGCAGAACCCCTTCGCCTTCGGCAGCTGGTTCGCCGAAGAGCCCAAGGCCTTCGACGGTCGCAAGGACGATGTGATCAACAACAAGGAACTGGGCGGCAACGAAGAGGGTGTCTTCACACCCTACTGGTCGAAGACCCGCAACAACGACATCCAGTACTCCACCTTCCGTGCCGATTATCCGGCCGAGTGGTATGCGCTCGCAGCAAAGAGCGGCAAGGGCGCGATCACCCAGCCCTATACCGCTGAAGGCACCGACGTTCCGACCGCAATGAGCTCGATCGCCTATCCGGTCATGTCGGGCGGCAAGCTGATCGGCGTCTCTGGTGTCGACATTTCGCTCGCGTCGCTCGCCGAAGGCCTTTCGAAGCTGAAGCCGTTCGAGACCGGCCGCGTCTACCTGCTGTCGCAGAGCGGCAAGTGGCTGGTCGCGCCGATCCCGGAACTTTTGCTCAAGGACTATGACGGCATCGGCAACGAGGTCATCAAGGACGCGCTCTCCTCCGGCAAGCCCGGCATCATTTCCAACCTTTCCTATGACGGCAACGAGCCCTTCGACCGCCTCGTCTATCCCTTCGCGCTTTCGGGTGTGAACACGAGCTGGATCGTGCTGGTCGACGTGCCGCGCACGGCGATCAATGCGCCGGTCAAGGACCAGACCTATATGATGATCATCGGCGGCCTCGTGGTGCTCGCCGCTGTGCTGATCGGCCTTTACCTCGCCGTCCGCCGCTTCGTTCAGAAGCCGCTCGCCGCTCTCGTCAAGGACGTCAACAACCTCAGCCAGGGCGACTACACCAACGCGATCACGGGCCAGGAGCGCTCCGACGAAACCGGTGAAGTCGCCAAGGCGCTTGAAGGCTTCCGCCACCAGCTGGCCGACACCAAGCGGCTGGAAGGCGAAGCCCGCCATGAGCGCGAACAGGCCGAACGCGAACGCGGTCGCTCGGAAACCGAACGCGCCGAATCCAGCGCGCTGCAGCGCGACATCGTCGCGCGGCTCGGCAAGGGCCTGTCGCACCTGTCGTCCGGCGACCTTGCCTACCGCATCACCGACGAGTTCCCGGGCGAATACGCCCAGCTGAAGCGCGACTTCAACGCGACGATGGAAAGCCTCGAAGAGACGATCCGCACCGTCAACCACTCGGTCGTCAACATCGGCAACGGCACCAGCGAAATCAGCAGTGCCGCCAACGACCTGTCGCACCGGACCGAACAGCAGGCCGCAAGCCTCGAGGAAACGGCTGCAGCACTCGACGAGCTGACCTCGCAGGTCAACGCCAGCGCCGAAAACGCCAAGGTTGCCGCCAAGTCGGTGGAAGTGGCCAGCAGCGATGCCGGGCAGTCGGGTGAAGTGGTGCAGAAGGCAATTGCCGCGATGAAGGGCATCGAGCAGTCCTCGCACGAGGTCAGCCGCATCATCGGCGTCATCGACGAGATCGCCTTCCAGACCAACCTCTTGGCGCTCAACGCCGGCGTCGAGGCGGCGCGTGCCGGTGATGCCGGCAAGGGCTTCGCCGTCGTCGCCCAGGAAGTGCGCGAACTTGCCCAGCGCTCCGCCAATGCCGCCAAGGAGATCAAGACGCTGATCAACACCTCGGCAGGCCAGGTGCGCGAAGGCGTCGATCTCGTCGGCAAGGCTGGCGGTGCTCTCGAAAAGATCGCCGAGCAGGTGGTGCAGATCAACGGCCTCATCCGCCAGATCTCGAGTTCGGCCTCCGAACAGGCGGTCGGCCTCAAGGAGATCAACTCGGCCGTCAACCAGATGGACCAGGTGACCCAGCAGAACGCCGCGATGGTCGAAGAGACGACGGCTGCCGGCATGGCGCTCAACGAAGAGGCGCGTACGCTCAGCACGCTCGTCTCGCGCTTCCGCGTGGCCCAGGCTTCCGGCACGGCCAAGCCGTCCTCGGCGGACATGCTGCGCGGCACGGCGGAGCGGATGCGCGCCGCAGAGCGCCCGGCCCCTCAGCCGGCGCCCGCCCGCGACGTACGCCCCGCTCCGGCAGCAAGCCCAGCGCGCGCCGGCTACTCCGCCTCGACGCAGCGGGTTCTCGCCCAGACCTCCGGCGCCAATGCGCTCGCCCAGGACAACTGGGAAGAGTTCTGATCGCAGCTTGACCCAATAGAAACGGCGCCTTTCGAGGCGCCGTTTTTTGTTTGTCGCTTCAGCCGAATGGTCAGATGCGCGCCAGGCGCTCCGTCAGGAGATCAAAGAAGCCCTGGTCATCGATGAAGCGCATGACCTTGGCGTTGTGCGGCCGGCCGGTAACCTGCCACCAGTCGACCACCGTCATTCCGGCCGTAAGCTCCGACTTGGTTTCGATCTCGACATTGCAGTCGCGTCCGGTGAAAAGCTCCGGGCGCAAGAGATAGGCAATGACCGTCGGGTCGTGCAGCGGGCCACCGTCGGTGCCGTATTTCTCGATGTCGAAGCGCTCGAAGAACTCTAGCATCTCGGCCATGGCGATCGCCGGGCGGCTGCCGATCTCGCGGATTTTCTGCACACGCGCCTTGTGCGTGAGTACCCGATGGGTGACGTCGAGGGGCATCATGACGATCGGGATGCCCGAACGGAAGACGACATCGGCAGCCTCCGGATCGACATAGACGTTGAACTCGGCCGCCGGCGTGATGTTGCCGCCCTCGAAGAAGCCACCGCCCATCATCACCAGTTCCTTGACGCGCGGCGCGATGTCGGGCGCCTTCTCAAGTGCAAGGGCGATGTTGGTGAGCGGGCCGAGCGTGCAGAGCGTCACCGTTCCTGCCGCTTCATGGCGCAGGGTTTCGACGATGAAATCGACCGCGTGCTGCGCTTCGAGCTGCATCTTCGGCTCATCGAGCGCGGGACCGTCAAGGCCGGTCTTGCCGTGCACATGTTCGGCGGTCACGAGCGCGCGGGCGATCGGCTTGTCGGCGCCGGCGAAGACCCGGACCTTCGGCCGGTCGCAAAGCTCGCAGAGGATGCGGGCATTGCGCGCGGTGAGCGCCAGCGGCACATTGCCGGCGACAGCGGTGATGCCGAGAACATCGATCTCTTCGGGGCTACCGAAGGCAAGCATGATGGCGGCGGCATCGTCCTGCCCGGGATCGGTGTCTATGATTATCTTTCTCGGCGCGGGCACTCTCTCGTCCTCCCTGGATCACGGTGATCTGGACCGATCCGACCCCATCCCGGGCGTGATCGTTTCCAATGCGCTGGAGCAGGTACGGCGAAGGTTTGCTACCTTTTCTCGTCCCGTTCTCGGATTCTGCGCTGCGGACTATGATTTGCGTGCACGCCAGAGGCAAGCCGCTTGCACTCATTGCGCACAGCTACCATATTGAAAAATGGATGCTGCGTGGCAGGTCCGCACAACGGTCGCTTGATCTCACAAGGACTTGATGAATGAGCCGAATTACGCCTTTTACGAGCCCGCTTCTGCTGGGTTTCGACACGATGGAAAAGACCCTTGAGCGCATTGCCAAGGGCAATGACGGATACCCGCCCTACAATATCGAACGCGTGCGCGGCGACGCCTCGACGGATGAACCGGAGCGGCTGCGGATAACGCTGGCGGTCGCCGGCTTTTCCGAAGAAGACCTCGAAGTCACCACGGAAGAAAACCAGCTCGTCATTCGCGGCCGGCAGGTCGAAACCGGTGATCGCGATTATTTGCACCGCGGCATCGCCGCACGCCAGTTCCAGCGTACTTTCGTTCTTGCCGACGGCATGAAGGTGCTGGGTGCGGAATTGCGCAACGGCCTTTTGTCCGTCGATCTCGTACGCCCCGAACCGGTGCGCATGGTAAAGAAAATTAACATTTCAGTCCCAGAGTAGGATAACCGGCGGGATTCTCCCCTTGCCGGCGACCACGGAGTATCACCATGGGACTGAAAGCCATCAGCTCGTCACTGTCGAAGAACGACCTTGCTCATCTGGGCGAAGGCGAAATCGGCTATATCCGGAAGATGCGTTCGGAGGAAGTGTCCCGCTGCTTCCCGGAAGCGCCGGAGATGGGTCCGGGCATCGATCTGTGGGCACTGTTCGGCGCCGACGGCACACCGATCCTTCTGACCGACAACCGTTCGAGCACCTTCTTCAAGGCAGCAGAAGACGACCTGAAGACGGTCACCCTGCATTGATCAGGCTGCCGCCGCTGGCGGCGGCAGCGTGATGTCGCACTGAAGCCGCTGCGGTCTTGGCCGACGCAATTCCGGACGGAAAACCGCTTCGCACTTTTCCTGGAATTGAGTTTGTGGATCGCAATTCCGGACGGAAAACCGCTTCGCACTTTTCCTGGAATTGCTTTAGACGCGGCGAAAGATGAGATAGGCGGAACTGCGTCCTTCACGGCGTGCCTTGGCCTCGTAGCGTGTGCTCGGCCAGCCTTCATAGGGCGTCAGCCAATCGGCGGCATTCTTGGCCGTCCACTCGAAGGCCGCGTGATCGCGGCAATGCAACAGCGTCCAGTTGACATAGGTGTCGATATCCGAGGCGAAGCAGAACAGCCCGCCCGGCTTCAGCACGCGCGCGAAACGGTCGAGATTGACCTTGGAGACGAAGCGACGCTTCCAGTGTTTGCGCTTCGGCCACGGGTCCGGATAAAGCAGGTCGATCTGATCGACGGAGGCGGCCGGCAGCCAGTCGAGAACCTGGGTTGCGTCATCATCGTAGAGGCGGATGTTGCTGACGCCGCGATCCTCGATGTGCCCCACCAGCTTGGCCATGGAGTTGACGAAGGGTTCGACGCCGATGAAACCCGTCGACGGCGCCTCGGCCGCACGATGGATCAGGTGCTCGCCGCCGCCAAAACCGATTTCCAGGCGGATGCGCCCCACGCCCTCAGGATACATCGCCTTCAGGTCGGCCGGCGCCTTCGCTGAAAGATCGAGCTTCAACGTCGGCAGAACGGTCTCCAGATGCGTCGCCTGCCGCTCGCGCAGCGGCTTGCCCTTGCGGCGGCCGAAGAAGGCCTCTGTTGCTCTGGCGCGGCGCGGTTCGGTCATATCTCGTTCTTCCCTTGATCCAAGATGATCCCGATCGAGCGATCCGAAATCAAAATGAACGAAGCGGACGCTCCTCGCCGGAGCGCCCGCCCTGATTATCGCTGCGCCTGATAGCAGGCGGCTGCGTTATCTTCAATGCACCGCTTACAGCGCCGCGCGTCTCATAAGACGCGCAAAGACCGCTGTAACACTTTGAAGCGCTGCATGTTTTTGTCCTTAAATCGAATTAGGAACTAAGGAAACATGCAGTGGCGCGCAGCCTTAGGCGGCTGCGCGGCCGTTGATCGCGCCGGCGTCTTCTTCGATCGCAGCCTTCAGCGGCTTTACCAGATCGACCTTCTCCCAGGAGAAGGAGCCGTCGCGGCCTGCCTTGCGGCCAAAGTGGCCGTAAGCGGAGGTCTTGGCGTAGATCGGCTTGTTGAGGTCGAGGTGACGGCGAATACCGGTCGGCGACAGGTCCATCGTCTTGCGGATGGCGCGTTCGACCTGGTCTTCCGAAACCTTGCCGGTGCCATGCAGGTCGACATAGATCGACAGCGGCTGGGCAACGCCGATGGCGTAGGACAGCTGGATTGTGCAACGGTCGGAAAGACCGGCGGCAACGACGTTCTTTGCCAGGTAGCGTGCGGCATAGGCGGCCGAACGGTCAACCTTGGTCGTGTCCTTGCCCGAGAAGGCGCCGCCGCCATGGGGTGCTGCACCGCCGTAGGTGTCGACGATGATCTTGCGGCCGGTGAGGCCGGCGTCACCATCCGGACCACCGATGACGAACTTGCCGGTCGGGTTGATGTACCAGGTGCAATCGTCGGCGATCTTCAGGTCGTCGAGGGCTTCGCGGATATAGGGCTCGACGACCGAGCGGACCTTGGCCGAATCCCAGCTGTCATCGAGATGCTGGGTCGACAACACGATCGAGGTAACCTCGGACGGCTTGCCGTCGACGTAGCGTACGGTAACCTGGCTCTTGGCGTCCGGGCCGAGCTTGGCAACTTCGCCTTCGCCCTTCTTGCGGGCGGCGGCGAGGAGGTTGAGGATGCGGTGCGAGTAGTAGATCGGCGCCGGCATGAGCTCGGCGGTCTCGCGGCAGGCGTAACCGAACATGATGCCCTGGTCGCCGGCACCCTCTTCACCCTGCTTGTCGGCAGCGCTGTCGACGCCCTGGGCAATGTGGGCGGACTGGAAGTGCAGGAGAACGTCGATCTTGGCCGTCTTCCAGTGGAAACCGTCCTGTTCGTATCCGATCTCGCGGATCGCCTTGCGGGCGGCCGACTTGAACTTCGAAGGGTTGATGACGTCGTTGCCGTCCTTGTCCTTCTTCAGAAGGCTCGGCGGCAGACGCACTTCGCCGGCGATGACCACGCGGTTGGTCGTTGCCAGCGTTTCGCAGGCGATGCGGACGCCCCAGGGATCGACGCCGGTCTTGGCAGCTTCGCGGTAGACCAGGTCGACGATCTCGTCGGAGATACGGTCACACACCTTGTCCGGATGACCTTCGGCTACGGATTCACTCGTGAACAGGTAGTTTGCACGCATGCGGGAAGTCCCCTCAATGAAGAAAAAGCGCTGGCATGGTGTTAGTGGTTTTGCGACCGAAAAACAAGCGCACAACGACATAAATATATCTTTATATCGATATCGCAATCGATCGCATCGAGCGTTCCGAAGGAAACCGGGCATGAAAAAAGCGGCACTGAGGCCGCTTTGTTTTCAAGTCCCGACGGGAACGCTGGAACTATTCGCTTTCTGCTTCCGCAGCGAGTGCCTTGACCAGATCGACGAGCCGGCGGCGAACTTTCGGATCGGTGATTTTGACGAAAGCGCGGTTGAGTTGCAGTCCTTCGGAAGACGAGAGGAAATCGACGACGTAGTTGGAGCTGGAGGCTTCTGCCATGCCCGGCTGACCGGCGCTCTCACCCGGCGCGTCCTCGAAGAAGAAGGAAACCGGAACGTTCAGGATGCCCGAAATGTTCTGCAACCGGCTGGCGCCGACGCGGTTCGTGCCCTTCTCGTACTTTTGAATCTGCTGAAATGTGATCCCCAGACTTTCGCCGAGCTTCTCCTGGCTCATGCCAAGCATCGTGCGGCGAAGACGAATCCGGCTGCCGACATGGATGTCGATCGGGTTCGGCTTCTTTTTGTTTTCGATCATATCTGCGTTCCCAAACACGCTGTTTCGTTGATCCATCGCCCAACATGGCGGCACCACTCACCGGGACGAACCCACGATGATTGGACAAAGCCGCCACAACAAGGACGATGGTGCGGATCACTATGCAATTTTAGGGGTTTTAGGTCAATTCTTCCTAATATTAAAACCAACACGCGAAAACACTGCAACCAGAAGGAGGAAGAGTGCGCACAACCAAAAGACCCGACTGCGCATGGCGTCGTCCAAGGGCGTAGGCATCTTTCCCGGCAGAAGTGTGTCGACCACTCCCCTATAATTGTAGGACAATCCTACCATTAAAACCCCACGTGCATCAACAATTGCTGATATACCGCTGTTGGCCGCGCGGATAAGTGGAGTTCCGGTCTCGACGGCGCGCAGTTGCGCCTGGTGGAAATGCTGGCGCGGACCGGGCGTGTCACCGAACCAGGCATCGTTGGTGACATTGAGAAGCGCATCGGCCCGGCGCGCATCTCCATCGATTTCATCCGGGAAGATCGCCTCGTAACAGACCAGCGGATAAAGCGTCTTGCCGCCGGACAGCGTCAGCAAGCTGCGTTTTTTCGCTGCAGAGAACCCACCGGGCATCGAGGCGGCGACCGAGCTCAGGCCCCAGGACGACAGAAGATCCTCGAACGGCAGATACTCGCCGAAGGGCACGAGATGCACCTTGTCGGCCGCCCCGATGATCTGGCCACGACCGTCGATGACATAAATCGAGTTGTAGTAGCGCGGTGGAAGGCCGGCACCCGCATCCTCCGCCCGCACGGCGCCGGCAATCAGCACCTGGTCGTCGTCGAGCACCTCGGCGATGCGGGCCAGCGCATCCGGGTTGTCGGTGAGGATGAAGGGGATCGAGGTTTCGGGCCAGACGACGATGTCGGGCCGTTTGCCGCCGTTTTCGGGAGCAGCGCCGGTCAGCGTAAGGTGTTCCTCGAAGACCGCCGCCCGTTCATTGTCGTCGAGCTTCTTTGCCTGGTCGATCACCGGCTGGACAAGGCGCAAGGCTATCGGCGGCTCGGGGGCAGCCGGCGCCGGTTGTGCAAGCCGATAAAAGCCGTAGCCGACATGGGCGGTGAAAAGCATCAGAGCAATCGTCATGCCGATCCGGCTGCCCCTGCCCGTCGCGATGAGTGCCGGAGCCGCAAAGACAAACACCGCCAGCATGTTGATGGTGGCGAGATTGACGACGCTTGCCGACTGCATCATCAGCGGCATCGGCATCATCGCGTAGCCGACGGCATTCCAGGGAAAGCCGGTAAACAGGAAGCTGCGCAGCCATTCGCAAAGGCCGAAGGCAAGGGCAAGTGCTGCGATCCGCCCGACCCCATCTGACCAGAAGATGCGGGCGATCACCGTTGCCAACGCGTAAAAGAGCGCCAGAAAGGCCGGGAGGCCGACGACGGCGAGCGGTAAGGCCCAGGCGAATTCGTCTGCCTCGACCAGCAGCGCATTGCCGAGCCACCAGAGGCCGCCGAGAAAATAGCCGAAGCCGAACCACCAGCCGACGGCAGCAGCCGGCCAGAGCCGCCGCACGATGCCGCCCTCGGGATTTCCCGTGGCACCATCGATGAGCCAGACCAGAACCGGGAAAGAGATGAAGGCAAAGGCAAAGATGCCGAAGGGCGGCTGCGCCAGGACCGCCACCAGCCCGGCGATGAACGCCACCAACGCCCTGGGCAATCCGGACAAGAGCATCACCCTGCCAGCCATTTTTACCATGCAGCCTCCAGTCGGCGCGGGCCGTTCGCAACGGCGCGCACGCGGAAAAACAACCGAATCAATCGGCGTCAGTGTTCCAAAAAACGGACTGCTTGTCCCCTTCATGAGGGCTTTGGCGGGCAGGACCGCGCACGCGGCTGCCATGCGCGATCTTGATCGGACTGCCGGCCCGTCTCGATGGCGGTTCAATAGGGACGATTGACTGCCGGCAAAGCCCCGCGCTCAAAGAGGCGGGACCATGGGAAGGATTATGGTTCGTCCGTGACCGACTCAGGCGGCGGAGCGCCGTTGGCACGGCCAGAAAGCACTACGTCGCTCGCAACCTCGCCGTCCGGGCGCAGCACGCGCCGGCGTGCCGGTGGCCGTTTGCGCATGATGCGAACGCGTTTGACGCGGCGTGGGTCGGCATCGAGGATCTGGAATTCGAAGCCGGGCAAGGCCTGCACCACTTCGCCGCGCACCGGGATGCGGCCAAGCGAGGCGAAGATCAGACCGCCGAGCGTATCGACGTCCTCGAGTTGCTCGCGCACATCAAAGTCCGGCCCGATCGCCTCGGCGATCTCCTCGAGCTCGACACGCGCATCGGCAACAAAGATGTCGTCGGAAGTGCTTGCGAACATCACTTCCTCGTCGTCGTGCTCGTCCTCGATGTCGCCGACCACCATCTCGACGATGTCCTCGAGCGAAACGAGGCCATCCGTGCCGCCGTATTCGTCGATGACGAGGGCCATCTGGATGCGGGCGGCCTGCATGCGCTGCATCAGGTCCGAAGCCAGCATCGACGGCGGCACAAACAGGAGCTGGCGGATAATGCCCGCCTCTTCCAGCGACTTGCCGAGATCGACGCGAGAGAGATCGAAGCTCGCCTTTGGCGAGCGCGGCGTCTTCTCCGCCGGCGCAGTGGTGGTTGCCACCTGCACCTTGCCGCCGCGGCGGCGGTTGCGCGCCTGCTTGGTAACATAGGAGAGCAGGTCGCGGATATGCACCATGCCGCGCGGGTCGTCGAGCCCATCGCTGTAGACAGGCATGCGCGAGCGGCCGGACTCCTCGAAGATCACCATCAGCTCGCCGATGGTGATGCTCTGGTCGACCGCCTCGATATCGGCGCGCGGCACCATGACGTCTTCGACACGAACCTCACGGAAGCGCAGGATGTTGTTGAGCATCGCCCGCTCTTCGGGCGAAAAGGCCGTATTGCTATCGGCATCGGTCTGAAGCGCGTCGGCGAGATCCTCGCGCAGGCTCGATGGATTTGCGCCACGCAGCAGGCGCGCGGCCCGGCTCCAAAAGGATGAAGTGGATCTGTTGCCCTCGTGTCGAGTAGCGGTGCTACTACTGCCCGCCTCCGCCTCTCCGGAGGCTTCGGCCTCCTCGGTCGCCAGCGCGACGGGCTGTGTCTTATAATCGCTCATCGGTCCAAACTGTTAATCCGGGGTACGGTCCCCGTAGGGGTCAGATAGGCCAAGACGCGCCAAAATGCGAGTCTCGAGGCCTTCCATTCTTTCGGCTTCGTCATCTTCCATATGATCATAACCGAAAAGATGCAGGAATCCATGCACCAAGAGATGCGTCAGGTGGGCATCGAAACTCTTGTCGAGTTCCACCGCTTCGCGCTCGAGCGTTTCCCGGGCGACGATGATGTCGCCAAGCATCGGCCCGGGCATCGCACCCGGCGTTACCGGGAAGGCCGGAAAGGACAGCACATTGGTCGGCTTGTCCTGGTTGCGCCACTCGGCGTTGATCGCCCGGATCGAGGCGTCGTCGGTAAAGACGAGCGAGAGTTCAGGAGGCATCGTCGGCAGCGGCTGCCCTTCCTCCTTGGAAAGAAACGCCACTGCCGCTTCGAGAACGGGTGACGAAAAGGCAAACAGCGCCTCTTCGTCCGGCCAGTTGCCTTCCTCGACGCTGATCTGGATATCCAATGCCGTCATGATCGCAACGACCGCCGATCAGCGGTCGCTCTGCTCGCTTTCGTCATGGACGGCCGTATGGGACTCGTAGGCCCGGACGATGCGCGCGACCATCGGATGGCGGACGACGTCGGCATCCTTGAAGCGCACCACGGAGACGCCCTCGACCCCTCTGAGGATCTGCAGCGCTTCCACCAGGCCCGACTTGACGCCACGCGGCAGGTCCACCTGGCTCGGATCGCCCGTCACGATCATGCGGCCGTTTTCGCCGAGGCGGGTCAGGAACATCTTCATCTGCATCGATGTGGTGTTCTGCGCCTCGTCGAGGATGACGGCCGCATTGGCAAGGGTACGGCCGCGCATGAAGGCGAGCGGCGCGATTTCGATGACGCCGGCGGTGATCGCACGCTCGACCTTGTCGCCGGGCATCATGTCATAGAGCGCGTCATAGAGCGGCCGCAGATAGGGGTCGACCTTCTCCTTCATGTCGCCGGGCAGGAAGCCCAGGCGCTCGCCCGCTTCAACGGCGGGACGCGACAGCACGATGCGGTCGACCGCGCCGCGCTCCAGCAGTTGGGCGGCATGGGCAACGGCCAGATAAGTCTTGCCGGTGCCGGCGGGCCCCACGCCGAAGACCAGCTCGGAACGCTCGAGCGCGCGGATATAGGCATCCTGCGTCGGAGTGCGTGCCGCAATCGTCTTCTTGCGGGTCGAAATCTGCGCCATCGTCAATTTGGCTTTACGCTCCATGGTCGGCAATTGTAGCTGATCGTCGGCCGCGACCGCCATGCGGATGGCGCCCTCCACATCCGAAGCATCGATCGATGCGCCACTCTGCAACCGTCCATAGAGATAGTCGAGAGCGCGTCGTGCCTGATTGGTGGCAACGACATCACCGGAAATCGCGACGGAATTGCCGCGCGGCCTGGCGTCGATGCGCAGGCGTTCCTCAAGAAGCTTCAGGTTCTGATCGAACTGCCCGAAGAGCTCGCTGGCGAACCGATTGTTCTCGAATGTCAGCACGAAGTGATTGGCGTCTGTCGCAGTGGTTTTCGACTGGCGCGTGGATGAAGAGATCAATTCGTGTCCGTTCAAGCGGTTCAGGCTCCTTGCTTTCGGTCCTTACCCGATCATCTCCGCAAACAGGCTGTTCGGCCCGGCCTTGATGATTCGCACCCTGATAATGTCACCGATTTGCGATGCTTTTGCATCAACATTCACCGGCTGCAGCCAAGGCGAACGCCCCACGAGCTGGCCCGGCATGCGTCCCGGCTTCTCCAAAAGCAGGTCGATTTCACGGCCGACGCAGGATTGGGCAAAGGCACGCTGCTGCGAAAACAGCAAAGCCTGCAGTTTTTCCAAGCGCTTGGCCTTTACGTCCTCCGGGACCTGGTCGCCGAGCTCGGCGCCGGGCGTTCCCGGGCGCGTCGAATATTTGAACGAAAATGCCTGTGCATAACCCACGGCCTCGACAAGGCGCATGGTGTCTTCGAAGTCCTCGTCGGTCTCGCCGGGGAAGCCGACGATGAAATCTCCCGACAATGCGAGGTCCGGCTGGACCGCACGGATACGCTCGATCAGCGCCAGGTATTCGGCGGCCGTGTGCCGACGGTTCATCGCCTTCAGGATGCGGTCGGAGCCGGACTGTACCGGAAGGTGCAGGTAGGGCATCAGCTTTGCCATCGAGCGATGCGCTTCAACCAGGCTGTCGTCCATGTCGCGCGGGTGGCTGGTCGTATAGCGCAGCCGAGCGAGGCCCTCGATTTCGCCGAGGCGCGTCAGCAGGTCGCCAAGCCCCCACTCCCGGCCATCGGGGCCGACGCCATGCCAGGCGTTGACGTTCTGGCCAAGCAGGGTGATTTCACGCACACCACCCTCGACGAGCTTTTCGGCTTCCGAAACGATCTGGGCGACCGGACGCGAGACTTCCGACCCGCGGGTATAGGGCACGACGCAGAAGGTGCAGAACTTGTCGCAGCCTTCCTGTACCGTCAGGAAGGCGGTGACGCCGCGCTGGCGAGTCTTTGCCTTGTCGGGCGCCGGCAGGTGCTCGAACTTGTCCTCGACGGCATAGTCGGTCTGGACGACGCGCTCGCCGCTGCGGGCCCGCTTCAAGGCTTCCGGCAGGCGATGATAGGTCGTCGGGCCGATCACCAGATCGACCGCGGGCGCACGCCTGAGGATCTCGTTGCCCTCGGCCTGCGCGACGCAACCGGCGACGCCGATCATCATCTCGCGGCCCTGCTTGGCCTTTTCCTTCTTCAGATCGCGCAGGCGGCCGAGCTCGGAATAGACCTTCTCTGCCGCCTTCTCGCGAATATGACAGGTGTTGAGGAGCACGAAATCGGCATCTTCCAGCACATCGGTCGAGACGTAGCCGTCACGCGACAAGGCATCCGACATGCGGTCGGAATCATAGACGTTCATCTGGCAGCCGTAGGTCTTGACGAAGACCTTGCGGGCCGGCACGCGCTCGTCGCCCATGGCGGGCGTTGTCGACAGAAGGGCAGTTTCCTGGGTCATGCCGGGTTCTTTAGTGCAAAGTCGCCCGGAATTGAAGCATTTTCGGCATGCCGCCTCTTGCCTTGAGCGGCGTCAGGCGCGACCACGCAGGCGGTCCGACAGCATGCTGCGGATGCTCAGCTCGACCTTGCGGCTTACTTCCTTGCGATTGGTGTGCCGGTCGTAGTCGATGGCCTCGCCGAAATCGACATCGACCTCGATGGCACCTTCCCGCAAAATGCCAAGCAGATGCGGCACCAGTTCAGTGTCGCCAGGCCAGGCGGCGATCGGCCGGTTGTAGCGGCCCATCGGCATGCCGTGGATACCGGTATAGGAGATCGCCACCGGCTGGACATGGACAAGCCCAGTTGGTGAATGCGGCACGGCGGAAGCGGCAGCACCGAAGAGCGAGGTCTTGATCTCCAAGAGCCGGTTACCGTCCGATGTGGTTCCCTCGGGAAAGAGCACGACGATCTCGCCCGACGCCATGCGCCGGCCCATTTCGTTGACCTGCTTGCCGGTCGAGCGTTTCTGCTCGCGTTCGACGAAGATCGATGCCTGCAGCCGGGAAAGCAAGCCGAACACCGGCCAGCCCTTGACCTCCGACTTGGCGACGAAGACGACGTCCGCCACTGTCGAAAGGACAAGGATGTCCTTCCAGGAGGCATGGTTGGCACAGATCAGCAGCGGTCGCCGGTGATCCACTTCGCCGTGCGTGCGCACCTTGATGCCAAGAAGATAGCAGGCGAGCCTGTGCCAATAGCGCGGCAACCGGCGGCGCAGTTTCAGATCAAGCCAGAGGCAGATGACCTGGATCGGCATCAAGACGAGCGAGATCAGCGCGAGAAGCGCTGCGAAAATCGCAATCCGTAGCCAGTTGATCATATCTGGAATAGAGTTCCCGCGCGCGACCTGCCCGGCTTGGGACTAGCGAAGATCGAGCCGCATGACAAGCGCAGCCGTCCGCTGGCCGGCCTTGTCCTGATAGTAGGCGCGGCGTTCGCCGACCTTGTTGAAGCCGAGCTTACGATAAAGCCCGATCGCCGGCTGGTTGGTCTCGTCCACTTCCAGGAAGAGGGCTTCGGAGCCCTTGACCAGAGCCTCGCGCATCGCCGCCTGCATCAGCCGCCAGCCGAGACCGGAGCGCGCGTAGCGCGGATCGACACCGATCGTCAGGATTTCCGCCTCGCCGGCCACAGCGCGCGACAGCACGAAGCCGCCGAAGGCCGGGCGGTAGGAGCCATTGGTCTGGCGGGCAACGAAACCGAAGACGGTTTCCTGAACCAGAAGCGCATGGATCTCACCATCGCTCCAAGGCGACGCAAACCGCTGGCGATGCAGCGCCGCCGCCGCGATGAGATCGGCTTCCTCCAACGGGAAGATGTCGAATTCGGTGCGGCGGGCGAAGTAGTCGGTGAAGCTCATCTCGGTCTATGCTCGGGCAATCGCGAAGCCCGCCTGCGGCTTGGCGTCGGGGCCTCTGAGATATAGCGGCCGCGGCTTGGCCGAGGCTGGATCGGCCAGGGCGCCGAGCTCGGCAACGATGGCGACGTCAATGAGTTCGGGGGGCTTCGGCTCGATGTTCGCGGCGACCAGGTGCGCTCCCGAACCGCCGACTATGCCTTCAAAACCGGAGAACCGCTCGCGCGCCGCCTCGACCGATAGCGCGTCCGGCTCGCCGAGCGCGACGCCGGAACCGTCGAAAGCCTGGAGGTAGATCTCTTCGCGCTTGGCGTCGATGGCAACGAGCACGGGCTTGCCGGGGGCTGCTGCCCGCAGGCCCTCCGCCAGAACCAAAAGCGTGGAAACGCCGACTGCGGGCTTGCCGAGGGCAAGTGCCAGGCCGCGGGCGGCAGCAACGCCAACCCGGATTCCGGTGAAGGATCCCGGACCGACGGTGACGGCGATACGATCGATATCGCCGAGCGTGCGGCCGGCAGCTGCCAGCGCCTCGTCGACGAATTCCATCAGCCGCTCGGCGTGGCCCTTGCCAAGATCAGCGCCGGAACGGCCAAGCACGACCGCCGCTTCGCTGTCATAGACGGCGGCGGAGCAGCCGGTACCGGACGTGTCGAGCGCAAGTACAATCATTTCAACGCTGTGATCTTATGAGACGCCACAAGCCGCAAGGCCAACAGCGCCTTGCGGTCAAACTCACCGATATCCGTCGAACGTCGTCAACGGGGCCATGGGTCCCGCCGGCGACCATCGCCCGGTCAGACGGCCTCGACGGCTTCCACTTCCGGGACGAAGTGGCGAAGCAGGTTCTGCACGCCATGCTTCAGCGTCGCCGTCGACGACGGGCAACCGGAGCAGGCGCCCTTCATGTTCAGGAACACGGTGCCATCCTTGAAACCGCGGAAGGTGATGTCGCCGCCGTCCTGGGCAACCGCCGGGCGGACACGCGTTTCGAGCAATTCCTTGATGGTGGCGACGATCGTCTCGTCACCCTCATCGAAAAACTCGTCCTCGGCGTCATCCTGCTCGGCACGGCCGCTGCCGGCCATGATCGGCTGGCCCGACATGAAATGCTCCATGATCGAACCGAGGATCGCCGGCTTCAGGTGCTGCCATTCCTGGTTTTCCTTGCTGACGGTGATGAAATCGTAGCCGAAATAGACACCAGTGACGCCCGGGATCGAAAACAGCCGTGCGGCAAGCGGAGAACCGGCACGGGCTTCCTCCTCGTCGCGGAATTCAGCAGTGCCGTTTTCCAGAACAACCTTGCCCGGCAGAAACTTCAGCGTGGCCGGGTTCGGCGTGGCTTCGGTCTGAATGAACATGTCTGTCTCCGTTTCGCCGGAAGCGGCATTCGCCCAGCTCTTTAGAATAATTCAAAAGAATATAGGGGCCCAAGACTTGGGCCGCAAGAGCGCATAGCGACGCAGGTCAGCTGAGCGCGTCAATCTCCTCATCGGTCAACGCATCCGGGATGACCGTGACGGGAATGGGAAAGGCCGCAGCCTTGCCCGCGATCGACGACACCAGGGGGCCCGGGCCTTCCTTTGCCGACCCGGCGGCGAGCACCAGAATGGCGATGTCGCGATCCTCTTCGATGGCCGCATGGATCTGCTCGGTCGCCGTCCCCTCGCGGATGACGATCTCCGGCTCGATGCCGATCCGCTCGCGCACGGACTGGGCCACCTTGGCCAGCGTCGCCTCGGCCTCCTCGCGCGCCTCTGCACGCATGATTTCCTCAACCCCCAGCCATTGCTGGAAGTCGCCGTCGGCGATCACATAGAGCAGGACGAGACCGCCATTGGAGTTCTTGGCGCGCATGCCCGCATAATGGACAGCGCGGCCGCATTCCGGGGTATCGTCAATCACCGCCATGAATTTGCGGCGGTGACCTTCAAGTCGAGAGAGTCGGGTCGAGACCATAGGGTGAACATTACATCCCGCGCGAGCGGCTGCAAGGTCTCATTTTCGCCTTTGGAGCGGGACGAGGAAAAGTGCCTGCGGTTTTCCGCCCGCGTCCCGCTCCGATCCACGAGGATCGATTTATTGCAGAAAGCCGATGATCTCGCGAACCTCGCTCATCGTCTTTTCCGCCCGCGCCCGCGCCCGCTCGCCACCATCGCGCAGGATGGCGTCGATATGGGCGGTATCGCCCATCAGGCGACGCATCTCGCCGGTGATCGGCGAAAGAACGCTGACGGCGAGGTCAACGAGCGCCGGCTTGAACACCGAGAACTGCTGCCCGCCAAACTCGGCAAGCACCTCTTCCTTGGTCTTGTCCGAGAGCGCGGCATAGATCCCGACGAGGTTGTCGGCCTCCGGACGACCCTTGAGGCCGTCGAGCTCGCTCGGCAATGCGTCCGGATCGGTCTTGGCCTTGCGGATCTTCTTCGAGATCGTCTCGGCGTCGTCCATCAGGTTGATGCGCGAGAGGTCGGACGGATCGGACTTCGACATCTTCTTGGTACCGTCGCGCAGCGACATGACGCGCGTCGTGGCGCCACCGATCAGCGGCTCGACCGGTGGGAAATAGGCGTGAATCGGTTCTTCCCCGACGACGATGTCGACGCCGTAGCCGCCGCGGCGGATATGCTCCATGAAGTCGATGTTGAACTTCTGGGCAATGTCACGCGTCAGTTCGAGGTGCTGCTTCTGGTCGTCACCGACAGGCACATGGGTGGCGCGATAGACGAGGATGTCGGCCGCCATCAGGCTCGGATAGGCAAGCAGGCCGAGCGATGCGTTCTCGCGGTCCTTGCCGGCCTTGTCCTTGAACTGCGTCATGCGATTCATCCAGCCGATGCGGGCGACGCAGTTGAAGATCCAGGCGAGTTCCGCATGCTGCGGCACGGCCGACTGGTTGAAGACGATATGTTTCTTCGGATCGATGCCCGAAGCGATGAAGGCGGCGGCGATCGAACGGATCTGCCCCTTCAGGTCCTCGTGCACGAGCTGCGCGGTGATCGAGTGCAGGTCGACGACGCAGTAGATGCAGTCGTTGTTTTCCTGCAGCGCCACGAACTTGCGGATCGCGCCGAGATAATTGCCAAGGTGGAGGTTGCCCGTCGGCTGGACGCCGGAAAATACGAGCGGCTTGAATTCGTTCATGTCGTCCTCAATAGGCTGGTGGAGGGCCCCAGGGCCGGCTGGCCCATGTAGCTAACGGATGCGCTTATGCACGGCGGACGAAGGGCAATCAAGAGGCCGGCTACGACCCGCTCATCCCGCCGGTTGCAACAGATCCCAGTGATTGCCGAACGGGTCGCTGAAGACGGCGACCGTACCGTAGGGTTCGTGGCGCGGCTCCTCCAGGAAGACAACGCCTTCAGCCAGCATCGCCGCATGATCGCGGGCAAAATCGTCGGTGAAGAGGAAGAAACCGACACGGCCGCCGGTCTGGTTGCCGATCGCCGCCTGCTGGCGCTCGCCGTCAGCCTTGGCCAGAAGAAGCGCGGTCTCGACCGCGCCCTTCGGACGGACAACGACCCAGCGCTTGCTTTCGTCGAGAATGGTGTCTTCCAGGAGGTCGAAGCCGAGCTTGCCACAGTAAAAGGTGATGCCGGCGTCGTAATCCGGCACGACCAGTGCAATGCGGGCGATCGTCTGGCGCATCAGTCGTTTGCCTCCGGGGTTGCTGCAGGCTCCGCCGGCGCTTTTGCCTTGCGCTTGACGCTGCGGCGGATCATGCCGAGGCTGGCGCCGCCGAGGCCGAAGGCGAGCGCGAAATAGATCACCATGGCCGCGGCGACCAGACCGAACACGGTCGTTGCCCGGGTGACGAGCGACGCTGCGGACGAAAGCTCGAAGGCGAACCAGCCGATGGCAAAATAGAGTGCGACAGCCATGCCGGCTGCCGCGATGACGAGCCGCGGGATGCGGGTAAGCAACGGGATATCCCGGCCCCAATGGCCGCGCCAGACAAGCGTCGCAAACAAGAGCACGGCGTTCACCCAGCCGGCGACGATTTCGGCCGTTGCAATGCCGCTTGCCCCGAGCCTTGGAAACAGCGTGAGCGCCAGGGACACGTTCACGACGACGGAAATCGCCGCAAAGATCATCGGCGTGCGGGTATCCTCGCGCGCGAAAAAGCCTGGAATGAAGGCCTTGATCAGCACGAAGGCCGGCAGACCGAGGCCATAGATCGCCAGGATATGGCCGACGATGACGGTCGAGTCCGGCGAGAACTTGCCGCGCTCGAATAAGAGGCGAACGATCGGCTCGGACATCACGAGTAGCGCTGCCGCCGCCGGCAGCGTCAGGAACAGCGTGAACTCGACCGAGCGGTTCTGCAGGTTCGACGCCTCGTTGAGATTGCCGGAGCGAAGTGCGCGGGCCAGTTCCGGCAAAAGCACGGTCGCCACCGCGATGCCGACAACGCCGAGCGGAAGCTGGTAGATACGGTCAGCATAGACCAGCGACGAAACCGCGCCTTCGCTGCCCGAGGCGATGTTGGTGTTGATCAAGAGGTTGATCTGGGTGATGCCGCCGGTGATCGCTGCCGGCAGGGCGAGCACCAGCAGGCGCTTGACGCTCGCCGTCAGCCTCGGGCGGCGCAGGCCGATCTTGATGCCGGCGTCGCGCACGGCAATCCAGACGATCGCCAGCTGCACCAGGCCGGCCGCCATGACACCCCAGGAAAGCGCGTAGCCAACCGCGACCGGATCCTGGCCCGCATACCAGGCATAGGCCAGCACGCCGATCAGGATGACGTTGAGGAAGACAGGCGCAATCGCTGCCGCGAAGAAGCGGTGCAGCGAGTTCAGCATGCCGCCCATCATCGCTGCCAGCGACATGCAGGCGAGATAGGGGAACATGATGCCTGCAAAGACGATGGTATTGCCGAGCTTTTCCGGATCGTCGGCAAAACCGGGCGCGATCAGGTTGCTGACGATGAAGGGCATCGTCAGTTCCATTGCGATCGTCAGGAACAGAAGCACGGTGAAGAGGACGCCGAAGACTTCCTCGGAAAAACGCCGAGCGCCCTCCATGCCGTTCGCCTCGATCTCCTTGGCGAACAGCGGCACGAAGGCAGAGTTGAACGCCCCTTCTGCGAACAGCCGGCGGAAGGTGTTGGGCAGGCGAAAGGCGGTATTGAAAGCATCGGCGACCGGACCTGTGCCGAGCGCTGCCGCCATGAAGGTTTCACGGATGAAGCCGAACAGGCGGCTCCCGAGCGTGGCGCCGCCGACGGTTGCAAATTTCTTGACCAGACTCATGTTTCGGCTTTTGTGGTTTTTTGAGCAGAGGATGCGCCTGTTGCCGGCGCTATGATGCCGGAAGGCATGCGATCGCGAGCCTCGTCGCTCTCGCCGGCCATGACGGCCTTCAGGCGGGCGACGGTGTTCATCTGCCGGTTTTCACTCGTCACCTTCTGGCCGACGAGATCAGTGACGTAAAAGGTATCGATGACCTTTTCGCCGAAGGTGGTGATGTGGGCTGAAGCGATGTCGAGCGAGAGGTCGGACAGCACCGCGGTGATCTCGGACAACAGGCCCGGACGGTCGAGACCCTCGACCTCGATGACCGTGAACTTGTTGGACAGCGAGTTGCTGATCGTGACTTCCGGCGTCACGGTGAAGGCCTTGGTGCGCTTCTTCACCTTCGTGCGGCTGGCGATCACTTCGGGCAGGCGCTTGCGGCCTGCGAGCACGTCCTCGATCAGCTTGCCGATGCTGGCGGCCCGGCGCGTCTCGTCACCGTCGACCGCGAATTCGCGGTTGATCAGGATCGTGTCCAGCGCGCGACCGTCGGAGGTGGTGAAGATCTGCGCGTCGACGATGTTGGCGCCGGCGGCCGCACAGGCGCCGGCGATCACGGTCAGAAGTCGCGGATGGTCGGGCGAAAGCACCGTGATTTCGGTAATCGCGTGGAACTGGTGCGTGCGCACCATCGTCGCCAGCGCCTTGCCGGCGGCATCGGCCTCGCGGATGAAGCGGGCATGGCGCACCTGGTCTTCCAGCGCCACGGTCAGCAGATAGGGCTGGTAGTGGAGGCGCACGTAGGCGTCACGTTCCTTTTCCGGCCAGTCGGTCAGTGCCTCGCCCAGCATGGTTGCAGCATGGGCGGCGCGTTCCTTGCGCGACAGCTCGGAGAAGCCGCCCGACAACAGGAGTTCGGTCTCGTAGTAGAGGGTGCGCAGCAACTGACCCTTCCAGCCGTTCCAGACGCCCGGACCAACCGCGCGGATATCGCAGACCGTCAGCACCAGCAGCATCTTCAACCGGTCGAGCGACTGCACCCGCTCGGCGAAATCGACGATCGTCTTGCGGTCGTTGAGGTCGCGGGTCTGGGCGACCATCGACATCAGCAGGTGCTCCTCGATCAGCCAGGCGACGAGCTCCGTCTGCTTCGGCGACAGGCCGAAGCGCGGGCAGAGCTTGCGCGCCACCTTGGCGCCGGCGATCGAGTGGTCCTCCGGTCGGCCCTTGGCGATATCGTGCAAGAGCACGGCGACATAGAGCGCCTCGCGCTCCTCGATCCCCGGCATCAGCTTGGCGACCAGCGGATGCGCCTCTTCCTCGATGCCGCCCTCGATGCGCGAGAGCACGTCGACGGTGCGCAAGAGGTGCTCGTCAACGGTGTAGTGATGATACATGTTGAACTGCATCATCGAGACGATCTTGCCGAAATCCGGGATGAAGCGGCCAAGCACGCCCGCCTCATTCATGCGCCTGAGGATCAGTTCCGGCTTGCGGCGCGAGGTCAGGATCGACAGGAAGAGACGGTTCGCCTCCTCGTTCTCGCGAAGAGCCGGCGTGATGAGGCTCAGCGACCGCGTCAGCTGGCGCAGTGCCGCCGGATGGAATTCGAGGCCGTTGATGTCGGCGATGTGGAAGAAGCGGATCAGGTTGACCGGGTCGCGCTTGAAGACGTCGGGGCTCGCAAGCGCGATGCGGCCGCCGTCGTCGACGAAATCCAGCGTGCCGGCGATCTTGCGGCTGCGGTGGGTGAAGCGGCCGATCAGGCCGGAAATGCCCGGCGCATCCTTCGCCTGCTGGTCCTCAAGCGCGGCGCAGAAAATGCGGGTGAGGTCGCCGACGTCTTTCGCTACCAGGAAGAAATGCTTCATGAAGCGTTCGACGGCGGAGAGGCCGGGGTGGTCGTGGTAGCCGAGCGCCTCGGCGATCTCGCGCTGGATGTCGAAGGAGAGCCGTTCCTCAGCCTTGCCGGTCAAGAAATGCATGTGGCAGCGCACGGCCCAAAGGAAATCCTCGGCCTTCTGGAAGAGCTTGTATTCCCTGCGCGACAGGACGCCAAGCTTGACCAGGTCGGCCGTGTCCTTGAGCCTGTAGAAGTACTTGGCGATCCAGAACAGCGTGTGCAGGTCGCGAAGACCGCCCTTGCCTTCCTTGACGTTGGGCTCGACGAGATAACGCGTGTCGCCGGCCTTGCGGTGGCGCTCGTCGCGCTCGGCAAGCTTGGCGGCGATGAAATCCGGGCCGGTGTTGCGGACGATTTCGTGGTCGAAGCGCGTCTCCAGTTCGGCGCAGAGCGTCTGCGAGCCGTAGATGTAGCGGGTCTCGAGGATGGCGGTGCGGATCGTCATGTCGGCGCGCGACAGGCGAATGCACTCGTCGATGGTACGGGTGGCATGGCCGACCTTGAAGCCGAGGTCCCACAGGATGTAGAGCATGAACTCGATCGCCGGCTCGGCCCAGACGGCCTTCTTGACCGGCAACAGGAACAGAAGGTCGATGTCGGAACCCGGCGCCAGTGTGCCGCGACCGTAACCACCGACCGCCGTGATGGCGATGCGGGACGCCGGCAGCGCATTGGCCGCATCGAAGATCTCGTTCAGCACGAAATCATGCAGCACGGTGATCAGCTGATCCTGCAGCCAGGAAATACGCTCGGCGCAGAGAATGCCGGCGCCGTCGGCGTAAAACAGCTCGCGCGCCTTGGCGCGACCGGCGATGTTCGCCTGCTTGAACGCGGCAAGCAGCGCCTGGCGCATCGGCTCACGCTGCTCGGCATGGGCCGAGGCGATGAAGTCGCATTTCGCCCGGAGCGCTGCGACGTCGAGGATTTCGGGATAGAAGGTTTCGTGTCTGCCCATGAAGTGCCGAGGGGCGTCCTGTCCGACTGGTTGCGTGGTCCGCTCAATGAAGAGCGCTCCTGCATGCTCCCATCCGATCAAGGCCGAACCGGGACCGTGCAGCATTTCAAGTTACTACCGGCTCATCGCCGCGCCCTGAGGAAGGCGCGCGGCGCTGTATAGCCTTTTTCACCGACACATGCACAGCAAAAACCGAAAGCCGCTACCGGGCGTTCAGTTCCTTTTTCAAGGCGTAGAGCGCGTCGAGCGCCTCGCGCGGCGTCATGTCGTCGGGGTTGAGCGCCTTCAGCGCCTCGTCAACCCTGGAGTTGCCGGCGGGCTTTGCCTCTTCACGGCGGATCGCCACCTGGAACAGCGGCAGATCGTCGATCAGCTGGCTTGCCGGGTTCTTGCGGTCGGCGTCCTCGAGCTTGGCGAGCACATCCTTGGCCCGGGCGACCACCGAAGCGGGAAGACCAGCCAGACGGGCGACCTGGATGCCATAGGACCGGTCGGCAGCACCGGGGCCGACTTCGTGCAGGAAGATCACGTCGCCATGCCATTCCTTGACGCGCATCGTTGCGTTCGAGAGGCGCGCGAGCTTTTCCGAAAGCACGGTCAGCTCATGGAAGTGGGTGGCAAACAGGCCGCGGCAGCGATTGGCCTCGTGCAGATGCTCGACGGCCGCCCAGGCGATCGACAGACCGTCGAAGGTGGCGGTGCCGCGGCCAATCTCGTCGAGGATCACCAGCGAACGGTCGGTTGCCTGGTTGAGGATCGCCGCGGTCTCGACCATCTCGACCATGAAGGTCGAGCGGCCGCGCGCCAGGTCGTCCGAGGCGCCGACGCGGGAAAAGAGCCGATCGACGATGCCGATATGGGCGCTCGTCGCCGGCACGAAGGTGCCCATCTGCGCCATGATCGCAATCAGTGCATTCTGGCGCAAGAAGGTCGACTTACCGCCCATGTTCGGACCGGTGAGCAGCCAGATCGCCCCGCCCTCCTCGCCTTCCGGCGGCGAGAGATCGCAACCATTGGCGACAAAGGCATTGGCGGCCTGGCGCTTCAGCGCCTGTTCGACCACCGGATGGCGGCCGCCATCGATCGCAAACATGCGCGAGCGGTCGACGGTGGGCCTTGCATAGGCCTGCTCCTCGGCAAGCACGGCAAGGCCGACCGAGACGTCGACGGTCGCCAGCGCGAGCGCCGCCGCCTTCAGCACCTCCGCCGAGGCTACGACCTCCGCCGTCATCGCGTCGAAGGCCTCGAGCTCGATCGACAGCGCCCGGTCGGCGGCATTGGCGATCTTGCTTTCGAGTTCTGCCAGTTCCGTCGTGGTGAAGCGCATCGCGTTCGCCATGGTCTGGCGATGGATGAAGCGGGCGCGGCCGGTATCGGTGTCCGTCATCGAGCCGGCATTGCCGGCGGTCACTTCGATGAAGTAGCCGAGCACGTTGTTGTGCTTGATCTTCAGCGACTTGATGCCGGTCTCTTCGGAATACTGCAGCTGCAGCCCGGCGATCACCCGGCGCGACTGGTCGCGCAGCCCTCGGACTTCGTCAAGCTCGGCGTTCGCGCCTTCGCATACGAAGCCGCCATCGCGCTTCAGAAGTGGCAGTTCCTCGCCAAGTGTGGCGTCAAGCAGGCCAAGCAGGCCCGCCGGCAGCGCATCGATCGCGCCTCGCGCTTCCTTCAGCTCATCCGATAGCGTACCGGCCGCCATCAGCCGCGAGATCGAGGCAGACGCATGCAAGCCCGCCTGGATGGCACCAAGGTCGCGGGGGCCACCGCGGCCGAGCGCCAGCCGCGACAGCGCACGCGGCATATCCGGCGCGCGTCGGAGCGCGTCGCGGAGATCACCGCTGAACGACGGCTGGTCCGCCAGGATCTCGATCGAATCGAGACGCTGGTTGATGCGATCCGGGTCGGTCAACGGCGACATCAGCCGCTCGGCCAGAAGCCGGGCGCCGCCGCTCGTCACCGTGCGGTCAAGCGCCTTCAAGAGGGTTCCTTCGCGCGCACCGGAGAGCGTCTTGACGAGCTCCAGATTGCCGCGGGTCGCCGGATCGATGAACAGCGTCGAAGCGGCACTTTCGCGCTCGGGCGTACCAAGCGCCGGGCGCTCGGCAAGCTGGGTCTTTTCGACATAGGAGATCGCCGCGGACGCTGCCGCAAGCTCAGCGCGCGAAAAGGTGCCGAAGCCGTCGAGCGTCTTGACGCCGAAATAGCGGGCAATGCGCCCCTCGGCCGTCGCGCTGTCGAAGAGCACTGCCGGCTGCGGCACGGCGACGCGACCGAGAACGTCGAAGACAGGCCTTAATTCAGGGTCGTGAAACACCGTGTCGGCGAGGATCAGCTCGCGCGGCTCGATGCGCAGGATATCGGCAAGCAGCCGGCTTTCGGCGGTCTCGGCGAGCCGGAAGATGCCGGTGGAAATGTCGATCCAGGCAAGCGCATAGGCGGGCTCCGAGCCGCTTTTGATCCGCGCCAGCGCCATCAGGTAATTGGTCTCGGACGGAGAGAGCAGTTTCTCCTCGGTGATCGTTCCGGGGGTGACCAGACGCACGACGTCGCGGCGGACGACCGACTTGCTGCCGCGCTTCTTGGCCTCTGCGGGGTCTTCCACCTGCTCGCAGACGGCAACGCGGAAGCCGAGCCCAATCAGCTTCTGCAGGTAATCGTCGGCGGCATGCACCGGCACGCCGCACATCGGGATTTCCTGACCCATGTGCTGGCCGCGCTTGGTCAACGTGATGCCGAGTGCGCGAGACGCTTCGACCGCGTCCTGGAAGAACAGCTCGTAGAAATCGCCCATGCGATAGAACAGCAGCGAATCCGGGTTGTTCGCTTTGATTTCGATAAACTGTTCCATCATCGGCGTCGCGGTGGAACGGCTTTCCTCGCTCGCCAGTTCGGCTGCGGATAGAACCTCCCCGGCGCGGGTCGAATAGTCTGTCACGAAATTCATGATTGTTCCGAAAAAAGAGATGGCACACTATCGCCAAGCAATTGTAGACGACAACCATAAAGAGGCGCGCCGCAAGGCTCGCCCACAGGAGGATAGAGGAAACATGCCGGCCACCGACAAGACCGATCGCACAATGACGAGCGTCACCGCGCAGGAAGCGCTTGATTTTCACTCGCAGGGTCGTCCCGGAAAGCTGGAGATCTCTCCCACCAAGGCGATGGCCACCCAGCGCGACCTGTCGCTCGCCTACTCGCCGGGCGTTGCCGTACCGGTAAAGGCAATCGCCGAGGACCCGAACACCGCCTATGACTATACCACGCGCGGCAACATGGTCGCCGTGATCTCGAACGGCACCGCCATTCTCGGCCTCGGCAATCTCGGAGCGCTTGCCTCCAAGCCGGTCATGGAAGGCAAGTCGGTGCTGTTCAAGCGCTTCGCCGACGTCGATTCGATCGACCTTGAGGTCGATACCGAGAACGTCGACGAGTTCATCAACTGCGTGCGCTTCCTCGGCCCCTCTTTCGGCGGCATCAACCTTGAAGATATCAAGGCGCCGGACTGTTTCATCATCGAGCAGAAGCTGCGCGAGGTCATGGACATCCCGGTGTTCCACGACGACCAGCACGGCACGGCGATCATCGCGGCTGCCGGCCTCATCAATGCGCTGGCGCTGACCGGTCGCGACTTCAAGACGACAAAGCTCGTCTGCAACGGCGCAGGCGCTGCCGCCATCGCCTGTATCGAGCTCATCAAGTCGATGGGCTTCGCCTCGGAAAACATCATCCTGTGTGACACCAAGGGCGTGATCTTTGAAGGTCGCACCGAGGGCATGAACCAATGGAAGTCGGCGCATGCGGTCAAGACCGACCGCCGCACGCTCGCCGAAGCGATGGACGGCGCCGACGTGGTCTTCGGCCTCTCGGCCAAGGGGGCGCTGTCGGAAGACATGGTGCGCTCGATGGCACCGCGGCCGATCATCTTCGCCATGGCCAACCCGGACCCGGAAATCACCCCGGAAGAAGTGGCCCGCATCCGTGACGACGCGATCGTTGCCACGGGCCGTTCGGACTATCCGAACCAGGTCAACAACGTGCTCGGCTTCCCCTATATCTTCCGTGGCGCGCTCGACGTGCGCGCGACGACGATCAACGACGAGATGAAGATCGCGGCGGCACAAGCGCTGGCAAGCCTTGCCAAGGAAGACGTGCCTGATGACGTCGCCGCCGCCTACCAGGGCAACCGGCCGCGCTTCGGGCCGCAATACATCATTCCGGTTCCCTTCGATCCGCGCCTGATCTCGGCGATCCCGATGGCGGTCGCCAAGGCGGCGATCGAAAGCGGCGTCGCCCGCAAGCCGATCACCGATCTTGAAGCCTACGGCCGCCAGCTTTCCGCCCGGCGCGACCCGATCGCCTCGACGCTGCAGCGCATCTACGAGCGCGTCCGGCGTCAGCCGAAGCGCATCGTCTTTGCCGAAGGCGAAGAGGTGCAGGTCATGCGCTCGGCGATCGCCTATGCCAACCAGCAGCTCGGCACCGCCATCCTGCTTGGCCGCGAGGAGCGCATGCGCGAGACGGCGGAGCGCGAAGGCATCGACCTCGACCGGCCGGGCATCCAGATCGTCAATGCGCGGCTGTCGAAGCGCGTCAGCGCCTATACCGACTATCTCTACGCCCGCCTGCAGCGGAAGGGGTTCCTATTCCGCGACGCCCAGCGCCTGATCAACAACGACCGCAACCACTTCGCCGCCTGCATGGTGGCGCTCGGTGACGCCGACGGCATGGTCACGGGTCTCACCCGTAACTACTCGACGGCGCTCGAGGACGTGCGCCGCTGCATCGATCCGAAGCCCGGCCATCGCGTCATCGGCGTGTCGATCGCGCTCTGCCGCGGTCGCACCGTGCTCGTCGCCGACACCGCCGTGCATGACATGCCAACGGCGGAAGAACTGGCAGAAATCGCCGAGGAAGCCGCAGGCCTCGCGAAACGGCTTGGCTATGTGCCGCGCGTGGCGATGCTTGCCTATTCCACCTTCGGCCACCCCTCGGGCGAACGGTCCGAGCGTGTGCGCGAAGCGGTCAACATCCTCGACAAGCGCCGCGTCGATTTCGAATATGACGGCGAAATGGCCGCCGACGTGGCTCTCAATCCGAAGGTGATGGAGCAGTATCCGTTCTGCCGTCTTTCGGGCACGGCGAACGTGCTCGTCATGCCGGCGTTCCACTCGGCATCGATCTCGACCAAGATGCTGCAGGAACTCGGCGGCTCGACCGTGATCGGTCCCCTGCTCGTGGGCCTCGACAAATCGGTTCAGATCGTCTCGATGTCGGCGAAGGATTCCGACATCGTCAACATGGCGGCGATCGCGGCCTACAACGCCGGCATGTAACCTCGATACATGTGCCAATTTGGCGCACATCCGGATCCAAACTGAACCGGATGTGCGCCACTAGTAACGTTTCGGGACAATTCGTAAAAGAAGAGCTCGCATCTCCTGGGAAGGAAGGGGCGAGCTCAGCATTAGGCAACAGATCTACGTCTTAGGTAATGAAAGACGGAGGGTTTAGGACTTTATGCCGGCCGATCCCCGGAAAAGATCGGCCATTCCTCCGTATTTTATTTATTTTCTCGTCATGAAATTAGAGAAGAACTTGACAATACAAGTCTCTCTTTCGACGCCGAAAGTCAAACTCGTCATTAATATTTGGTTAACCCGACAGTCGCCTGTCAGGAGACGGAGCCCGCGAACCGCCCCGCATCGGCGCCGTAATAGTTGAGGTAGCGGCCGGAAATATTACTGATCGGCAGTACGATCAGAACGTCGGTCGTGCGGAAGGCATGATCGACCACGGCACCGTCACCCACCATGGCGCCCAGGCGCATGTAGCCCTTGATCAGCGGCGGCAGGGCGGCGAGCGCCTTCTTGGCATTGATCGCTTCGGACGGCATAAGGTCCATGGTGCGGTAGAGTTCCGGACGGGCACTGACGGCCCACTCGTCGCGCGCACGGATATTGTGGTGCAGGAAGGAAAGCGCCAGCGCATGCTCGGCCGGGACCACGCCCGGGAACGAGCCGCAGCCGAACATGGCATCCATGCCGTATTTGAGGGCGTAGGCCCAGTTTCCCTGCCAGAGCAGTTCGACCGTTCTCTTGGTGCGGTACTCCGGCAGGACGCAGGAGCGACCCAGCTCCATGAAACGCTTGGTTGGGTGGCGGGCGAGAAGCGCGTCGATCGCAAATTCGGACGCGGAATAGAAACCGCCGGAGCGCTCCGCCACGTCCTGGCGCAGCAGCCGGTAGGTGCCGACGATCTGATCTTCGGCGTCGCCCTCGATCGAGGTATCCAGAACCAGGAGGTGATCGCAGATCGCGTCCCAGCTGTCGACGTCGCGCTTGCGACGGTCGGCCTCGGGCGCCACCTGCGCCTTCATCTCTTCAACAAAGACCTTGTAGCGAACAGCCTGCGCTGCATCGATCTCCGACGCGGTGCGGGCAAGGCGCGTTTCAAGGTTGGCTATCCGGCCAAGGACGTCGGTTGCCGGTGCGGCAGCCTTCTTGCCGATACAAGCCTGAGAAGTGTCAACCACGTTCGCCGAATCCAGTAGCTCGATGGTCATCCGCGTCATCCCGAATCAAATTCTGTCTGCCGGGCTTAGACCACGTTTCTGCAACAACATAGTGACATGAAAGCCGTGTACAACCCCCGCTCCGGCATAGATACCGTTAGCGTCGCCGGCGTTACCGTTTGCGCAGCAGGCGCGCGATTTCGGACGTCAGCAGTTGCGGGTCGGCCGGCTTCGGCAGGACGGCATCTGCGCCGGCTGCCATCAGCTTCTCGTGCATGTCGGCGCGCGCGTCGGAGGTCAGCACGATCACCGGCAGCCGTGCCTTCGACCGCGCCGCTTCGTCGGCCCTCAACTCATGGAGCATCGAGAGGCCGTCGCCGCCCGGCATGTTGAGATCGGTGACGAGCAGTTCCGGCAGCGGATGCGCACCGGACCCGCGCAGCGCCTCGCCAACCAGGCCAAAATCACTGACCAGGCGGACCGAATGCCCCGAGCGCTGGAGCACCGTGCGGACGATCAGCGCATTGACCGGATCGTCCTCGGCCAGGAGGATTCCACTGGCCTCACTACGGACGGGAGCGGTGGTTGGCTCCTCCCGCAGGACCGGACGGTTGTCGTTGATGGCATCGCGTTTTTCGATGCCCTTCAAGCGACCGAGCAGCACTTCGACCAGGGACTTTTCGCGCAAGGGGCGGATCAACCAGGCCTCATAGCCATCCATCTGATTGACTGGGTGGCTGTTGCGTTCCTCGGGATTGATCAGATAGGTGCGCCGCACGTCCAGCCGGGCTATCGTCGGCTGCAGGGACACGAGCTGTTTGTAGAGCTGGGCATGGCGGTGGTCGACGATCACGTCGGTAAGGGACGGACCTCCCGCGAGCGCATCCGACAACACATGCTGCGCTGCGGCCAGTGTTGTTGCGCGGTGGCACCGACCGCCGAGTGTGGCGATGGTGGCCGCAAGTGCCGCTGAGGCCGGTCCTTCGGGGGCCATGACCAGAACGTGCGAACCGGCAAGGCAGGATCGGCGCTCCGGGGCGACGGCTTCGATCTCAGCAAAGGGCAAGCGGATCTCGAAGCGGCTGCCGCGGCCCGGCGCGCTCGCAGCCGTCAGGCTGCCGCCGCAGGCCTGCATGATCCGCCGGGAGATGGCGAGGCCGAGGCCGGTACCCTTGGCGCGCTGCTCCTCGTTTCCGGCCTGCTCGAACTCCTCGAAGATGCGCTTCAGATCCTCAGGCGACATGCCCGGGCCGGTGTCGTCGATACGGATGCGCACGCTGTCGTCGACCGTATCGGCACTGACCATGACGCCGCCGACCTCGGTAAACTTCACCGCATTGCCGATGACGTTGAAAAGCACCTGACGCAGCCGCGCGGCATCGAACGCCATCAGCGCCGGCACATCGACGCTGACGGTGGCGCCAATTTCGATGCCCTTTTCATGGGCGCGGTTGGACAGCATTTCCACCACGCTCTCGATGACGCCGCGCGGATCCTGGTGGCTCGGGCGAAACTGGAAGCGACCGACCGACAACGACGAGAAATCGATCAGATCCTCGACCAGCTGCACCAGCGCATGGCCGGACTGCTGCATGCCGGCAAGATAGTTCTTCTGCTCGCTCGACAGCCGGGTCTGACCGAGCAGATGGCTCATGCCGAGAATGCCTGATAGCGGCGTGCGAACCTCATGGCTGACAGTGGCAAGCAGCCGCGACTTTGCCTGGCTCGCTTCTTCGGCACGCCTGCGCGCCGCTTCGCGCTCGCGCGCCGCCCTCGCCTCTTCGGTGATGTCGCGGGCGATGCTGTGGCGCATCAGCTTACCGCTTGCCGGGTCGCGGGCGATCACGTCGTGCCAGTCATAAAGCCGGATACCGTCCGCGGCTGCGATCCGCACCAGGTAATGATTGGGAGCCACCTTCGGTTCGAAACTCAGCCCCAGGGCCGCACAGGTCAGGCCGCGAACATCGGCATGGCCACAGGCCTGATGAAAAACCTGGTTGGCGTGGACGATCTTTCCATCCATGCCGCGCATGATTGCAAGGTCCCCGAGGGCATCATGGATGGTCGACAAAAGCGCCGAGGTTTCGGAGCGGTGCCAATCCTTGTCCCGGTTGATTTCGTCGCCTGGGTGGCCGCCATCGAACGACCGCATGGCTTCGACGGCAAGCAGGAGCGCGCCGACGACGCCGGCCGCGGCGATCGCTGCGGAAAACAGGTAGAAGCCGGCGCTGATGCCGATCACAAGGATAAGGACCGAGGCGGTGAGGCCGAGCAGGGCGAGGGAAGCCCGGTTCACGACCCGACGCTTGGAAGCGACGGGCGCTTCAGCTGGCCGCTCGGCCAAGATCTCGGCCCGGCGCGGGGGCTGCGGCGACACGTCAGCCGTCCCGGCTTCCTTTCCGAAGCCGGATTCGATCCGCTCTAGCAGTCGTGACGGTTCGCTCATGCCAACCGGCTAACACGGCAAGCCTTCCGAATGGCTTCAACGCATCGGTAAAAACTTAACGATCGGCCTTTTTCGCGTGCAGCAGTTCGTCAAGGATGATGGCGCCGGCCCCGAGGGTGATGAATGTATCGGCGAGGTTGAAGACGGCGAAGGACCACGTCTCGGTGTAGAAGAGAATGTAGTCGATGACGTAACCGAAGAGCAGCCGGTCAACGAGGTTGCCGAGCGCGCCGGCGATGATCAGCGCATAGCCGAAATGGGCGAAGAACCGGTCCTTCGGCGTGCGCTTCCACAGCCAGAGCACGAAGGCGACGACGGTGAGCCGCATGCCGACGATGAACCAGCCCTCCATGCCCGACAGCATCGAGAAGGCGACGCCGTAGTTGTAAGTGCGGTAGAGTGCCAGCATCGGCACGACATGAACCGCCTGATTGAACGGCAGGTAGATCTCGACCAGATACTTGATCACCTGGTCCGCAACGAGGGCGAGAAGGATGAAGACCGCGATCGGGACCGGTCGGGAAAACAGGACCTGCTTCTCGCTCATGCGCGCGCATCCAGTGTCAGCAGGTGGCGGCGCGCTTCAAACAGCATGATGCCGGTGGCGATCGCGAGATTGAGCGAATCTGCAAGACCCGCCTGGGGAATGCGCGCAAGCGCCCCCGCTTCGCGGGCAAGCTCTTCGGGCAGGCCGGCCTGCTCGTTGCCCATCAAGAGCACCACGGGCTTGGACTTGTAATCGATCGTGCGGTAGTCGACCGCACCGGCCAGGTGGGTCGCGACCACCTTCACGCCAGCGGATTTCTGCCAGCGGACAAAGTCCTCGACGCTCGCGCGCGCAACCGGCATCGCAAAGACCGAGCCCATGGTGGCGCGCACGGTCTCGAGCGAGAACGGATCAGTGGTTTCGCCGACAAGAATGATGCCGGAGGCGCCGGCAGCGTCGGCGGTTCGGATGATCGTGCCGAGATTGCCGGGATCGCGAACCCGGTCGAGCGCCACAAAGGTCTGTCCCAATTGCGGATGCAGCTCTTTCAGCGACTGGTAGCGCTGCTCGAAGATGCCAACGACCATTTGCGGATTGTCGCGCCGAGTGATCGTCGAGAGCACCTTCTCGCTGACTTCCAGCACCAGGCCGCCCTTGGCGACGGTCTTGGCGGCTACCTGCTCTACATGCGGCTTGCCCTTGGCCGCCTTGGCATAAATCAGCGTCCTGATCTTCCAGCCGAGTTCGAGCGCATCGATCACCAGCTTCAGGCCCTCGGCCATGAAGGACCGCGTCTCGTCGCGGTGCTTCTTCTGCGCCAGCGCGCGGATGTCCTTGATGATCGGATTGGTGAGGCTCGTGACCTCCTTCACCTGTCCGACACGGCCGGCGCCGTGTTCGCTTCTGTTGTTCGTCATTGCGGTACCCAGCGGCTGAAGAGAGAGGTCGAAAGCGCCCTGCCCGGCTCGCGGCCGTCAAGCCCGCCCTCGCGGATGATGAGCTCGCCCGATTCCACTCGACCGCCGCGGCCGCGCATCGTCTCGCGCATCAGTTCATGGATGGAATAGAAGCTCGCCCGAATGGAATAGGCGGTCAGCACCAGGCCGCGCGCCTCCGGCGAGAGGATTTCGCGGCAGATGTCGAGCATTGCCGCCAGGTGGTCGAAGAGCTGCCAGACCTCGCCGTTCGGCCCGCGGCCGAATTTCGGCGGATCGGTGAGGATGATGTCGTAGCGGCTGCCGCGGCGCTCCTCGCGCTGGATGAACTTCATCGCGTCGTCGCAGATCCAGCGGATCGGCAGTTTGTCCGCTCGTGCGAGCTGCTGGTTCTCGCGCGCCCAGCCGATCGCCTTTTTCGAAGCGTCGACATGGGTCACCTCGGCGCCGGCCCTGGCGGCGATCAGCGAGGCGACGCCGGTGTAGCCAAAGAGGTTCAGCACCTTGAGCGGCCGCCCGGCAACCTCAACCTGCTCCTTGACCCAGTTCCAGTGCGCAAGCTGCTCCGGAAAAACGCCGACATGGCGGAACGAAGTGAAGCGGCCGTGAAAATCGGTTCCGAGAAGCTGCATCGGCCAGGTTTCGCCGAGCACGGCGCCCGGAAAGCGCCAACGGCCCATGCCGTCTTCGTCGGTGTCACCGGTGAAGATCGCATCGGCCTTTTCCCAGACGCTGTCCGGCAGGCTGCGCGGCCACAGCGCCTGCGCCTCGGGACGCACGATGCGATAGGGACCGTATTGTTCGAGCTTCTCGCCGGCGCCGCTGTCAATCAGATGATAGCCGGAGGCGCCTGATGTCTCCAGAATGAGTGGCACGCGTTCGGCCGGCTTCTCACCGGTTCGCCGTACGATCACGCGCGTGGGCACCTCCTGCACGGGCTGCTGCCTGGCCGGTTTTTCGCGTTGTTCCGCGCGAAGCGCCGCTGACGGACGCGCAGGCTGTTCCTTGAAGCCTCCGCCCTTGGCCGCGCCCGGACGCTTCTGCTCGTGGCGACCGCCGCCACGCGCCTCGGCGCCGCGACCCTTGGCCGTCGTCACGGAGGCATTTTTCGACCGCCGGTCCTTTTCCTTCACGCTGATATCCCTGGGCTTGCTCGACCATGCGGCGCCTGCCCCCCGAGGATGTCGGATGGGAACGAACGGCCGCCATGACACATGTCGCCGCAGCCCTGCTTGAGCCGCGGCATCTACTGCAGGTGCAAATAGCACCGCTGATGCTCTTGGCAAAGCCGTTTCCGTTTTGCCAAGATCAGTCGTTGAGAAAGTGAGGGAGGAAGGCGCATGGACATGACCGGCGAAGAGCGGATTGCGGCTGGGCGCGACGCGGTTTGGCGCGGCCTCAACGATCCGGATATCCTCAGACGCTGCATCCCCGGATGCCAATCGCTGGAGATGAACTCTCCGACGGAGCTGACCGCCCGGGTCAAGATCAAGATCGGCCCGGTCTCGGCCTCGTTTAGCGGCAACGTGGTCCTGTCAAACCTCAATCCGCCTGAGAGCTACACGATCGCGGGCGAAGGCAAGGGCGGCATTGCCGGCTTTGCCAAGGGCGGTGCCGACGTGACTTTGGCGGAGGACGGCGCGGACACGATCCTGCGCTACGACGTCAAGGCGGAGATCGGCGGCAAGCTCGCCCAGCTCGGCTCGCGGCTCGTCGATTCGACTGCAAAAAAACTGGCGCAACAGTTCTTTGCCGATTTCAGCGCCGCCGTCGGCGGCGGAGCGCAAGCGGCAAGCTGAACGGATGGGCACCGCGCAGACGCTATGCAAGCGGTGGGCGATGTCCAGGCTCAGTTCTGTGGAGCGGCAAGCGTGGCCTGGGTTGCGAGCTTTTCGGCCTGGCTGCGGTGCTTTTCCGCCTCGCGGTGCCATTTCAAAGCTTCGTTTGCTTCATTGCGCGCCCGGCGGCGATACTTGCCCTGGCTGAACCAGGTCGCAGCCGCCCCCAGGATCACGCCGACGATGACGGCGAGGAACAGGAACACGAAGAACGGCGCGCTGACGGAAAGTACACTGTCTTCCGGGCGGAACGGATTGAGCGCCAGCGTCACGCTCTGGCGATTGGCGACGCTGAGCACGATCAGGATCACGCCGACCGGAATGAGAACAACGATGTTGATCAGTTTCTTGAACATTCAATCGCTCCATCTTGGCGGCAACCATCGGCTGTCCGGTGTCCACAAGCGACAACGGGCGCCAATTGCGTCAAAATGCTGACGCGGCGAGGGTCAGTCCTCGTCGTCGCCATTCATGCCGGGATTGAGCCGCTCGCGCAATTCCTTGCCGGTCTTGAAGAACGGCACCCACTTTTCCTCGACGAAAACGGAATCGCCGGTGCGTGGGTTGCGGCCGGAGCGCGAGGGCCGGTTCTTAACGGAGAAGGCGCCGAAGCCGCGCAGTTCAACTCGGTTGCCTGACGCCAGCGCGTCTGTGATCTCATCGAGGACCGCATTGACGATATTCTCGACGTCGCGGTGGTAGAGATGCGGATTGCGAGCTGCAACAATCTGCACCAGTTCTGACTTGATCACTGTCGCCCCCTCATATTCTTGTTTGTTTTGCTTTTTTCGGTCTGCATGGTGACTACCGCAAGGCTGTGGCAGACGCTGCGACGGCGCCGCTACTCCCCCTGCGGTTCAGGCTGGGCATATGTCGCCTTCCTCATTGACCATCAACCTGCCAAACCGAAACAAGACCGTCAAGAAACAACTTGTCGCCCGCAATTTTTTCGAACCCGCTCATCGCCGGAAAAGCGTCATATCCCAACATCTTGATCCAGGTGGCGACCGCTGAGCCGAGGCCGAAAGGCAAGGTTTTGCGTGGCGCTTCCCAGTCGACGATCTGCAGGTCCTTCGACACCTTTTTCTCAACCAGAAAGGCACGAATTTCGTCCTCGCCGCCGAGCGTGTCGACAAGCTTCAACTTCAATGCCTGGCGCCCGGTAAAAATGCGGCCGTCGGCCAGGAGCAGGGCGTCGTCACGCGACAGCTTGCGGCGCTCGGCCACCAGATCGACAAACCAGCCATAGCTGTCGTCGATCATCGCCTGGATCATTGCCTTGGCTTCGTCGCTTGCCGGATGGAAGGGCGACGGCTCCGCCTTGAGCGGCCGTGACTTGATCGATTCCAGCGAAACGCCGATCTTGTCCATCAGGTCCTTGACCTGCGGATACTGGAAAATGACGCCGATCGAGCCGGTGATCGAGCTCTCGCCGGCGACGATCGTGTCGCCGGCAAGCGCGATCATATAGCCGGCGGAAGCGGCAAGCGTGCGGACATCGGAAACGACAGGCTTCTTTGCGGCCACTTTGCGGATGGCCTTGTACAGAACCTCGCCGCCATAGGTGGTGCCGCCCGGGGACGAAATCGTCACCACCAGCGCCTTGACGCTGTCGTTGTCAGCAATCTTCTGCAGGCGCTCGAGGAGCTCGCGGTCGTCCTGGATCAGGCCGGTGATCGTCACGCGCGCCACATGCTGCCGGCTGCGGCCGACATCGTCGGCTGCACCGGACCAGACAAAGACCGCAAGCGCAGCAACAAGAAGCAGGCCGGCCACCACCCAGCGCCAGAAACTCAGCTTGCGTCGCAGACTACGGCGATCGGCAATGGCGAGGTCGTCCATGTGACTTTCTCCCGAAAAGTTGGCGCAGCTTCTGTCAGTTTCCGTGGGAACATGGTATCTGCGCGCGCAGAGGCATATTCCATAAACGCGCTTGGCAACGGTTGAAAGCCGCTGCGGGCGTTTTCGTGCCTCACCCGAGTTTTTTTGCAGCGCCATTGTGCAGCAGCAAAAAATATCCATATTTGCGACGACTTACACCATTGTATGTATATGATCCTTTTGCCGGGTCAGCGATAAGACAGCAAGAAACTGACGGACCATCCATGTTGAATCACGCGCCAGCCCCGGGCATCTTTGCCGATACGGGTGCGAGCTCTGCCGACGCCTATGCGCTCGCCGCGCGGCATTCAGTGCGCGTGCGCCGGCTGAAGGTCATCCTGCCCGTCGTAGCCGGGATCATTGCCGCCGTTTTCGCTGCCGTGTCCTTCGTGAGAGCATTTTTGCCGGACGAACTGCAGCTCGAGGCCGCCACGATCGAGGACGGCAAGATCGTGATGCAGAAACCGGCAATTTCCGGCCGCAACAAGCAGGGCATCAGCTACTCGATGAAAGCGCAGCGCGCGCTCCAGGATATCGCCAATCCCGACATCATCACCCTGCAGACGATCCACGCGGAAATGCCGATGAAGGATCAGCTGATCGCCACCGTGGATGCCACCAACGGCATTTACGACCGCGGCGCAAATACGCTCGACATGAACGCCCCGTTCACCATTTCCGTCAATAATGGCATCAACGCCGACTTTCAGTCGGCCTATCTGGACATCAATGCCGGCGAGATGGAAACGAAGCACCCCGTTGCGATCAGCATGAAGGGCGGTTCGATCATTGCGCAGACGCTGCGAATGACGGATAAGGGACGTATTGTAATATTTGAGGGTATGGTGCGGGTGAACGTCGAGCCTGCCGCCATCCGCAAGAACGCGAAATAGAAACCGGTGCACTCCATGTCGGTCACAACCGCCTCTTTTTTCAAGATTTCCGCCAGCCTGGCCATTGCCGGCGTCGGCGCTTTGATCATTGCTTCCGGCGCTTTTGCGCAAGCCACATCCAGCAAGATGCAGGGCCTTCAACTGTCGAACGACAAGCCGATCCAGATCGAGAGCGACAAGCTCGAAATCAAGGACCCGGAAAGCAAGGCGATCTTCACCGGCAACGTCAAGGTCGTGCAGGGCACGACGACGCTCCAGGCCGGCAACATGGTGGTCTTCTACAAGTCCGGCGGCGGCTCGGTCTCAAGCGGTGACGCCGACATCGACCGTATCGAGGTCAGCGACAAGGTTTTCCTGAGTTCCGGCACCCAGCAGGCCACCGCCGATAGCGGCTCCTTCGACATGACCAAGCAGGTCTTCGTGCTCAAGGGCGAAAAGGTCGTTCTGTCGGAAGGCAAGAACGTTTTCGTCGGTTGCCAACTCAATGTCCAGATGGAGACCGGCGAAGCCCAGCTCGAAGCCTGTGGCGGTCGCGTGCAGATCCAGCTCGACCCGCAGTCCCGCAAGACGAACTGACGCAGACCGCTCGTGCAGTTTCCTTTTCTCCACAAGCGCAAACGGGTCCGCAAGCCGTCGGCGGCCGCCGCGCCCGTTTCCGGGCACACGGTCGACAAGGCACGTTACGACGGCACGCTGATCGCGCGCGGCCTGACGAAGGCCTACCGCGAACGCCGGGTCGTCAACGGCGTTTCGCTGGTGGTGCGCCGCGGCGAAGCCGTGGGCCTGCTCGGGCCGAACGGTGCCGGCAAGACCACCTGCTTCTATATGATCACCGGCCTCGTTCCGGTCGATGAAGGCTCGATCGAAATCAACGGCAACGACGTCACGACGATGCCGATGTACAGGCGTGCGCGCCTCGGCGTCGGCTACCTGCCGCAGGAAGCGTCGATCTTCCGCGGACTGACGGTCGAGGAAAATATCCGCGCCGTGCTCGAGGTTCACGACAAGAACCATGACCGGCGCGAGAGCAAGCTCAACGACCTGCTCGGCGAGTTCAACATCACCCATCTGCGCAAGTCGCCGGCAATCGCACTCTCCGGTGGCGAGCGGCGGCGCCTGGAGATTGCGCGTGCGCTTGCGACCGACCCGACCTTCATGCTGCTCGACGAGCCCTTCGCCGGCGTTGACCCGATCTCGGTTGCCGATATCCAGGCGCTTGTGCGACACCTGACATCGCGCGGCATCGGCGTTCTCATCACCGATCACAACGTCCGCGAGACGCTTGGCCTGATCGACCGCGCCTATATCATCCATGCCGGCGAGGTGCTGACCCATGGTCGCGCCAACGACATCATCACCAATCCTGACGTGCGCAGGCTGTATCTCGGCGACAATTTCAGCCTCTGAGGTGGCGGCGCGGGCGATTCCGGCCGCGACGACGCTTGACCAAACCTTCTCGATAAGCAATTTTTGGGCCAATTGATCAGGGCCCGTCCGGCGACAGGAGAACCACCGCGGACCCAAGCGTTTTCTCGGGAGTTTCGCGTCAGCATGGCACTGTCCGCCAGCCTTCATCTGCGCCAATCCCAGTCCCTGGTGATGACGCCGCAGCTCATGCAGTCGATCCAGTTGCTGCAGATGACGCATTTCGAGCTCACGCAGTTCATCGCCCAGGAAGTCGAGAAGAACCCTCTGCTCGAATTTCAGGCGAATGACGATCTTGGCGGCAGCCCGGAACGCGCCGAGATGATGCCGGGCGACGAGCCGCGTGCAAGCGAGGAGAGCGGCGGCCAGGCCGACCTCTACGACAGCGCCACATCCACCACCGGTGAACGGCTTGGCGAACAGCTCGATGCCGACTTCGCCAATGTCTTCCAGGACGACACGACGCCGCAGCGCGCCGATGCGCCTGAACTTCTCGGCCAATGGAAGTCGATGCCCGGCGGTGGCGAGGGCGAAGACTACGATCTCGACGACTTCGTCGCCGGCCGCAAGAGCCTGCGCGACACTCTGACGGAGCAGCTACCCTTCGCCCTTCCCGACGCCTCCGATCGGCTGATTGCCCAGCACCTGATCGACCAGCTCGACGACGCTGGCTACCTCCAGGCCGACCTCAGAGAAGTCGCCGACCGCCATGGCGCAGCGCAAGACGATGTCCTGCGCGTCCTCCTGACACTGCAGCAATTCGATCCGCCCGGCATCTTCGCGCGCTCGCTCGGTGAATGCCTGGCAATCCAGCTGCGCGCGCGCGACCGGCTCGACCCGGCGATGGAGGCACTGGTCGCCAACCTCGAACTGCTGGCGCGGCGCGACTTTGCCAGCCTCAAGAAGATCTGCGGCGTCGATGAAGAGGACCTCATCGACATGCTGGCGGAAATCCGCAAGCTCGACCCGAAGCCGGGAACGAGCTTCGAGACGAGCGTCACCGAGGCCATCGTCCCCGACATCGTCGTGCGCGCCGCACCCGACGGCAGCTGGCTGGTCGAACTCAACCCCGATGCCCTGCCCCGCGTGCTCGTCAACCAGGACTATTTCGCGAAGGTCTCGCGCGGCACGCAGAAGAACAGCGCCGACCAGGCCTTCCTCAACGAATGCCTGCAGAACGCCAACTGGTTGACACGCAGCCTCGATCAGCGCGCCAGGACGATCATGAAGGTCGCGACCGAGATCGTTCGCCAACAGGACGCCTTCCTCGTCAACGGCATCGGCCACCTGAGGCCTTTGAACCTCAAGACGGTCGCCGACGCGATCAAGATGCATGAGTCGACGGTCAGCCGCGTGACGTCCAACAAGTACATGCTGACGCCGCGCGGACTGTTCGAACTCAAATACTTCTTCACCGTCTCGATCAGCTCGGCCGAAGGTGGCGACAGCCATTCGGCGGAAGCGGTGCGCCACCGCATCCGCACGCTGATCCAGGAAGAGAGCGCCGATGCGGTGCTCTCGGACGACGATATCGTCGACAGCCTCAAGAAGGCCGGCATCGACATTGCACGGCGCACCGTCGCCAAGTATCGCGAGGCGATGAACATTCCCTCCTCCGTCCAGAGGCGGCGGGAAAAGCGGGCGCTCGCCAAGGCGACCGCGTCCTGACGGCCGGGATACGCCTCCGAATATTAAGCCGCGTTAACTTTTTTGCGACCTCCGATTGACTCTCTCCGACACAGGCGATATGAGCCCGCCGCAATTGCCGGGGACATGCTCGCCCCGGAAGCCTGCCGGTACGACCGGTGGCTGCGACAGAGGCGTCCCGCAAGTCTGGAAGGCTTGGATGACGGGACCGCTTGGAATAGACTGGCTGCGCAAATCACGAACGAGAGAGGAAACTCCATGAGTGTGCGTGTATCCGGTAAACAGATGGAAATCGGCGATTCGTTCCGCGCCCGCATTGGCGAGCAGATCGAGCAGGCCGTTACCAAATATTTCGACGGAGGATATTCAAGCCAGGTCACTGTGGAAAAGTCCGGGCCGCGCTTCAGCGCCGACTGCAAGCTTCATCTCGATACGGGCGTGGTTATGCAGGCGAATGGTCAGGCGAACGATCCACAGGCTGCCTTTGACGCGGCGTCTGAGCGCATCGAAAAGCGCCTTCGCCGCTACAAGCGCAAGCTCAAGGATCACCATAACGGCAACGGCCAAAGCGCTGCCGAAGTGGCTTACACAGTGATGGATTCGGTGCCCTTCGAGGACGACGAAGTCCCCGAGGATTATGCACCGACCATCGTCGCCGAGAGCACGAAACAATTGAGGACGATGTCTGTGGCCAGCGCCGTGATGGCGCTCGACATGACCGACGAACCCGTCCTGATGTTCCGTAGCCCCGGCAACGACGAATTGAATATCGTCTACAGGCGCAACGATGGAAATATTGGCTGGATCGACGCCGCCAATATCAAAGCATGAGCGGACAGGGGGATGCCGGGCAGCCGGCATCCCCCGCGCCCCTAATCAGCGGGCAGGCCGGAAAATGTGACTTTTCTGTGCATGGAACCCGCCATGACAAAGATGGTTAAAGCCATTGCGACGCATTTGTGATGATGTTGTCCGGCTCTAACCGGCGAACGAGGACAAAAGAATGGCATTGGCAGGTCTGCTGCATCAAAATGCGATCATCCCGGCCATGAGGGCCAACTCGAAAAAACAGCTCCTCCAGGAATTGGCGGCCAAGGCATCAAAGATCACCGGGCTTCCCGAGCGTGAAATCTTCGACGTAATCCTGCAGCGTGAGCGCCTTGGCTCCACCGGCGTCGGCAACGGGATCGCCATCCCCCACGGCAAGCTCAACAACCTCCCCTCGATCATTGGCATCTTTGCGCGGCTGGAAACGCCCGTGGACTTCGAGGCGCTCGACGACCAGCCGGTTGACCTCGTCTTCCTTCTGCTCGCCCCGGAGGGTGCAGGCGCTGACCACCTCAAGGCCCTTTCGCGCATCGCCCGCGTGCTGCGCGACCACGACATGGTTGCCAAGATTCGCTCGAGCGATTCCGCCAGTGCGATCTATACGCTGCTCGACGACGACGCGACGTCGCACGCGGCCTGAGCATCCACGCGGCCGCGTCCCATGGACGCGCGCAGCCTCCACGATGCTGCGTCAGTAGAGCTGACGACCGTTCAAGTGATCGATGAAAATCCGGAACAAGGCGCCCTGGCCGGAAATCCCGAGCCTGCGATAGATGTTCTTGCGGTGGATGCGGACCGTTCCCTCGGCAATGTTCATCACCTTGCCGATCGACAGGTTGCTGTGCCCCCTGAGGATCAGGCGCACGATGTTGCGCTGCTGCTTGGTCAGCCGATCCGAACACAGGCTCTCGAACGCCGCCTCCATCACATCGTCGCCGTCGTGTGATGGCGGCGGGGCGACGCTGTGGCCCCGCTGGCGCCAGTTCGAGCGGACGGCTTCGCGCACGATCGGCTCGTAGACCCGCAGCCGTCCCAGTTCCTCCTCGCTGAAGGGCTCGCCACCGCGGCCGCGCATCAGCGAGTAGGTTGCCTGCAGGCCGCCGTCGAGCGGGATGACGAACCCCACCTCCTCTACCAGCACGCCCGTCTCCATGGACACGCATGGGTGGACTTCTGCGGAGGACGAGAAGTCGGACTGGAAGAACCGGTCCGGCGCCAGTTCGCGCATGCGCCAGAGCCCCGCCGGCTGGCCGGCGCAGCAGGCGACGTAGAAGGGATCGAGCAGATAGGCACCGCCGAGATAGGCGGCAAGCGCGCTTGCGGAGACCTTGGCGGTATAGCCGTCATGCAGCACGATCGGTCGGGCGTCATAGGGATAGGCGAAGACGACGGAGAGGTCGAAGGTGGCGACGGATCTCAGCATCCGGTCGAGCGCCGGGCCGAAATCCTGCGTGCCGATCAGACCGATCAACGCCGATATGTCGGCGGACTCCCTTGCCAGCATTCCCTTGTCATCCCCCACCCCACGTATCCCCCATGGGATATCGACAGCCCCTGCTTCGTCAACAATAATTCCCGGGGAGAGAGAAACCGGGTCCGTTGCACGATGGGTTACCATCAGCGCTCCGCAACCAGGGACCATGAGGGAGAACACGGATGGCAGGCAGGCTTTCAGGCAAGGTGGCGCTGATCAGCGGTGGCGCGGGCGGTTGCGGCCTTGCCGCATCCGAACTTTTTGCGCGCGAAGGCGCCAAGGTCGGCATTGTCGACCTGCCGCGCAGCAAGGGCGAGGAGGTCGCGGCCGCGATCCGCGCCAATGGCGGCGAGGCGATTTTTGCGCCCGCCGACGTCTCCGTGTCCTCGGAGGTGACGTCGGCCGTCAAGGCGGTCGAGGCGGCCTTCGGCGCCGTCACCGCGCTCTTCAACCATGCCGGCATCCTGGCCGTCGGCCCGTTCCTCGAAACCGAGGAGGACGAGTGGGACAGGCTGATGGCGGTCAATGTGCGCAGCATGTTCCTGATGACCAAGGCGGTGCTGCCCGGCATGCTTGCAGCCGGCGGCGGCAGCATCGTCTGCACCTCGTCGATCTCGGCCGTGGCGGCAACGCCGATGGAGGTGCTCTACGACACCACCAAGGGCGCCTGCCATATGTTCGCGCGCGCCATCGCGGTCGAGTTTCGTGACCGCGGCATCCGCTGCAACGCCGTCTGCCCCGGATTCATCGCCACCGATCACGGCAAACGCGAACTCGTCGGCCTCAGCAAATACGGCGTCGACGTCTCGGAAGCGGCCATCGCCGCGCAGCAGGGCCGCATGTGCGACCCCAAGGAAGTGGCGAACGCGGCACTGTTTCTGGTCAGCGACGAAGCGAGCTTTATCAACGGCACGCATCTGTTCGTCGACAATTGCTTCACGGCGGTTTGAGGGAGGGGAAAATGCTTCAGGCAGGTGGTCATTGGCGCAACTGGGTTGGAAACCAATCATGCATCGTGCGCCATCGCGGCGCGCCCGACAGCGAGGCAGCGCTCGCGCAAATGGTCCGCGAAGCGACATCGCAGGGGCTCAACGTGCGCTGCGTCGGCTCCGGCCATTCCTTCACGCCTGTCGCCCTGACCAGCGGGCTGCAGCTGACGCTGTCGGCCATGCAGGGAGTCGTCAACATCGACCAGGCGCGCAAGCGTGTGGCGGTCAGGGCCGGCACCACCATCAACCAGCTCGGCAAGGTGTTGAAATCCAGCGGCCTCTCGCTGATCAACCAGGGCGATATCGATAGCCAGGCGCTCGCCGGGGCGCTAACGACGGGCACCCACGGCACCGGCGCCAGGCTCGGCAACATGGCCTCACAGATCGTCGGCATGCGGCTGGTGCAGCCCGATGGCAGCATCCTTGTCGTCGATGAGACGACGCCGGACCTGCTCGAAGCGGCACGCGTATCGGTCGGCATGCTCGGGGTGATCTCGGAAATCACCTTGCAGGCGATGGAGAGCTACAATCTGCATGAAAAGCTCTGGCGCTGCACCTTCGACGAGATGATCGAGCAGCACGACGAGCTGGCAGCCACGCACCGGCATTTCGGGTTCTTCTGGTGCCCTGTCCCTGAGAGCCGCCACTGCTACTGCCTGCCGGACACGGCCTCGGTCTCGACCACGGACTGGACGTCCGATGTTTGCGAGATGAAGGTGATCGACATCACCGACGAAGCGCCGATGGAGCGCGGCTTCGAGAAGATCGCCTATTCCTCCGAAATCTATCCGATCGAATACGTGCCGAACTTCCACGAACTCGAATATGCCGTGCCGGTTGCTCACGGCAAGGACGCGGTCAAGGCGGTGCGCAAGCTGATGCTCGAAAAGCATCCGACCTGCATCTACCCGATCGAATACCGCTTCACCGCCGGCGATACCGGCTGGATCAGCCCGTTCTATGAGCAGGACTCGATCACCCTTTCGGTCTCGGGCGAACCGGGCACCGATTATTGGGAGTATCTGAAGGACGTCGATACGATCCTGCGCCAGTACGGGTCGCGGCCGCACTGGGGCAAGCTTCACTTCCTCGGCGCCGAGGATGTGACCGCGCTCTACCCGCGCGCCGGCGAATTCCGCGCCCTCAGGGCAAGGATCGATCCGGAAGGCCGCTTCCTCAACGACCACCTGCGCCAGCTTTTCGGATAGCTGCCGCAAGGACCGTCGCCATGTCCGACGTGCCGCCCAATCAAACAAAAAAGCCGCGCGAAACTCGCGCGGCTTTTTTGTTATGGGGTCAATCACCCGGATCAGACGGTCGGCGCGTCGCCGTTTTCGCCAGCCACGACCTTCGGGCCGCCCTTGGAAACACCGACCATGGCCGGACGCAGGACGCGGTCGCCGATGACGTAGCCGGCCTGGACCACCTGCAGCACGGTGTTGTTGGGCACCTCTGCGTTCGGAATTTCGAACATCGCCTGGTGGAAGTTCGGATCGAACTTCTGGCCTTCGGGCTCCAGCTTCTTGACGCCGTGGCGCTCGAGCGCCGAGAGCATCGAGCGCTCGGTCATTTCCACGCCCTCGATCAGCGCGTTGAGGCCAGCCTCGCCGGCTTCCTTGGCTTCAGCCGGAATGGCATCGAGCGCGCGGCGCAGGTTGTCCGATACGGCCAGCATATCGCGGGCAAAGCCTGCGACGGAGTAGGACTTGGCGTCCTTGACGTCGCGCTCGGTGCGGCGACGCAGATTGTCCATCTCGGCGGCAAGCCGAAGGTACTTGTCGCGCAACTCGGCGCTCTCGGCTCTCGCGAGCTCCAGCGGATCGGGCTCGGTGGCCGGCGCGGCTTCAGCAGCGTCGGCAACGTCCGGTGCGGTATAGATAGCCTCGTCGGTGGCCTCGGGTCCGTGCTTGTTCGTATCGTCGGTCATGACGTTCTCCGCAGTGTCGTCTGTGTCGTCTTTAACATTTCCACGCTCCGCAAGCCTATGCTTGCGTCTCAGCAAAATGCCCAGTGACTGGATTTGCAGCCGATATCGAGGTTTGGGGCCGAAAAATCAAGGGTTCAATCGCGCACGCGGCGACCCGCGTGGCCAAAAGCGCGACTTTATCGGGAAAGCCGCGACATCAGCTGCGCGGTGTAGTCGACCATCGGCACGATACGCGAGTAGTTGAGCCTAGTTGGTCCGATCACGCCGACGGCGCCAACGATGCGGTCCTCGCCATCGCGATAGGGCGCAACGATCAGCGAAGAACCGGACAGCGAGAACAGCTTGTTTTCCGAGCCGATAAAGATCCGCACCCCCGGCCCGCTTTCGGCTAGATCGAGCAGTTCGATCATGCTGTCTTTCTTTTCGAGATCGTCGAAGAGCATGCGCAAGCGGTCGATGTCCTCGGCGCCCTCAAGCCCTTCGAGCAGATTGGCGCGGCCGCGCACGATCAGTCGCGCCGGTTTCTCGTCACCTTCGTTGCCCGACCAGATGGCAAGACCGCGTTCGACAAGATCCTGCGACAAAGCATCGAGCTCGCCGCGCACCGTCTGCTTCACCCTCTCGAGCTGGACGCGCACCTCGGCGATCGTCTGGCCGGCGAGATGGGCGTTGAGGAAGTTGGCGGCTTCCGTCAACTGCGAGCTGGTGACACCGGCCGGCAGCTCGATGATGCGGTTTTCAACCTGGTCATGTTCACCGACGAGAACGGCAAGCGCCTTCGTCGGCGCCAGGCGAATGAACTCGACATGCTTGAGAATCGGATCGGCCTTGGCGGTGATGACGAGGCCTGCGCCGCGCGACATGCCCGAGAGCATCTGGCTCGCTTCGGTGAGCAGCGCATCCACGGGCTGGGTGTGGTCGTCGCGTCGCACGTGGCGGTCGATCGAGGCACGATCCTCGGCCGACAGATTGCCGACCTGCATGAAGGCATCGACGAAGAAGCGCAGGCCGGTCTGGGTCGGCAGGCGGCCGGCGCTGACATGCGGCGAGTAGATGAGGCCAAGATCCTCAAGGTCGCTCATCACGTTGCGCACGGAGGCGGGAGAGAGCGACATCGGCAACAACCGCGACAGATTGCGTGAGCCGAGCGGCTCGCCGCTCGTCAGATAGGTTTCCACGATGCGGCGGAAAATCTCGCCCGAGCGCTCGTCCAGCGCCGCGGCGATTTCCTTTGCTCCGGGATTGCGCAGTACCATGTCACTCCACATTTGCAGGCACATCCTGCCGTGCCGGGAATATAGTGATCCCGCCGCCCAATGGCAAAAGGGAAAAAACGGCTGCGTCCCCGGCTATCCACTGGTTCCCTTTGCGTCTGCCATGCTCTAGAAGGCTGTCGAGATACGATAGGAGTTTGACGATGCGGCCATCCGGCAGAAAAACCGATCAAATGCGCAAGGTTTCCTTCGAGCGCAATTTTTCCAAGCACGCGGAAGGCTCCTGTCTGGTGCGGTTCGGCGACACGCACGTCCTGTGCACCGCGAGCCTGGAAGAAAAGGTTCCGGCCTGGCTGCGCAACGGCGGCAAGGGCTGGGTGACGGCCGAATACGGCATGCTGCCGCGCGCCACCGGCGAGCGGATGAAGCGTGAGGCCGCCAACGGCAAGCAGAGCGGCCGCACCCAGGAAATCCAGCGGCTGATCGGCCGGTCGCTGCGCGCCATCGTCGATCTGCCGGCGCTCGGCGAGCGCCAGATCTCGATCGACTGCGACGTCATCCAGGCGGATGGCGGCACCCGCACGGCCTCGATCACCGGCGCCTGGGTCGCGCTCTACGACTGCCTGAAGTGGATGGAAGCCCGCAACATGGTCAAGGTCGAGAAGGTGCTCAAGGACCATGTCGCCGCCATCTCCTGCGGCATCTTTGCCAACCAGTCGGTGATCGACCTCGACTACCTCGAAGACTCCGCTGCCGAGACCGATGCCAACTTCGTCATGACCGGCTCGGGCGGGATCGTCGAGATCCAGGGCACCGCCGAAGGCAAGCCGTTCTCGGAAGAGGAATTTGCAAGCCTGATGGGCCTTGCCAAATCGGGCATTGCCGAGCTGGTTGCGCTGCAGAAGCAGGCGATCGCCGGCTGAGGGAAGGAACCGAAGATGGCCCCGGCGCTGGAAGGCATTCTCGAGACCGCGCTCTATGCAGCAGATCTCGATGCCGCCGAGGCCTTCTATGGCGGAATGCTCGGTCTTCAACGCATCACCCGCGCCGGAAACCGGCATGTGTTCTTTCGCTGCGGACCAGGCGTGCTGTTGATCTTCAATCCGGCTGAAACGGTGAAGCCACCGGCGCCGGATGCGGCGTTGCCGGTCCCGCCCCATGGCGCCACCGGCCAGGGCCACATGTGTTTCCGGGTTGCAGCCGAAGCGCTGGACGCCTGGAAGGCAAAGCTTGAAGCGGGCGGTGTGACGATTGAAAGTGACCTTCGCTGGCCGAACGGCGCGCGGTCCTTCTATTTCCGCGATCCGGCCGGCAACAGCCTCGAATGTGCGGAGCCGGGCCTCTGGTCCATCGAATGAATACGAAGCGAGACACCATGCGCAAACTCGACAACAAGACGCTGATCGTCGCCAGCCACAATGCCGGCAAGATCCGCGAAATCCGCGATCTCATCGGCCCGCTCGGCTTTGAGGCGAAGTCAGCGGCGGACCTGAATTTCATCGAGCCGGATGAAACCGGCACCACGTTCGAAGAAAACGCGACGATCAAGGCGCTCGCCTCGGCCAAGGCCTCCGGCCTGCCGGCGCTTTCGGATGACTCCGGCCTCGTGATCGACGCGCTTGGCGGCGCCCCCGGCGTCTATACCGCCAACTGGGCCGAGCGCGAGGATGGCAGCCGCGACTTCGCGATGGCGATGGACAAGGTCGAAAAGGCGCTGCAGGACAAGGGCGCTGCGGCGCCTTCCGAGCGCACAGCGCGTTTCGTCTCGGTTCTCTGCCTTGCCTGGCCGGACGGTCATGTCGAGCTTTTCCGCGGCGAGGTCGAAGGCTTCGTCGTCTGGCCGCCACGCGGCAGCCAGGGTTTCGGCTATGATCCGGTTTTCCAGCCGAAGGGCTACGAGACCACCTTCGGCGAAATGAGTGCCGACGAGAAGCACGGCTGGAAGCCGGGTGATGCCGAGGCCCTGTCGCACCGCGCCCGCGCCTTCAAGATTTTTGCCGAGACCTGCCTCGGAGCCTGATCGGAGCGGGATGAGGAAAACTGTGTGCGGTATTCCGCCCGCAGCCCGCTCCCTGTAAGAAGCGACCATGAGAGACGCAATAATGCAGACTGCCACGCTATCGGCGATCGGTGACGGCATGGATCCCGGTTTCGGGGTCTATGTGCATTGGCCGTTCTGCGCGGCCAAATGCCCCTATTGCGACTTCAACAGCCATGTGCGCCACCAGCCGGTGGACCAGCCGCGTTTCGTCGCGGCGTTCCTCAAGGAGATGGAAGAGGTTCGCGAGCTTTCAGGCCCGCGCACGGTCACCAGCATCTTCATGGGCGGCGGCACGCCGTCCTTGATGGAGCCGGCAACGGTCGATGCGATCCTTCAGGGCATCGCCCGCCACTGGCACGTGCCTGATGGCATCGAGATCACCATGGAGGCGAACCCTTCGAGCGTCGAGGCAACCCGCTTCCACGGCTACCGCGCCGCCGGGGTCAATCGCGTCTCGCTCGGCGTCCAGGCTCTGAACGACCGGGATCTCAAATTCCTTGGGCGACTGCACAATGTCGAGGATGCGCTGAAGGCGATCCGTCTCGCGCGCGAAATCTTCCCGCGCATGTCCTTCGACCTGATCTATGCCCGTCCCAACCAGACGGTCGAGGAATGGGAGCGCGAACTGAAGGAAGCGGTCTCCTACGCCGTCGACCACCTGTCGCTCTACCAGCTGACGATCGAGGAAGGCACGCCCTTCTACGGCCTGCATAAGGCCGGCAAGCTCATCGTTCCCGATGGCGAACAATCGGCCGTGCTCTACGAGGCAACGCAGGAGATCACCGCGTCGATCGGCATGCCGGCCTATGAGGTTTCCAACCACGCCCGACCGGGTGCCGAAAGCCGCCACAACCTCACCTACTGGCGCTATGGCGACTATGCCGGCATCGGCCCCGGCGCCCATGGCCGCCTCGGCATCGGCAGCGGCAAGATCGCGACCTCGACAGAGCGCAAGCCGGAGGACTGGCTTCACCTCGTCGAGACCTACGGCCATGGCATGATCGAGCGGGAGGCCCTTGATCTGGAGGCGCAGTCCGACGAGTTGCTACTGATGGGCCTGCGCCTGAAAGAAGGCGTCGACCTCGCCCGCTGGCAGACGCTTTCCGGTCGCGATCCGGACCCGGAGCGCGAGCAGTTCCTGATCGACCATGGTTTCATCGAGCGGCTCGGCAATTCGCGCCTGCGCTGCACGCCGGCCGGCATGCTGATCCTCGACGCGGTCGTCGCCGATCTCGCCTGCCCCTGAGGCGACAGGACGCAAGTGCGGGCGGAAAACCGCGTACAAGGCGGTCTTTGCCGGCTACGGTTTCAATCGAACGTTTCACCTGACAGCGGCGTTGCCCGCATCGACGGCCGTTCTTCGAAGGCATCGAACCAGCGTGTCAAAGACGACCGGTTGCGGAAGGACGGCAGGTTGCGGAAGGCCATCCAGGAGAGCGCCGTGGCAAGCGCGATCTGGCCGATGTCGACAGGGGCGTCCGGCTGCAGCGTCCGTTCCAGCCAATCGTACGTTGCCTCGATCTTCTCCTCGTACCCATCGGCAAGCGCTGGATAACGCAGGTGCTCCGGCCGGCGTTCCCACTCCCAGCGAAGGCCGATGCCGGTCTGGGCCAGCACCTGGGCCACGGACTGCATGCGCAGCGCCCGCCACCGCCGCTCGCCCGCCTCGGGGACCAGTTTGCGGCCTCCGTGCAGGGTATCGAGATAGGCGCAGATGACATCGCTGTCGAAGATCGGCTCCTCACCCTCGCGCAAAAGCACCGGCACCTTGCCGAGCGGATTTTCGGCATAGACCTCGTCGTTGCGCCGGGTCGGGCTGGTCTCGTGATGGATGACCTCCAGCCGCTCGGCAAGGCCGATCTCATGGGCAAAAACGAGCGCCTTGCGGGCGAAGGGGGAATGGGTCTGATAGTAGAGGATCATGGCAGCCTCGCGGGATCGGATGGAATTCCTTGTCCCGCGAAGAGATATTGCATGTGAGGCGATAAAGGCGCTCTGATTTACTTGGCCCGTTGCAAGTTTGTTTCGCCAGAGGCTACTTCATCGGATCACCTTTCAGGCGATTGAGCTCGATGCCTTTCGCGACGAGCCGCACCACCTGCGCGTCGTCGATGTCATCGGTGCTTCGCAGGCGAATATAGGCCATGTCGCCCTTGCCGCCGCCCTTCTCGAAACGCGGATCGAGATCGAGCATGTCGACGCCACGCCAGAAGCCGAAGGTGACGTGATCCTTGGCGCCCTTGAGAAGGCAGACGGCGCCGCCCGCCTCGTAGATGGGGTGCCCCCACTTGACGATGTCCGTCAGCCCGCCGGCGGCAACCAGGGCTCCATGCAGGCGTTTCGCCACCTCGGCCGGGACACCGGAAAGACCGGCAATGTAGTCGTTGACTGTCTTGGTCATGGGTCGTCTTTCAATCGTTCGGTTGGAGGATCAGTTCTTGAACGGGATCAGGCTGCGTACCCGCGGATCGCGCAGCCAAAGCCCGCCCCAGGCGATGACGCCGAGATAAAAGCCGAAGAGCAGGTGGGTGAAGAGCGGGCTGCCGGCCCGCAGATGGATCGCCATCGCGCCACCGAGATAGCCGGTGAGCAGGATGGCACCGAGGATGGAGGTCCGCGGGATCAGGTAAAGCAGCGTGCACAGCAAGGTCAGCACGCCAAGCAGGCGGGCCAGGCTCTGATCTGCGGGGTAGCCGAGCGCCACCATGGTGTCGGTGACGACCTGAAGCGGCACGAGCTTGATCGCCGCATCGAAGACCAGGAAGGCGACGAGCACGCCGCTCAGGACGCGGCCGAGGATGACGGACTTCGCCGTCGGGGCGGGGATTGCAAGGCTGGTGTTCACGGGAGTTCTCCTTGGATCTCGTTTTCAGTCCAAGGACGAAGACGCGCGAACGATCCCGACAGCCGCCTCCGATATTTTATCTTTTTTCGGCGAGACCGCTGGTGGTGCCGGCCGCCTCGTCGAGCTTGTCGAGCTGCATGCGAATATAGGCGCATTCGGCGGCATTGGTCGCAAGCGCGATGGCGTGATCGTAGGCGACACGCGCCTCGCGCACCTTGCCGAGCTGTTTCAGCAGATGCCCGCTCAAGCCGTGGAAATAGAAATAGCCCGACAGCTTGTCGGCCAGAGGCTCGATCATCGCCAGCGCCGCCTCCGGCCCCTGCCGTTTCGAGACCGCGACCGCCCGGTTGAGGGTGATCACCGGCGAGGGCTGCAGCCGTTCGAGCGCCTGGTAGAGAAGGTCGATCTGCGCCCAGTCCGTGTCCTCGGGCCGTTCGGCACGGGCGTGCAAAGCGGCGATTGCCGCCTGGATCTGATAGGCGCCGGGCTGGCGGTAGCGCATCGCCTTGTCGATCAGGGCAAGCGCCTCGTCGATCAGCGGCCGGCTCCACAAGGATCGGTCCTGGTCTTCAAGCAGGATGACGGCGCCATCTGCATCGAAGCGGGCACGGGCGCGCGAGTGCTGGATCATCATCAGCGCTGTCAGCCCCAGGATCTCCGGCTCCGCCGGGAAGAGCTCCAACAGCAGGCGCCCGAGCCGGATCGCCTCGTGGCAGAGATCGGCGGAGACGCTTTCAGGCCCGTTCATCGCCGAATAGCCCTCGTTGAAGACGAGGTAGATCATCGTGGCCACGGCCGCGAGCCGGTCGGCACGATCGGCCGCATCAGGTGTCTCAAAGGCGAGCCCCGCGGCAGCAACGCGGGACTTGGCGCGGGTGATGCGCTGCTCCATCGCCGCCTCGCTGACGAGGAAGGCGCGGGCGATCTGCTTGACCGAAAGGCCCGAGACGATGCGCAGCGCCAACGCGATCTGCTGTGTCGCCGGCAGGGCGGGATTGCTGCAGACGAACAGCAGGCGAAGGATATCGTCGCGATACTGGGAGCCATCCAGCCGATCGGCGAGATTGCTCTCCTGATCCTCGAGATCGGAGAGCATTTCCTCCGGCGGCAGCGCCGTCTCGCGTGACTGGCGGCGGACCTTGTCGATGCCGCTGTTGCGGCCGACGAAGATCAGCCAGGCGGCCGGATCGCGCGGCGGCCCACTCTTCGGCCAGGCCTTCAATGCCCGGATACAGGCCTCCTGAAACGCTTCCTCGGCCGTGTCGAGATTGCGGAAATAGCGCAGCAAGGCGCCCACCGCCTGCGGCCGGGCGGAAACGAGTGCGAGGTCTATCCAGGCGGTGTCTGTCATGAAGCAAGCTCACTGGGTTTGTAGATGGCAAGAGGACGGATTTCGTAGGAGCCGGCAGCCGGGTTGGCAGAACTGAGATCACGGGCAAAATCGAGGGCCTCGTCGACAGACGCGCAATCGATGACGTAGAAGCCGAGCAATTGCTCCTTGGTCTCGGCGAAAGGACCATCGATGACGATCGTGTCGCTGTGACTATGCCGAAGCGTCGTCGCCGTTGTCGTCGGCATCAGCCGCGCCACCGGTCCAAGCCTTCCGGCTTCGGCATATTTGCTCTGGACGGCTGCCAGGTCGCGCATGACTTTTTCATCCTGCTCCTTGCTCCAGTCATTGGTGACATTTTCGTTGTTGTAGCAAAACACGGCGTAAAGCATCGGAACTCCAGCTCCTCAAATCAAAGACGGTGGCGGCAAGGAATAGCCGACAACAGAGGCGAAAAAAACAGGGCCGGTGGTGCTTTCGCCCACCGGCCCGCAATGCGTGTGAAATGGAACGTTCAACCGTTTTCGCGGCACTTTAACGTGGGGTCGACTGCCGGCCGGGAAAAGAGGCGCAACAACCGCCCGTCGATTGCCGCAAGACCGGCGGCGATCAACGCCATGCCGAGGAAGTGCTTGGCCTCCAGCGTTTCGCCAAGAAACATGGCGCCGAGAAGAATGGCACTGACCGGGATCAAGAAGGTGACCAGCATCAGGTTGGTGACACCTGCCGTTTCAAGGATGCGGAAGAACAGGACATAGGCGAGCGCTGTCGAGATCAGGGCGATGCCGACGATCGCCGCCCAGACCTCCAGTCCAGGCATGGGCAGCGTCCAGGGGTGATCGACCACCAGCGACAGCGGCACGAGCATGACGCTGGAGGCGGAGACCTGGCCGGTCGCCGTCACGATCGGCGCGACACCCATGCGCTTGAAACGGCGAGCAAAGACGCCGGCGAGCGAATAGGAAAGCGCGGCGCCAAGAATGGCAAGCTGGGCCAGCAGGTTGGAACCCAGGCCGCCAAGCGCTGCCGGTCCGATCATCATCGCGACGCCGAGGAAACCGACGACCACGCCGGCAAGACGGTTGGCGGTCAGCTTTTCGTCATCGGTCAGGAGATGCGCCACGATCACGCCGAAGAGCGGCGTCGTGGCATTGAGGATCGAGGCAAGGCCGCTGGCGATGTGCGTCTGCCCCCAGACGATCAGCGAGAAGGGGATGAGATTGTTGAGCAACCCCATGCCGAAGAATGCCAGCCAGACGCGACGGTCCCGCGGCATCTTCAGGCCAGTGAAACGGAGGAAGACGAGCAGCGCGAGTGCCGCGAGACTGACCCTCAACGCCACGATGGTAACCGGGGGTAACGCCTTGACGGCAATACCGATGAAAAAGAAGGAACCGCCCCACAGGAGAGACAGGGTGATCAACATGCCCCATTCCCGGGCGCCCATGACCTTGGCCTTTGTTGCCTGCACCATTGCCGAATTCCTCATGTTTTATCTGATTAAACAATGACGGCGTGCCGTCTTGACTTTGATCCATTATTCTCAGGATATTAGACTGGCGACAAACGATCATTTCTCGACAGACGATTGAGTTTGGCTAAACCATGTCAACATCCCTCCCCTCTCTCGTTTCCCTTCGCGCCTTCGAGGCGACGGCGCGCCATTCGAGCGTGACCAAGGCTGCGCGCGAACTCAATGTCACCCCCGGGGCTGTCAGCCTGCAGATCAGGGAACTGGAGCAAACGCTCGGCGTGACACTGTTTGAGCGGCGACCGCGGCAACTCGTGTTGACCGAGGATGGCAGCAGCTATTTCGCGACGCTGCGGCGCGCGTTCCGCATGATGCGCGAGGCTACCGAGGAATTGACGGCGCGCAGGCGCGCGCCGGTGCTGACGGTGAGTTGCACGCCCACCTTCGCCGCGCAATGGCTGGTGCCGCGCATCGGCGCCTTCGAGCAGCAGGTGCCCGGCATCGACGTGCGCATCAGCACCACGAACCGGCTGACGGACTTCCAGGCCGACGGGGTCGACGTCGCCATCCGGCACGGGCTCGGCCGCTATGACGGGCTCATCAGCGAACGGCTGATCGATGACGATCCGGTGCCGGTGATCCATCCGGCTCTCAGGGCCAGGCGTCCGCTCGACACACCCAATGATCTCGCCGCCCATGTGCTTCTGCACGACGTTCACCGTCAGGACTGGAGGTTATGGCTGGACGCAGCGGGCGTCGAAGGCGTCGATGCGGCGCGCGGGCCGGTCTTCGTCAACAGCAACGGCGCGATCGAGGCCGCCAAGGCCGGCGACGGCGTCGCGCTGGTGCGGCTGTCACTGGTGACGCGCGAACGGGCTGAAGGCGTACTGGAGGCCCCCTTCCCGGAGGGGGTGATGACCGGACTCGCCTATCATCTCGTCTACCCGCCGGCCGCGCTCGACCGGCCACCGGTTACAGCCTTCCGTGCCTGGATCATCGAGGAGGCGCGGGGCGAACAGGACTTTGCGGCTTCGACCGAGATTGGCGCGGGGCGACCGATGCTGAAGGTGGTTCCCTGAACCAAAAAGGAGGGCCCGGTAAACCGGGCCCTTCAGACTGCTGACAAACCCCTGGCGAGAGCTGGGGGTTTGTGATTCAGTGGGCCATGTTGAAGAAACCCGGCCCCGA
>NZ_JAKUMO010000017.1:0-157012 GCF_037026475.1 Ensifer sp. MJa1 | reverse complement strand
GGCTGTCCCTCAATCATCACCGGCATCTCAGTGATCCGTTCTCTCAGCGGACGCGGTCTCTTTCATGCCACCTCCTTGGATCAAACTGTGGTCAACCGCGCGCTGTTGATGTAAGGAGGTATCCGGAACCTTGTTCCATTTATACGGAACAAGGTTCCGTTTATCAACAGAGAAAACGTATGCGCAGTAATCGAGAATCCGGCCCCCATGCGCAGGGCGATGCATCGCCCGAGAAAAGGCAGGTACGCGCCGATGCGCGCCGCAATCTGGACGAGCTGCTGAAGGCGGCGATGAGGATATTTGCTGCTTCCGGCGTGGACGCACCGGTGCGCGAGATCGCGAAAGAGGCTGGCGTCGGTGTCGGTACGCTCTATCGCCACTTCCCGCAACGCTCGGATCTGGTCAAGGCCGTCTTCAAGCGCGAGATCGACGCCTGTGCCGATGCCGCCGCCGTTCTGGCGGCGAGGAACGAACCTTTCGCGGCGCTGGCTGGCTGGATGAACCGCTACGTCGAATTCATCGCGGCCAAGCGCGGGCTTGCGGCCGCACTTCACTCCGGCGATCCCGCCTACGAGGGACTTCCAGTCTATTTCGAGGCACGGCTTCGACCGGCGCTGCAAGGACTGCTTGACGCGGCAATCGCGGTGCAGGAGGTGCGCGACGACGTCAAGCCGAACGACCTGCTTCGCGCCGTCGCAAGCCTCTGTGTCCCCACCTATGACGCCGGGCCGGACTACACGGATCGCATGCTGAAACTGCTGCTAGATGGGCTACGCTATGGCGCAGCCGCAAGAACAAGCCGTCCGTGAAGGCGCCAGCCGCAAGCGTCCTTGGCTGGCAACCCATCGCAGACGGTCCCTACTTGACATCCCGCGCCTGACCTGACGCCCGCAGATCCTGGAGCGTCTTGCCGAGGCAGCTTCCGGCCTGTTCGGCGCCAACGGCCTTCGCCACTCCGGTCAGAGTGATCGTACCGGCAAAATCGGTGTTGGCCAGATAAGTTGCCGTACCGTCTGCCGTTACCCTGGAGAGATAAAAGACGTGCTGCGTGCCCTTGTACTCGCAGGTAACGACAAGAGGAAACTGATCGAGAATACCGTCCTGTGCCAAAGCGTTGGAACTCAAGGCCTGTGCAGCGACTGCAACCGCGAGTACCGCTGAAGATCTGGTCAAAGTCCTGGACGTCATGTGCGTCATCCTCCAACCCGGCAACTGGCTGCCTGTCGTTCAATGGTGCAGCCAAGTGTCGGCTTTGACAAGATCCGTATGCACTGTCCGGCCGACGCAATTCGACCGCTGGTTGGCGATCGAACTCGCACAAGACAAGCCTCGCGCACCAGCGCTGCCGAGGCATCGCCGGCACTTGAGCGCCTCAATACCCGAACGTCATGCCCGGTGGCTGAAACGGGCGACCTGTGCATCCTTCATCAGGTTACGGAAGTTCTGTCCGCTCATATGCACCAGCGTCCTGTGATCGCCGCCTTCGAAGTAGACGTCGTTCACCTCGCCCAGGCTTTCGTCGAGCAGCACCGGCACATCATAGGCTGAGCCGACGGGCGGCACCGCGCCGATGTCGCAATCGGCAAAGAGGGTGCAGACCTCCTCTTCCGAGGCGAGGCCGAGACGGCGGTCCATGACGTCCTGCAAGGTGGAAAGCTCGACACGATGGGTACTTGGAACCACGGCGAGCACGTAGCCCATTTCGTGGTGCACGACCACGGATTTGGCAAGCCTGCTGCCGGGCACATGCGCTGCCCTTGCCGTCTGGCTCGTGGTGGCTGTGCGATGATGGGCGACGGTGTCGTAGGCGACACCCGCACCATCGATATAGTCCTGAAGTTTTCTGGCGATTGTCATCGTCGACACCCCTTCTTCCGTGGTGGCGCGGAAAGATCATTCTCCTCCCATCCCCGGTGAAGTCAATGTGGGATGCCTTGCGGCCGATCCGGCGCACCACCATCGGCACCAACCGCCAGCGGACCCGCCAAACGTAAAACACCCACGTAGGCCGTGGGTGCTCAACCTGCCCTTGATGGGCAAACTATCTGTGGGCGCGCGACCTACGCCCGGCGCTTCAGGAAGCCATCCGGCGCAACCGTGATCATCAGCTTCTGGTCGATGGAGTGGTCGATCTCGAATTCGGGATGCGTTTCCAGGTATTTCCATACGGCCGTTTTCGGATTGTCGCCCTTGCCCCATGGCCGATCGGGATAGGCTTCGGACGGCAAGTCCTCGACAACGGTATCGAAGACGACGCAGTAGCTGCCGGCGCTCGTCAGCGGAGCATAGGCCTCGAGCTCTGCGAGGACGTGATCATGCGTGTGGTTGCTGTCGAGGCAGACGAGGATGCGCGAGTAGGGCTTTGCGAAAGCCTTGACCTGGTCGATGACCTCCTGCGCAATGCTCGAACCCTGGATCATCTCGATCCGGGACGCCATCGGATGCGCTTCGATTGCCGCCCGGTTGTGCGCGCGGATATCGATATCGATGCCCAGGACCTTCCTGGAAGACTGGCGCGGATCGAACGACGTTCCCGTCTCGATCGCATCCTGCATATCGAGCAGCGCGAGCATGGAGGCGCTGAGGATGAGCGAGCCGCCATGAGCAATTCCCGTCTCGATCACCAGGTCGGGCCGCGTTGCCCAGATGATCTCCTGCATCGCCACCATGTCTTGCGGGTACTGGATGATCGGCCGGCCCATCCAGTGGAAGTTGTAGGAGTATTTGGGACCGATGGATTGGCGAAGAAAATCTGCCGCGCTTTCATTGAGCTCGCGGTTCTCGGCGATTGCCGCGATCCGGCCGGCCATCTCGTTCTGGAATTCAGTCATGGTCGACCTCTACATAAGCAAATGCGTTATCTGACATGGTTCTAATTTCATCGATGTAGTTGCGGTTCATCACGTAGATGTTGGATCCCTTCGGCAGCGTCGGCAGCGCCTCGCTCGGAGAAAGGACCTTGAGCCCGGTCAGGGGCAGGTACTTTCCCTGCTTTGCCGGATTGATGTCGATGACCGCCTTGACCGGCAGGCCCGCCCGCATGCGAAGCAGCGAGAAGATGACGCCCTTCGACGCGCCGCCCCAGATGACTGCCGGCTCAACTTCTGAGCCACCGATCGCGTCGAGCTTGCGCGTGAAATCCGCGGGCAACTGGGCCCGATCATTTTCCTCCAGCATCGGCTGCCGCAGCGAGTCGAGTTCCGCAACCACGAAAAGATACTGCCCGCCGAAGATCCGCCCGCTGGACACGACCTTGCCGAACATCCGACGGAAATCGGACAGCCGGAAGTAATTGACGTGTTCGTAGAAGATGTCGAACCAGGCGCGATTGTTGCAGATCCAGTCGAAGCAGGGCACTTCGATGTAGATCTTTCCTCCCCCGCCATTGGCCTGTTTCAGCTGTTCCAGAAACGAAACCGGGTTCGGGATGTGTTCAAGGACGTGCCTGAGGATCAGACCCTTGGCCTCGATACCGCTTCCAGGCTGGAAATACTCGCGGCGAACCCGCGGATTGCTGCCTTCATAGGCCGGGTCGAAACCGGTGATATCGACGCCCCGCTCCAACAGCAGCTCCAGGAAGAGCCCCTTGCCGCAGCCGACTTCCACCAGTTCCTCATCGCCCATCGTGTCGTGAATGATGGCCGCAACATCATCGAGATGCTTGCGAAACAGCGGACTGACGCCCTGCTCGTTCTGATAGTTGGTATCGTAGATCATCAACTCCGGTCGAAAGGCGTCGTTGCGAACGAGCCCGGATTTGAGATCCTCGACGAGCCGCATATCGCCCCGCGGCGAAGCAATGGCTTCTTCCGCCGTGTCGTACATTCTGTTTTGAAAAATCGGCAACCCTTGCTGCTCGTACAACAACCGCACCGCATCTGTCGAAGTCATGCCTGCTTCCTTAGCCATATGCCTCACCTGACCCCCACCAGATATGGGGGATCGACCAGGTTTTCGGGCCTCCCACCAAAATTCAGGAGATCTCTTCTACCATACTCATCAGCAATTCTTGTCGCAAACTCGCGGATGGTGACCGGCACGCCGGAGCAGATATTGACCGCCCCCTGGTGATCGCCGGCCGCGGTATCGACAATCATCTTTGCCGCCTCGCGCACATCGAGAAAATCGCGAACCTGGTTCCCCTGCGTCAGATCCGCCTGACGCCCGGCGGCGAGCGCGCTTCTGAGATAGGGAACAAAACGCCGCTCATCCTCCCCTTCCCCGTAGAGATAGAACAGCCGGCACCACGCGAATTCGACCTTGTTCTGCGGCAGCCACTGCGACAGCGCCATGTATGCTGCGGCCTTCGCACCGGCATAGGGTGTCGCTGGCTTCAAGGGCGTATCGGTCGAAAGGAGACCCGCGGCGAGGTCATACTCGAAGCACGTGCCGATGCCGACAAACCGGCAAACGCCGCTTGCAGCCGCACATTTCGCCATCCTGAGCGTTCCACTGAGGCAATCCAGATTTTCCGGAGCCACAAGGTATTTCCCCGCTTCGACATACCAGGCGAGATGAATGACCGTATCGATGCCCTTGAGCGCGTCCAGCCACCATTCGTCGGGTTCCGCGAAGAGGGATCTGCTCGGCACGATACGATCGAGGCCTGGAAGCCCGCTCACCAGCGGCTCCTTCCCTTCCCGCACGACGGCGGTGACGCCCAGACCGCGTTCCGCCAGCTGGTGCAAGACGTGCCGACCAACGAAACCGGTAGCGCCAGTCACAAGGACCTTACTTGCCAATGCTTCTCATCCCTTCCCGCCTACGCCTGCCGTCCCGCGCGTTCTAAGCCGCGTGCTCGCTGTTTCGCAAACGGTTTCTATCGGCTTTGGACGGACAAGTAAGAGAAGTAGCTTGTTCGGGGCTTTCGGGCCGCCCCCATTTCATCCGGGATGCATCGTCGCTATGAACACATGCGCTCTCATCACGAAATCAGACAAAGGACGCTCGGACACATGACGCGGTTCAATCGTATTGCCACCCCGCTGGCCGGGCTGACCCTCATCGAACGAAAGCAGATGGGTGACGAACGCGGATTCTTTTCGCGCTTCTTTTGCCGCGAGGAACTTGCCGAGTTTGGAGAAAACGGCGCAATCGCCCAGATCAATCACACCAAGACCCAAATGAAGGGCGCCATACGGGGAATGCATTTCCAACGGCCCCCGCATGACGAAACAAAATTCGTTTCATGCCTTGCCGGCGCCGTCTTCGACGTCGCTGTTGATATGCGACAGGATTCTCCGACCTATCTTCAGTGGTACGGCGAAATTTTAAGCGCCGACAATGCCCGATCCCTGATGATCCCCGGCGGCTTCGCGCACGGCTTCCAGACCCTGACCGAAAACTGCGAACTGATCTATCTGCATGACAAACCCTACGCGCCGCAGGCCGAGGGCGGGCTCAACCCGCTGGACCCACGCCTTGCCATTTCCTGGCCGCTGGCGGTCACCCAGATGTCGGATCGCGATCGCGCCTTTCCCCTGCTTTAGCGCCTCTGTTCGCCTAGAAAATCCAGAAAAGTTTGTAGCGCGTTTTCCGGCGCGCATCGTTCCAGCACATGCGGAAGAACTTTAGCTTCGTCACCAAGCCTGCGGTCGGAAGGGTATGAACCAGCTTGTAGCATCCAAACGTATATCTCAGCCGCTGCTGAAGCCGATCGCGGAACGCCTTCGCTCCATATTTTTGCTCGGATCCTGAGCCTTCCACGAAATCATAGGTCGGGCCGGGTACGTAGACGACGAGGTCGCGAACGATAAATTCCGCCAGCACATAGGAAGCGGAGCACCAGGGATTGTTGAGCTCGACCCACCGTCTGACGATGACGTCGCGCGCGCCCGAACGAAAGACACCATAGATCCACTCCGCCGGGAAAGTCAGGTTTCTCGGAACCTTCCCCTGCTCATAAGACCTTCGGAAATCAAGGACTGACGATACGGGATGCTTCATCTTCGGCGCGCCCTTGCCGATGATCTTGGTCGAGCCGGCCGCAACCATCTTGCCTTCGTCCTGGCGCAAGGCGCCCACGAGCGCACCAAGGAAATCCGGCGACGAGAAATCGTCGCAAGCGCGCAGACAAAAGAACTTGCCGCTAGCCGCACCCAATTCAAACGCCTTGGTGAAGTTGTCCTGTGCGCTGAGATGAGCCGGATTCTGGACGACCGAGAAGCGGCTATCCTTGTCACAGAACTCCTGCGCGATCGACAGCGTGTCGTCGGTTGAACAGTTTTCCAGAATGATTGCCTGAAATGCGGCGAAGTCCTGGTTCGCGATACATTCCAAGCTCTTCAAAAGGGTCTTCGCGCCGTTATACACGGGAAAGACCACCACCAGCTCTGCCTGCTCCATCGTCATCGGCCGTCAGCACCATATTTTTGTTCTAGGCCGTTGGTGACTAGACCTGCCGCGCCCAAAACGCAATGTGCGAGCACCTGCCGACCAAGCCAGAGGGATCAATCTGGCGGCATCGGGCAATTGATTTAGGCGGTCAAATCGTGCATTGAACGCCGGCGTTTCCGCTCGCCCGTCGCGCCAGAAGTCTGCTGTTCGCGCGCGGGCCGATCACCTGCGTTGCGAGGTGTCGCGGCCCATCCCCGCGCAAGGTGGCGTGGGTATCTCAAGCGGAGAAATGCGTGGTGCGCACCGCACGCGCGGCTATGAGGCAGTTGCATGAAAGTCGTCATTCTTGCCGGTGGTTACGGCACACGGATTTCCGAAGAAAGCCATCTCCGGCCCAAGCCGATGATCGAGATCGGCGGCCGGCCGATCCTTTGGCACATCATGAAGATCTACAGCCACTACGGCTTCAATGATTTCGTGATCTGCCTCGGCTATCGCGGCTACATGATCAAGGAATATTTTTCGAACTACGTCCTGCACCAGTCTGACGTCACCTATGACATGGCGACGGGAGAAACCCTGTTTCATTCGAACAAGGCGGAACCCTGGCGCGTGACGCTGGTGGACACCGGAACCGATTCCATGACCGGAGGGCGGCTGAAGCGCGTCGCCGACCATCTCGGCGATACGTTCTGCCTGACCTATGGCGACGGTGTTGCCAATGTCGACATCAAGGCCCTGACCGAATTTCACCGCAGCCACGGCCGCGATGCCACCGTCACCAGCGTCGTCCCGCCGGGACGTTACGGCGCGCTCGCCATCAGCGATCACAAGGTTCAGAGCTTCATCGAAAAGCCGGCCGGCGACAACGGCCGCATCAACGGCGGCTTCTTCGTTCTCAATCGCTCGGTGCTCGACCGCATCGAAGGCGACCATGTCGCCTTCGAATCCGGTCCGCTCGAAGGCCTCGCCCGGGATGGCCAGCTGATGGCCTTTGCGCATGACGGCTTCTGGCGGCCGATGGATACGTTGCGCGACAAGACCCAGCTCGAAGAGCTCTGGCAGGGCGGCTCGGCACCGTGGAAAGTCTGGGCATGAGCCGCCTGGCAAACCCTGCCTTCTGGGCCGGAAAGCGCGTCTTGCTGACCGGTCACACCGGTTTCAAGGGCAGCTGGGCACGGCTGTGGCTGACGCATATGGGGGCTGAGGTCACGGGGTATGCTCTGCCGCCGCTTGCCGAGCCCTCCCTTCACACCTTGCTGGCAGCGGCGGAGACCACCTCCGAGCATCTGGAAGACATCCGCAACGGCGACGCGCTCGCGGCGGTGATGCGCGACAGCGATCCCGAAATCATCCTGCACATGGCGGCCCAGCCGCTGGTTCGCGAAAGCTACCGCACGCCGGTCGAAACCTTCGACGTCAACGTGATGGGAACCGTGCGGCTGCTCGAGGCGGCCCGCTCGGCACCCTCCCTGAAGACGATCGTCGTTGTCACCACCGACAAGGTCTATAGCAACGACGAAAGCGGCCGGCATTTCCCCGAGGATGCCGCGCTCGGCGGTCATGATCCCTATTCTGGTTCCAAGGCTGCCTGCGAACTGGTCGTCCAGACCTGGCGCGATTCCTTCCTGCGCGATCGCGGCATCAAGGTTGCGACCGCCCGTGGCGGCAACGTGCTCGGCGGCGGCGACTTCTCTGTCGACCGACTGGTTCCCGATATCGTGCGTGCGGCGCTCTCCGGCGAGACACTCGACATCCGCAGCCCGATGGCAACGCGGCCCTGGCAGCACGTGCTCGACTGCCTCAACGGTTACTTCGTCTTTGCCGAAGCACTTCACCGTGGCGAGACCGATCGTGCTGCCTTGAATTTCGGCCCTTCCCCCACCGAGCGGCAGATACCGGTGCGGGACGTCGCCGCCGCGATCCAGACGGCCATGGGCCTGCCCGCAGAGTGGCGCGACACTTCTGCCGAGGACCAGCCGCGCGAGATGCAGACGCTCGGCCTCGATCCGGCGCTTGCCGAAAGAACATTGTCCTGGACCGCCCGCCTGACACAGGAGCAGGCGATCGACTGGACCGCACGCTGGTATGACGGCTGGCGCCGCGGCACAGCCGCGCGCGACCTGTCGTTCGGCCAAATCGATGCATTCATGAGAGGCTAAAGACTTCGATGCCCCACAATTGCCGTTTCTGCTCGACGCCGCTCAACACCGTCGTCGCCGATCTCGGATCGACCCCCTGGTCCAATTCGTTCCTCGAACCGACCGAGGAAGCCATCGCGCGCGAACGCGCCTTCCCGCTGAAGGCAATGGTCTGTTCGGAATGCCTGCTGGTGCAGACGACCGAGACGGTGCCCGCCGACGAGATCTTCACCGACGGCTATGCCTACCTCTCGTCCTTCTCGACCAGCTGGCTCGACCACGTCCGCCGCTACGCCGACGCGATGACCGAGCGCTTCGGTCTCGGCAGCACTTCACAGGTCGTCGAAGTCGCTTCGAATGACGGCTACCTGCTGCAGTATTTTGTCGCCAAGGACGTGCCTGTGCTCGGCATCGAGCCTGCCGCCAACGCGGCGCGCATTGCCGAAGGGCGCAACGTTCCAACCGAGGTCGCCTTCTTCGGCAAGGAAACCGCAACCGAACTGGTCGCGCGCGGCATCCGCGCCGATCTGACCGCCGCCAACAATGTGCTGGCACATGTGCCGGATATTGCCGACTTCGTCGGCGGTTTTGCGATCCTGTTGAAGCCGGAGGGTGTCTCGACCTTCGAATTCCCGCACCTGCTGCGACTGATCGAAGGCATGCAGTTCGACACGATCTACCACGAGCACTATTCGTACCTGTCGCTCGCTGCCGTGGAACGTATCTTCAAGAGCTGTGGCCTGAAGGTATTCGACGTCGAGGAGCTGCCGACACATGGCGGCTCGCTGCGTGTGTTTGCGCAACTGGAGAGCGGTACGCGCGCGGCGACCGAAAGGCTGGCTGCCGTCCGCGCCAGCGAAACGGCCGCGGGTCTCACGCGCATGGAAACCTATGAAGCTTTCGACAAGCGCATCGCCGGCGTCTGCCAAGGTTTCAGGGCATTTCTCGATCGCGCCAAGGCCGAAGGCAAGACCGTCGCCGCTTACGGCGCCGCCGCCAAGGGCAACACCTTCCTCAATGTCTGCGGCGTCAAGCCCGGCGAGATCGCCTTCGCGGTCGACCGCAACGATCTGAAGCAGGGCAAGCTCCTGCCCGGCACCCACATCCCGGTGCACGCTCCCAGCCACATCAAGGCTGCGAAGCCCGATTATCTCGTGATCCTGCCGTGGAACATCACCGACGAGATCGTCGCGGACAACGCCTATATCCGCGAATGGGGCGGACGCTTCGTCGTCGCCATCCCGGAAATTCGGATGATCTGACCCCTACTGGCGGGGAACATCGACTCCCCGCCACCATCATCCTCTAGGCTGTCAGGCAGCGGCGCCCTTGCGCTGGAAGCCCTTGCTCGCCACCATCAGGCTGCGCGTATAGTCCTCGCCGATGCGGCCAGCGACAAGATCCGCCGAAGACAGCCGCTCGACAACCCGTCCACCCTGCATCACCGCCAGCCGGTCACACATATGCGTGACGACGCCGAGGTCGTGGCTGACCATGATGAAGGTGAGCTTGCGGTCACGCCGGACCTGCTCGAGCAGGTTCAGTACTTCGGCCTGCACCGAAGCGTCGAGCGCCGAGGTCGGCTCGTCGAGCAGCAGGATCGAAGGCTCGAGGATCAGCGCCCGGGCAATGGCGATGCGCTGGCGCTGGCCGCCCGAAAGCTGATGCGGGTAGCGGAAGCGGAAACCGGAACCGAGGCCGACCTCGTCGAGTGCCCTGAGGATACGGCGTTCGCCGTCGGCGACACCGTGGATCGCCAGCGGCTCGAGCAATTGCCGGTCGATCGTCTGGCGCGGGTGCAGGGAGCCGTAGGGGTCCTGGAAGACCATCTGCACCGCGCGATAGAAGGCCTTGTCACGCTTGGCTCCCTTGAGCACACGGTCATGGACGCGGATGCTGCCTGACGTCACCGGCGCCAGGCCGGCAATCGCCCGAAGCAGCGTCGACTTGCCCGATCCGGATTCGCCAACGAGGCCGAAGGATTCACCCGGCGCGATCTCGACGCTGACATCGTTCAGCGCCTTGAACTCGTCATAGGTGACGGTGAGGTTTGAGACGGAAACGGCTGATGTCATTGCGCCCACTCCGGCTTGCGGTCGAGAACAGGCAGCGGATGGCGATCGGAGCCGATCGCCGGCATGCAGTTCAGCAAACCTTGGGTATAGGGATGCTTGGCATTGGCAAGCTCCGAGGCTGCCAGTTCCTCGACGATCCTGCCCGCATACATGACGATCACCCGGTCGCAGAAGGACGAGACCAGCCTGAGATCATGCGACACGAAGATCAGGCCCATGCCGCGCTCGGCCACCAGCTTGTCGAGGATGCCAAGCACTTCGAGCTGCACCGTGACGTCAAGCGCCGAGGTCGGCTCGTCGGCGATCAGAAGCTCCGGCCCGGCAACGAGCATCATGGCGATCATCGCGCGCTGGCCCATGCCGCCCGAAACTTCGTGCGGATAGAGATCAAAGACACGCTTCGGATCGCGGATCTGCACCGCCGAGAGCATCTCAAGCGCCCTCTCCCGCGCTTCGCCTCGGCCGACATTCTCATGCTGCCTGAGCGTCTCGACGATCTGCCGGCCGATGCTCATCACCGGGTTCAGCGAGTACTTCGGATCCTGCAGGATCATGGCAATACGTTTGCCCCGGAGGTCCCGGCGAACTTTCGGCGGGGCCGCAAGCAGGTCGATGCCGTCGAAGGACAGTTGCTTTGCCGTCACCTGCGCGTGGGCAGGCGTCAACCCCATGATCGCCCGGCCCGTCTGCGACTTGCCGGAGCCGCTTTCGCCGACGATGCCGAGGCGCTCGCGGCCGAGCGTGAAGGAGACACCGCGCACGGCCTCTACGAGGCCGGTGCGCGTGGGGAACGAGACCTTGAGGTCTTCGACTGTCAGAAGCGCGCTCATTGGCCGCTCTCCCTCGGGTCAAGCGCGTCGCGCAGACCGTCACCGAGCAGGTTGAAGCCGAGGCTGACGATCAGGATCGCGATCCCAGGCATGGTCGCCACCCACCATTGATCAAGGATGAAGCGGCGGCCCGACGCGATCATCGCACCCCATTCCGGCAACGGCGGCTGGGCGCCAAGGCCGAGGAAGCCGAGGCCCGCGGCGGTCAGGATGATGCCGGCCATATCGAGCGTCACGCGCACGATCAGCGACGACATGCACATCGGCATGACGTGGCGGAAGACGATGCGGGTCGGCGACGCGCCCATCAGCTGGACCGCAGCGATATAGTCGGAGTTGCGCACCGTCAGCGTTTCGGCGCGGGCAATGCGCGCATAGGGCGGCCAGGAGGTGATCGCGATGGCGATGACCGCATTCTCGATGCCCGGGCCGAGGGCTGCGACGAAGGCGAGCGCCAGAACCAGTTTCGGGAAGGCGAGGAAGATGTCGGTGATGCGCATCAGCACCGCATCGACCCAGCCGCCGGCATAGCCGGCGACAGCGCCGACGATGAGCCCGATCGGCGCGGCAATGATGGCGACGAGCAGGACGACGGCAAGCGTCAGCCGCGAACCATGGATCAGCCGCGAGAGGATATCGCGGCCGAGATCATCCGTGCCGAGCAGATAGCCGGGGGTCCCTGGCGGCAACAGCCGCGCATTGGCGAGATCGCCGATATAGGGCGAATGCGGCGCCAGAAGATCGGCGAAAGCGGCGACGAAGACCAGCGCCAACAGGATGATGAGGCCGAGAACGGCGAGCTTGTTGGCGGCAAAGCGCTGCCAGGTCATGTAGGCGCGACCGAGGCGGGCCTGCGTGCGCGACTGCGGACGATCGGACAAAAGCCATTCGCGCCGCGTCATCGGACGTGTCTGGGTAACGGTACTCATCGCTGGCGCGTCCTCGGGTCGAGCGTCCGATAGAGAAGGTCGGACAAGAGATTGATGCCGATGAAGACCGAGCCGATGACGATGGTGCCACCAAGCACGGCATTCATGTCGGCATTCTGCAGCGAGTTGGTGATGTAGAGGCCAAGGCCAGGCCAGGCAAAAACGGTTTCCGTCAGCACCGAACCCTCAAGCAGGCCGGCATAGGAAAGCGCAATCACCGTCACGAGCGGGACGGCAGCGTTTCTGAGCGCATGTCCCCAGATAATCCGCGTCTCCGACAGTCCCTTGGCACGTGCCGCGACGATGTATTCCTGCTGCAGTTCGTTAAGCATGAAGCTGCGCGTCATGCGGCTGATATAAGCAAGCGAGAAATAGCCGAGCAGCGAGGCCGGCAGGATGATGTGGCGGAACACATCCCAGAGCACATCCCACTGCCGTTGCCAGAGCGCGTCGAACAGGTAGAAGCCGGTGATCGGCGTGAAGGTGTATTCGAAGACGATGTCGATACGGCCGGGATAGGCGACCCACTTCAGCCGCGCGTAGAAGACCAGCAGCGACAGGAGCGCCAGCCAGAAGATCGGCACCGAATAGCCCACAAGCCCGATGACGCGCACGATCTGGTCGGCGATGCTGCCGCGCTTGACGGCGGCAAGCACCCCGAGCGGCACGCCGAAGACGGCGCCGATCAGCGTGCCGAGCGTCGCAAGCTCCATCGTCGCCGGGAAGACGCGGCGGATGTCGGTCATGACCGGATTGGTCGTCAGCACGGATACGCCGAAATCACCCGTCAGCGCCTGGCGGACATAGATGAAGAACTGTTGGTAAAGGGGCAGGTTCAGCCCCATCGCCTCGCGCGTCCTGTCGACGACATGCTGCGGCGCCCGGTCGCCGAGGACGGCCAGAACCGGATCGATCGGGATCACCCGGCCGATGAAGAAGGTGACGGCCAGAAGGCCGAGATAGGTCGTCAGCACGACCACGAGAAAACGCAGCACTGCCGCCACGATCTTGCCGGGACGGGCGCGTTTGCGCCCGTCCACGGTCCCTGTTCCGCTCATGCTCAAGGGAACGATCCTTTCGGTTTATTCCTTCGAGACGGCTTATTCTTTGGTAATGCCGGCGACGAAGTTGGTGTCGAAGCTCGGACCGAGCTTCAGGCCCTTGACGTTGCCGCGGTAGCCGGCGACTTCGGTCTGCTGGAAGATGATGACGAACGGGCTTTCGCCAAGCACCGTCTTCTGCAGCTCCTTGTATGTCTCGGCGCGCTTGGCGCTGTCGCGCTCGAGCAGGGCTTCCTTGGTCTTCTTCGTCAGCTCCGGAACGTCCCAGGCATTGCGCCAGGCAAGCGTCTTGTTCTTGCCTTCGTCGGAATTGTCAGGGTTGCTGGTGAAGGTTTCGGCGTTGGAGTTCGGATCGAAGTAGTCCATGCCCCACTGGCCGATATACATGTCGTGGTTACGGGCACGATACTTCGTCAGCGTCTGCTTGCCATCGCCCGGAATGATTTCGAGCTTCACGCCGGCCTGGCCGAGCGTCTGCTGGAAGGATTCGGCAATGCCGGTGACCGGCTGGCCGTTGCGCACGTCCATGGTGACGGTGAAGCCGTCGGCAAGGCCGGCCTTGGCGAGCAGTTCCTTCGCCTTGGCGACGTCGAGCTTGTAGGGGTTCTCGTCGAGAGCGCCGAGCACGCCCTTCGGCAGGAAGCTCTGGTGGATCTCGCCGATGCCCTTGATGATCGTCGAGCCGAGCGCGTCGTAGTCGACCAGATACTTGAAGGCTTCGCGCACTTCAGGCTTTGCGAGGTTCGCGTTCTTCTGGTTGAGGCTGATGTAGTAGACCGTGCCCTTGGGCGCGCTGGTGGCGGCGAGATCCGCGTTCTTCGTGACGGCGTCGAGATCGCCGGGCTCGAGGTTGCGGGCAACGTCGATATCGCCGGCTTCAAGCGCCAGGCGCTGGCCCGAGCTTTCCTTCATGTGGCGATAGATGACGCGGGCAAGCTTTGCCTGTTCGCCATAGTAGTTGTCGTTGCGCTCAAGCACGATGACTTCGTTGGCGCGCCATTCGCGCAGCTTGAACGGGCCGGAGCCGGCATAGCCGGTCTTCAGCCATTCGTTGCCGAAGTCGTTGTCGTACTTGTAGTCGTCGGTCGGCGTGACCGGCTTGACGTTGTCGAGCACCAGCTGCTTGTCGAGCACGGCGGCAACTGTCGCGGTCAGGCAGTTGAGCACGAAGCTCGGCGCATAGGGTTGGTCGACCGTAAACACCAGGGTGTTTTCGTCGGTGGCCTTCACTTTTTCGGCAACATTGTCACCGGTCAGACCGAATTGGGTGAGGATGAAGGCAGGGCTCTTGTCGAGCTTGACGGCACGCTCGAACGACCAGGCGACGTCTTCTGCGCGGATCGGATTACCGGAAGCGAACTTGAGGCCGGACTTGAGCTTGAAGGTGTAGGTCAGGCCATCCTCCGAAACCGTCCAGCTGTCGGCGAGATCACCGACGACCTTGGAGGTGTCGTTGATGTCGAGGCGCACCAGCATGTTGTAGGTGTTGCCGGTGATTTCGGCAGCGGTCAGCTCGAAGGCTTCGCCCGGATCCATGGTGATGACGTCGTCGATCGCGAAAGCTTCGACCAGCGTGTCCTTCGGTGTCTCGGCAAAGGCCGGCGCCGATGCGGCCATGACCATGGCCAGCGCCGCCGATGCGGTCAGAAGACGAAGACGTCCGTTGAGCTTGTGCATCATTTTGCAGTTCCCTCGTTTATGCCCCTTAAGAGGCTCTTCTTCATGGTTCAGGCAGCCTCGTGCCAAGCCTGCCCCAGAACTCTCCACCAGTTCTCCCGGCATATCTTTGCCAGTTCGGCATCACCATATCCGGCGCTCCTCAGCGCCAGGATGAGCGCCTGATTGCCCGCCGCATCGGCGATCTCCGCGGGGATCGTGGCCCCGTCAAAATCCGATCCGAGCGCGACGCAGTCGATGCCCATGCGTTCGACCAGATAGTCGACATGGCGGACCATGTCGGAAAGCGGCGTCGCGGCATTCTCCTGGCCATCGGCGCGCAGCATCGTCGTGGCGTAGTTCAGCCCGACGAGCCCCTTGCTTTCCCTGACGGCGTCGAGCTGCCTGTCGGTCAGGTTGCGCGCAACCGGCGTCAGCGCATGCGCGTTCGAATGGCTGGCGACCAGCGGCTGGTTCGTGGTCTTGGCGACGTCCCAGAAACCTTGCTCGGTGATGTGGGCAAGATCGATCAGGATGCCGAGGCGATTGCAGGCGCGCACGAGCTCAAAACCGGCATCGGTCAATCCCGGCGCCGCGTCCGGCGACATCGGATAGGAGAACGGCACGCCGTGGCCGAAGACATTGTGACGGCTCCAGACGGGGCCCAGCGAACGCAAGCCGGCAGCATAGAAGGTTTCGAGCGCCGAAAGGTCCGCGCCGATCGCCTCGCAGCCTTCCATATGGAGAACGGAGGCAAAGACGCCTTTCTCGATTGCCCTGCGAATTTCGGCGGTCGACCGGCAGAGCTTCCAGGCGCCTGCCCGGTCGAGGCGGACGGCGATGTCGGCAAGCTCCATCGCAGTTGAGAGCGACGGCAGGTGCTCGAGCGGCGCGGAGAGCGGCGTCTGGTAGTGACCGTTTTCGCCTGGCGGCTGCAGGATCAGATCGCCAGAAGGCACGTAGATTGCCGAGAGGCCGCCGACGAGACCGCCCGCCTTGGCACGCGGCGCATCGATGTGACCCTGGTCGACGCCGTCGACGAATTCGCGCACCGGGTCGGCGCCCTTTCGGGCGTTCTGCCAGAGGCGCAGAAGCACGTCGTTGTGGCCATCGAATACCGCCTGCATTCCTGAATTTCCTTTGTCATTTCAGGGAGATCGGACGCGTCGCCTTTCGACGCGCCCGGAAGAAGTCGCGGCGATGCTAGTAAATGGCCAATGCCTTTTCAATGAATATCAGGGGGTTTTACCCAGGTCCGCCTGTAGCGAAATGTTGCATGATTGCCGCATCGCTATTGGCAAAAGCGGGCCAATCGCCGCCAGGACGCCAGCTGAGGGATGAAAATCTGGCGTTTCTAATGCATGGAGATAGCCCGGCCCGAATGATCGGGCTGTCGCGCCGCATGATGCGGCACTGGGGGGTTGGTTGCCGCGTCCGTTTTCCATTGCAGGCTCGAAGGGGCACTGGAGCCGCATCGCCGCGACGTTGCTATTCGCCGCCGCGCTCGCCGCCTGTGCCGGCCGCCCTGTAGGCGTGCTCGTGCCGTCTGGAACCACGAGCGGTGCTTCCGAGGTCGATCTGATGGTCGCGACCACACGCGCCCCGTCGGCCGAGCCAGGCGTGCTCTTCAGCGGCGAGCGCGCGGCCGAACTGTCGCTCACGGAAATCGTCGTTTCGATCCCGCCGGAAAAGAACCGCGAAGTCGGTCTGGTACAGTGGCCGAAGAAGCTTCCGGCCAACCCGGAGCGTGATTTCTCCACCGTCAGCGTAACGCCGTTGAAGCAGGGCAACGACGTTCAGAGCTGGCTCAAGGGTAACCTTCCCAAGACCCGGCGCGTGCTGATCTTCGTCCATGGTTTCAACAATCGTTACGAAGATGCGGTCTACCGCTATGCTCAGATCGTGCACGATAGCGGCACGGATGTTGCCCCGGTGATCTTCACCTGGCCCTCGCGCGCCAGCATCTTCGACTACAATTACGACAAGGAAAGCACCAACTATTCGCGCGACGCGCTGGAGGAACTGCTGCGGCGCGCATCGAGCAATCCTGAGGTCGGTGAAATCACCGTCATGGCCCATTCCATGGGCTCGTGGCTGACGGTGGAGGCTCTGCGCCAGATGGCGATCCGCGACGGACGCATCGCGCCCAAGATCACCGACGTCATCCTGGCCTCGCCCGATCTCGACGTCGATGTCTTCGGCCAGCAGCTCCGCGTCATGGGCGAAAAACGCCCGAAATTCACGCTGTTCGTGTCGCGCGACGACCGGGCGCTGACCTTGTCCAGGCGCATTTCCGGCAATGTCGACCGGCTCGGGCAGATCGATCCGACCGCCGAACCCTACCGCACGCAGCTGGAACAGGCCGGCATCAGCGTCATCGATCTGACGGCGCTGAAGGGTGGTGACAAGCTCAACCATGGCAAGTTTGCCGAAAGCCCCGAAGTCGTGCGCCTGCTCGGCAACCGGCTGATTGCCGGCCAGACCGTGACCGATTCCGATGTCGGGCTCGGCGAACGGCTCGGCGCCGTCACGCTGGGTGCCACGCAGACGGTCGGCAGTGCCGCGAGCCTGGCGGTATCGACGCCGATCATGATTTTCGATCCGAACACCCGCAAGAACTATGACGCGCAGGTGCGGCGTCTCGGCCAATCGATGGAAAACACGGTCGGCTCTGCGGTGACCCCTTGGATACCGCCGGAAAGCGGGGGGGCTGCCAAAAGCAACACCCCCGACCGCCATTCTCGTTAGAGCGCCGTGCGTTCATACGAACGCACAAAGGACGCACTACAGCGCCGCGCGTCTTATCAGACGCGCAAAGGTCGCTGTAGCACTTTGAATTGCTGCATGTTTTTGTCGTTAAACCGAATACGATTTAAGAAAACATGCAGTAGGACTTTGATTCTAGAGCATCTTTCCGTCCTAAAGTGAGTCCACCTGAAGGCAGGATGCGCTAGACCGGCAGTTCGCGCCGCTCGGCTTCCGACACCATTGCAAGGTCCAAGACCTTCTGCAGGTTCGCCGCATGGCGGAACCCCGGCTCTTCGGTCTTGCCCTTGCGGACGGCTGCAACGAAGCGCTCATAGTTCGTCGGCACGGTGCCGGCGTCGACGTCACGCCAGGTCGCCGTTTCGACATCGGCACCGAGGCAGGCGCGCAGCGTCGAGCCATCGGGCGTGTGCACCACTTCAAGCGCGCCCTTGTCGCCGTGCAGACGGAGCCGCAGTTCGTTCAGATGCCCGGTTGCCCAGCGGCTGGCGTGGACGACGCCCATGGCGCCATTGCCGAACTCGGCGGTCATGACGAAGCTGTCATTGGCGTCGAGATCATACTCGCCGATGCGGTTGCCTGGCGCCTTGTCGAAGGTCTTCAGCCGCGCGAAAATCCGCGACGCATCGGTACCGGCACCATAGCCGGCGAAGTCGAGGATATGGATGCCGACATCGCCAAGCACGCCGTTCGAACCGTGTTTGGTCGAGAGCCGCCAGAGCCATTGCGATTCCGTCGCCCAATCGCCCCAGGCCTTGGAGACGAGCCAGCTCTGCAGATAGGACGCCTCGAGATGGCGCAGCTTGCCGACCTCACCGGTAAGCACCATCGCCCGTGCCTTTTGCAAGGGCGCGACGTTGCGGTAGGTGAGGTTGACCATGGTCACCAGACCGGAGCGCTCGGCGGCCTCAGCCATCTCCGCCGCCTTGGCGTAGTTCTCGGCAAGAGGTTTCTCGCACAGCACATGCTTGCCGGCGGCAAGCAACGCCAGCGTCGTCGGGTAATGCGCCTTGTCGGGCGTCACGTTCGTCGCCGCATCGAACTTGCCCCAGGCGATCGCCTCGTCGAGCGAGGTGAAGGTGTTGGCAATCCCGTGCTTGTCGGCAAAAGCCTGGGCACGCTTCGGATCCACATCGACGGCGCCGACCATTTCGACGCCTTCGATCTTGGCAAAGGCCTGGGCATGGCTGTTCGCCATGCCGCCGGTTCCAACTACAAGAAGACGCATGATGCTCACCTGTATCCTGCTTCGCCGGCCTGGTGCAGCCGCGGGCCACGTTCGACGATCGGCTCCAGCGCCTTTTCGACCGGCACATTCGGCGCATCATGGATCGCCGTGTAGCGGTTGTCGGCGTTGTAGGCCCACTTCACCGAATTGCGCAGCACCTTCTGCACGTTGGCATCGTGATAGGTCGGGTAGGTCTCATGCCCCGGGCGGAAGTAGAAGATGTTGCCGGCGCCGCGACGCCAGGTGAGACCCGAGCGGAACACTTCGCCGCCGGCAAACCACGAGATGAACACGGTTTCGAGCGGTTCCGGCACCGAGAACTGCTCGCCGTACATCTCCTCGTTCTCGAGCACGAAGTTCTCGTCGATCCCCTCGGCGATCGGATGGCGCGGGTTGATGGCCCAGACGCGTTCGCGCTCGCCGGCTTCACGCCACTTCAGGGCGCAGGGCGTGCCCATCAGGCGCTTGAAGATCTTGGAGAAATGGCCGGAATGCAGCACGATCAGGCCCATGCCCTCCCAGACCCGCTTGGCGACCCGCTCGACGATCTCGTCGCTCACGGCGCCGTGGTCCTTGTGGCCCCACCACAAAAGCACGTCGGTATTGGCCAGACGCTCGACGCTAAGCCCGTGCTCCGGCTCCTGCAGCGTCGCCGTCGTCGCCTCGATGTCGGCTTCGGTGTTCAGCGCCGCGGCGATCGTGTTGTGCATCCCGTTCGGGTAGATGCTGCGGACGAACTCGTTGGTCTGTTCGTGGATATTCTCGCCCCAAACAACTGTTCTGATAGGCACGGTCATTCTCCTTGGGTGTTTCGCCCTTTCGGGCATGTCGTCTTACAATGGATGGGGTCGCCCACGAATTGGCGACCCCGAAGCTCGAAACCGTTCGATCTGGGGATAGCCGTCAGGCTGCCCCTCTCATCGGGGCCCGGCCAAGCGCCAGCCCCGACGCATCGAAGCGGTGGATGTTGTCGCCGATCGGTGAGATCTGGACCGTCTCACCCGGCCGGTGAAGTGAAGTGCCGCCTTCGCGCACGATGACCGGTTCGCCGGCTCCGATATCGAGATAGATGTAGCTATCGGATCCCAGCATTTCGGAATGCACCACCGTTCCCGACCACCTGCCGTCGCTTAGCCTGATCTCCAGATGCTCGGCCCGGATGCCGATCGTGTGGGCATCATAGGGCGCGGCCAGCGCGCCGGTCAGGAAGTTCATCTTCGGCGAACCGATGAAACCAGCGACAAAGACCGAGTTCGGGCTCTCGTAGAGTTCGAGCGGCGTGCCGATCTGCTCAACCAGCCCATCCCGTAGCACGCAAATGCGATCAGCCAGTGTCATCGCCTCGACCTGGTCGTGGGTGACATAGATCATCGTTGTCTTGTGCATGCTGCGATGCAGTTTGGCGATCTCGATGCGGGTCGCGACGCGTAGCGCCGCGTCGAGATTGGAAAGCGGCTCATCGAAGAGAAAGACTTTGGGATCGCGCACGATTGCCCGGCCGATCGCCACGCGCTGGCGCTGGCCGCCCGAGAGTTGCTTGGGCAGACGCTTGAGATAGGGGGTGAGCTGTAGCATCTCGGCTGCTGCCTCGACCCTTTTCTTGCATTGCTCCTTGTCCTTGCCCGCCAGCTGCATGCCGAAGGACATGTTCTCGAACACCGTCATGTGCGGGTAGAGCGCATAGGACTGGAACACCATCGCAACGCCGCGCTTCGACGGCGTAAGCTGGTTGACCACCTGCCCGTCGAAGGAAAGCGTGCCCGACGTGATCTCCTCGAGCCCGGCAATCAGGCGCAGGAGCGTGGACTTGCCGCAGCCGGACGGCCCGACGAAGACCATGAACTCACCGGCCCGGATGTCCATGCTGACCCCCTTGATCACCTCGAAGGCGCCGAAGGATTTGCGCACGTTGCGCAATTGAAGTTCTGCCATTTTTTCCTCCCCTTATCCCTTGACGCCGCCGGCCGTGAGCCCGGAGATGATCCGTCGCTGAAAGATCAGTACGAGGACCACGAGCGGCACGGTGACGATGATCGATGCGGCCATGATGTTGCCCCACGGGACTTCGTATTCGCTGTTGCCGGAAAGCAGCGCGATCGCGACCGGCACGGTGCGCTGGCTGTCGGATGACGTGAAGGTCAGCGCGAACAGGAACTCGTTCCAGGCGGCAATGAAAGCGAGCAGCCCCGTCGTCACTAGCGCCGGCCACATCAGTGGCATGAACACCCTGACGATGATGACCCAGGGCGTGGCGCCATCGACGATCGCCGCTTCCTCGATTTCGACCGGCAGGTCACGCATGAAGGTGGTGAGCACCCAGACGGTGAAAGGCAGCGTGAAGATCATGTAGGAAAAGATCAGGGCAAGCGGCGTATTGAAGATACCGACCGCGCGGATCAGCTCGAACAGGCCCGCAAGCACGGCGATCTGCGGAAACATCGACACCGACAGGATCGTCAGAAGCAAGAGCCCGCGGCCGCGAAAACGCACCCGCGCCAGCGCGTAGGCCGCGGTGACCGCAAGCAGCAACGACACGCCGACGACGATGGTCGCGACCATCAGCGAGTTGGCAAGGTTGCGCAGGAAGCCACTGCTCGTGACGATCCCTGCGTAGTTGTCGAAGGAGATTTCGGTCGGCCAGTAATCGACCCGGAACAATGCCGTTCCGGATTTGAAGCTCGTCAGCACCGCGTAGTAGAACGGGAAGACGGCCATGACGATGATGGCAACGACAAGGGCGCAGAACGCCGTGCGCTTGGCAAGGGTGGCAACCATCAGCGCTCTCCCTCAAGATTAACCCGGCCGAACCACATATAGGCCACCGTGATCGCCGCAATGATCAGGAACAGCATCGTCGAGGCAGCGGCGCCATAGGCGAACTTGTCGAAGTCGAAGAGGTTCTCGCGCGCCAGCACCGACATGGTCTTGGTCTTCGCGTTGTTGGGCGTCAGCACGTAGATGAGATCGAAGATGCGCAGCGCATCGAGCATGCGGAAGATCACCGCGACCATCAGGGCCGGCCGGATCAAGGGCAGCGTCAGCCGCCAGAAGACCTTGAGCGGGTGAACCCCGTCGATCTTGGCCGCCTCGTAGATGTCTGAGGGCACCATCTGCAGCCCCGCAAGGATCAGCAGCGCCATGAACGGCGTCGTCTTCCAGACGTCGACGATCAGAACCGCGACCATCGCCGTCTCCGGATTGGCCGTCCAAGCGATCTTGTGGCTGATGAGCCCAAGGCCGAGCATGAGGTCGTTCAAGATGCCGAACTGGTCGTTGAGCATCCACGCCCACATCTTGGCAGAAACAATGGTCGGGATCGCCCAGGGGATCAGGATCGCCGCGCGCACCAGCCCACGGCCCGGGAAATGGGCGTTCAGCACAAGGGCCACGATCAGCCCGAGCACCGTCTCGATGGTGACGGAAACGGCCGAAAACTTCAGCGTGTTCCAGACGGCATTCCACCAGGCGGGATCGGCAAGCAGCCCATTAAAGACCGTGCGTCCGCTCTTCAGCGTGATCCAGGTAAGGTAATTCTTGAAGCCGACGAACTCGGCCCCTTCAAGGTTGGTCAGCGAGGCGTTGGTGAAACTGAAATAGACGGTGCGGACAAGCGGCCAGCCGGCCACGAGCGCGAGCACCAGAAGGGTCGGTGCAAGAAAGATCCAGGCGGAGCGGACGCGCTCGGCGTTGAGGTCGGAGCGGATCCTGCCGCCGCTCTCAAGTGCGGAGGGTGGCTCCGCGAGGGAAAGATCGGTCATGTCTATACTCACCCTTGCCATTCGGCGCACTGCCGAGCGGTTGATCGGAGAGGAATGGCGATGGCTCGGTGGAGCGAAGGGAGGCCCGAAGACACTCCCCTCGCCCCCGGGAGGATCACCAGCTGTCGCCCTTCATCTCAGTGAGTTCGATTTCGAGCAGTTCGAGGTTCTCAGCAGCCGTGCCGTTGCCGGAGAGCGAATTGTGAACCGCACCCCAGAACTTGGCTGAAACCTCGTTGTACTTGACCTTGGTGACGGCCGACGGCCGCGGCACGGCGCTTTCAAAGATCGGCTTCCAGGCCGGCATGAACGGCTGGGCCTTGGCGACCTCCGCGTCGTCATAGAGCGCGGCAACGGTCGGAAGGTTCGAGAGTTCGATTGCCCGGCGCTTCTGCACCTCGGCTGACGAGAGGAACTTGGCAAGCGCGATTGCCGCTTCCTGATCGTCGGAATATTTGGAGACGGCCACGTTCCAGCCGCCAAGCGTCGAGGACGGCTGGTCGCCATCGGTCGCGGTCGGCAGCGGGGCTACCGCAAACTTGCCCTTGACCGCACTGTCGTCGCCATTGCCGAGCGCATAGGCATAGGGCCAGTTGCGCATGAAGACGGAGTTGCCTGTCTGCCAGACGCCGCGTGATTCCTCTTCCTGATAGGCAAGCACACCCTGGGGCGAAATCGTGCCAACCCAACCCTTGATCCGGTCGATGGCAGCGGCCGCCTTCTCGTTGTTGATCGAGATCGTGCCATCGGGCTCGACGATCTGGCCGCCGCCCGATGACTTGATCCATTCGAGCGCGTTGCAGGTCAGCCCTTCATAGGCGTTGCCCTGGAAGACATAGCCCCAGAGATCGGCTTGGCCGGCGGCGCGTTCCTTTTCCTGGATTTCCTTGGCGATTTCAGCCAGTTCGTCCCAGGTCTTCGGCGGCACCTTGCCGTATTTTTCGAGCAGGTCCTTGCGGTAGTAGAGCGCCGGCGCGTCGGTGAAGGCCGGCAATGCCACGAGGCGGCCGTTGACCGTCTGCGAGGCGATGATCGAGGGGAAGTGCTGCCCGACGACATCCTTTGCCGCCTCCGACAGATCGACGAACTGGTCGGCCAACTGCGGCGCCCAGACGACGTCGGTCTGGTAGACGTCGACGTCCTTGTTTCCGGCGGCAAGCCACAGCCGGTACTGGCTGAACTGCTCGCTGCTCGACGGCGGCATGGTGACTAGGCTCACCTTGTGCCCCGTCTCCTTCTCGAAGATCGCAAGCTGCTCGCGGATGAAATTGACGTTCTTGCCGGTCGTGTTGGCTGCCAGCGAAATCTCGGCAGCGGCAGCCGCATCAGCGGCAACGATCGCAGCGCAAAAGCTTAAGGCATTCAGCATGGTTTTCATGGTTCGTCTCCTCCTGCTCTCCCCTCAACCGTTCGCTTGCTCCTCCGCAAATTCGAAAACGGTTTGGTTACGTCAAAGGTTGGCAGAAGACGGAAAAGCTGTCAATCCATTCGTCTTGAAAGCAGGAATGGCTGTGTAAATGAGAAAATATCCTATATATTTCAATAGGCACCTACGGTCTGGAGTTCCGTGAGCGCCCAACCTAAGAACCCGTAAAATCAAAGGGGCTGCTCAAAAATTTAAAACGGTTTGGGACATTTGCGTGAAAGGGCGTCACCCCGGATCCGCTCGACAAACCGATTGTTACGGGAACGGAAGGTGTATATTTCTGGGACCGGGCCAGGGTTGAGGATACGCAGACAGAATGAAGCTGAGGGAGTTCGCGCAACAACTGGGCCTTTCGCCGACGACCGTCAGCCGCGCGCTGAGCGGCTACCCCGAAGTCAGCGAAAAGACACGCAAGCGGGTGGCCGAAGAGGCAGCACGCCTCGGCTATCGTCCGAACATCAATGCCGTCAGGCTCGTCACTGGCCGCGCCGGCGCCATCGGCGTCGTCATGGGCCGATCGGGCGAATTTCATTTTTCCGAATTCATGGGGGGCCTCGCCGAACGGCTCGGCGCCGAGGACATCGACATCCTCGTCAGCCCGATGGATGACAAGAACCCGACGGGCGAAATCCAGCTCTACAGTCGGCTCGCTGTCAGCGGTCGCGTCGATGCCGTGATCGTGCATTCGCCCGAACCCAACGACGAACGCATCGCCCTCCTCCACAAGCTCGGCATGCCCTTCCTCGTGCACGGCCGCTCCGACATCGACGTGCCGCATGCCTGGCTCGACATCGACAACGAGGGCGCGATCCGCCGCGCGACCTCGCATTTGATCGACCTTGGCCATCGTCGCATCGCCATGATCAACGGCCGGCAGGGCCGAACCTTCTCGCTCCACCGCGACAAGGGCTATCGCGACGCGCTGGAGGCGCGCGGCATCCCCTTCGATCCGCGCCTGGTTGCCCACGGCAACTTCACCGACGAGCTCGGCTTTCGCTTCGCTCGCTCCTTCCTCGAACAGACCCCGCGCCCGACCGCCTTTGTCGCCGGCTCGATGATGACGGCGCTCGGCATCTACAGGGCCGCCCGGTCGATGGGTCTTGAGATCGGCCGCGAGGTTTCCGTCATCGCCCATGACGACGTGTTCCCCTACCTGACGGCGGAAAACATGGTGCCGTCGCTCTCGGCGACACGCTCCTCGATGCGCGCCGCCGGCGCGCGCTCGGCCGATCTGGTGCTGCAGCTTCTGTCAGGCAGGCCGACCGAGGAGGTGCACGAGCTCTGGCCGGTGGAACTGATCCTGCGTGAATCGACGGCACCGCCGCCGCAGAACGGCTGAGGCCGGATGCGATCGCGTCAGTGGAAGGTCGACTTGGAGAAGAGGTTGAGAACCACCACGCCGGCGATGATCAGCCCCAGCCCCAGGATCGCCGCGAGATCGAGCTTCTGCCCGAAGGCGAAGTAGCCGACCAGCGAGATCAGCACGATGCCGAGGCCGCTCCAGACTGCATAGGCGATCCCGACCGGGATGAAGCGCAGCGTGTAGGACAGGAAGAAGAAGGCGATCGCGTAGCAGACCACCATCAGCACCGTCGGCCCCAGCCGGGTAAAATGCTGCGCCGCCTGCATCGCCGAGGTGCCGAGCACCTCGAAGACGATCGCTGCGACCAGCACGGTGTAGAGCATGGCGGGGTTCATGGGTGGTCTCCATTCCGATCGAAAGCGCTTTTCCAGGATGAACGGGCCTTAGCTCTGGAATTGCGTTGTTTCAAAGTGTTAGGTCATCTCGATGTTTCGATGAAGCAAAGAGATCTACTGCGCCGACAGCGCCTTGAGATTGGCGACAAGACCGGCGCGCGCTACGGCATCGAGGTCGTGGCTCTGCATCAGGTCGGCCAGCCACACGCCGTCACAGGCAAAGCGCGCGAGCACGCAGCCCGTAGCGCCGTCCGTCTCCGTAAACTCCGCTGATCGACGCGCAACCCAGTCGCGCCAGCGGCCTTTCAGATGCGGCTCGGCGATCAGCGCGATCGTCAGCATGCGCCAACCCGGCACGTCGGTCGCGGGGTCGAGCGCGAAGCAGACGTCGATATAGGCGCGGGTAAAGCGCCCCTTCGCCACCGGATCGCGCGCCATCGCCGCCTCGATCTCGCGGTCGAAACGGCTCACCAGATCGTCGAACAGCCCGTCGAGAAGCGCGAGCTTGTTCGGAAAGTGGTGCAGCAACCCGCCCTTGCTCACGCCCGCGGCCTGCGACACGGCATCAAGCGTAACGCCCGAGATCCCCTGCTCGTGCGAAAGGCGCGCGGCAACCTCCAGCAATTGCTGGCGCACATGTTCCGGCTGTTTCTTGCGGCGATGAGCTTCTGTCATGCCCAGTATAAAGATACCGTCTGGACGGTTTGTCAAGACCTACCGCACAAAGCGCGATGAAACGCCGCAAACCAGCACGTGCAAAAACCATTGTTCGGCCGCGCCCCGCGCGCTAGGACCGCAGGAACGAAGGACATGGACCATGGCCGAAACGGAAACCACCACACTCTACGAAGCGATTGGCGGCGACCCGACGGTGCGGGCGCTGACCCGCCGCTTCTATGAATTGATGGACACGCTGCCGGAGGCCGCCCGCTGCCGTGCCGTGCATCCGCCCGACCTCTCCGGCAGTGAAGAGAAGTTTTACGAGTATCTCACCGGCTGGCTCGGTGGCCCGCCCATCTATGTCGAGAAACGCGGCCATCCGATGCTGCGCCGCCGCCATTTCGTCGCCGAAATCGGGCCCGGGGAGCGCGACGAATGGCTGCTGTGTTTTAGCCGCGCGCTGGAAGAGACCGTCGCCCACCCAAAGCTCCGTGAGATCATCCTCGAGCCGATCACCCGCCTCGCCTTTCATATGCAGAACAAGGAATAATCTTCGATGTCGCACAGCGGATTTCGTGCAACGACGCTTTTTGTTGCCGGCCTGATGGGCCTGACCGGCGTTGTCAGCGCTGCCGGCGCCTCGCACGGCACCGACCCGCGGCTGCTCGCCGGCATTTCCGCCATGTGCCTGGCACACGCTCCGGCGCTCGTTGCACTCTATGCCGCTTGGCCGAGCTTTCGCACCGCGCCGGCTGCGGCCCTGCTGATCGCGTTGGGAACGGCGCTGTTCTCGGCAGATCTCGCCATGCGCCACGTGACCGGCCAGGGCCTGTTCCCGATGTCGGCGCCACTTGGCGGCACGACTATCATGGCCGGCTGGATCGCCATCTCGCTCGGCGCTTTCCTGCCAAGAAAGACGGCCTAGTCCCAAACGCATTCACCTCCCGGAGGCAGCCATCCGGGAGGTGAAGACCTTTCGGCTAGAGCCGTTGCGTCATTTCCGCAGGACCACTTCCGTCCCGCAAAGCAATCGGATCAGGCGCCTTCGACGGCCGAAAATCCTTCGAATTTCGGCGGGCCGAGATACATCGCCCTGTTGTCGCCGGCGCTTTTGTGAGCCGCGCGAAAATTCTCCGACTTCGTCCAGGCCGAAAAGGAATCCCTGTCCTTCCAGACCGAGTTCGAGACGAAGAGCGTGTAGCCTTCTTCCGGCACGCTGTCGCCGCGCAACAGATGGAAGGAAACGAAGCCCGGCATTTCCGAGAGACTGGAATCGCGCCCCTTCCAGACGGCTTCGAAAGCTTCTTCGTGGCCGATGGCAATCCGGAAACGGTTCATGGCGACGTACATGCTGGCCTCCTAGGCGCTTTCTTTCTTGCGGGCAGCGTCGTTTGCTGCACGCGGGAAGGCGAGGATAGTTCCTTCCTTCGGCTCTGCAAGCCCGAGCGGATCGCGAACCGGCGGACGGGCCTGCCAGGTCGGGAACTCAGCGACATTGGTGTGCTCGTCGAGCTTTCGTGCCCGGCGCGTCAGGATCTCATAGAGTTCGGGCACCAGGCCATCGCCCTGCTGCGCCGCCAGCTTGTGCAGACCGATCATCATGCACAGGTCAGGACGTTCTTCGTTCATTTGCAAACTCTGTCTGTCTCGGGAGTAACGTGAGGGGTTATCGTTCGTCACGGCCGGTGGTGAGGTCCTGCAGCGCCCGCTCCAGGCTCGACTTCGAGCCGTTGCGCAGCGGCACGAAGGCCTTGCCCCACTTCTTGCAGCCGGTCTTCACGCGAAGACACGCGTCATGGCTGATGCAGTCGATCGGGCAGAAGACGCAATCGACGGAGGGAAGCACCCGGTCGATGCGCGAAACCGCCTCACGCAGGCCGCCATCATGGTGCAGCAGTTCGGCACCGAAGGAGCTGGCGATTTCGCGGAGGTGCGCCACCTGACAATCACGGCCGCCGACATATAGGAAGCTGCGCCCTTCGAGCGTCGCCTTTCCGGCTGCCTGGCGAGTCTCGGCCGGTTCCGAGTCCGAGCGACCCTTGCCATTCTTTGCCGCATTCTGGTGACGCTTGCCGCGCATGCAATCCTCTCCGTTTCATCGTGCGACAAGGGTTGTCACTGGCAACCGGTCGCATCGGGAAATCCTCTCGACACACACCCTACGGCTGCGTGACGAGCGCAACCTATTAAACTTGAAAATCGGAGTAAAGTATAAACATGACTTTTTTCATCATATTTTTTGGAAGGAAAAATCCCCATCGCGACCGCACGCGGGGGCATCACGTCCTGCCCTCAGTTAACGGACATGGGAACGGTGAAGCTCCAACTGTTCTTACCCGAGCCGGCCGGGAAGGCAGCAAAGGGTGCGGCACTACGAACCGAATCGATGGCAGCCTTGTCGAGGCGATCTGACCCGGAGCTGCGGACAAGATTGACGCTCGCCAAGCCGCCGTTGGCCGCCACGACAAACACCACGGTCGCGGCATCGCCCTCGCCGCTGCGGATACTGCGTGCCTTCCTGTTGAACGCGCGCAGAACCTTCGAACGAACCTTGCCCTTGTAGTTTTCAACGCCTGCGTTCCCGATGACCGCTGCCGCTTGCCCTTGGCCGGTCGCAGCCGTCGTGTTGCCGTTGATTTCGCCGTCCGCCTGTCCCTTGACCTGGGTCTGCGCCTGCTCACCCTTGTCGCCGGCCTTTTTGCGGGTCACTTTCTTCTTCTTGACCGGCTCTTTTTTCGGCTCCGGCTTTTCAACCTTTTCCTTTTTCGGCTCCTCGATCTCCGGCTTCTCTTCCGGCACCACCGTTTCGACCGGCGCAACGCTTGCCGTCACGACCGCTTCGGCGACCTGCAAGGCCGGCATTTCCTCGGCCGGCAGAATAACGTCCGCCTCCGTGGCAACCAGATCGTGCGGCTGTTCGGCGACGATTTCCGGTGTAGTCGAGGTGACGTCCTCGACCGGCGTAATTTCTTCCGGCTTCACCTCATCGGGCACATCTTCGGTCGGCTCGACAATTTCCGAGGGGTCTCCGGCCTGCAGTGTTTCCGCGAACGCGTCGCCGAGAATGGCGACCTCTGTCGTAACACCACCAATCATCAAGTCGGGCTCGTCCTGTGGCGGCGAGGAGCCGAACAGCGTCGCCAGAACGACGCCGTGCGTTGCGAGCGAAATGACAGCCGCCCCGGTCCAGAAAACGATACGCTTCATTGCAGCCTTACCTTCGTCGCCCCTGGCGACGCATGTTCCATGCTCAGATCGTGCGGCCCCGCCTCAACCCTTGAGTTCGACCGCCGACTTCGAGCCGGTCTTGATCCCGCTCATGCAGGCACCCGGCTGAACCCCGTCGCCGACACAGGCCGGGGCATCATTGATCAACAGGCTCTTTACCGCATCGCAATTGGTACCAGGCAGATCGAACTGCCGAACCTTGGTCTTGCCGGCGGGAAGATCACGGAAGTCGAGCACCGCCATGCGTTCGACCAGCCCCTTCTGATCGAAGATCACGAACTCGAACGAAACCTTGCTGAGCGATTGGGCAAAAGCATTGCCGGCGACGAAAGTGAGCTTGCAGCCCTTCTGCGACGGCGCAACCTCATTGAGCTCGATCGACAGACCTCCGGCCGGCGCAGCCTCCTGCGCCTTGACTGCGCCTGCGGCCAGCAGGGCCGCAAAGGCAACGGAAACAATCGGGAGGCTGGAAAGCTTCATATCGTCATCACTCCAAAGGATTGAGCGCACCATCGAACGAAGCTCGCACGCCCCTTGTCCACAAGCCGGCAACAACTAACTTGAGTTCTTAAGTCCGGTATTGCGTCCATAAATAAATATGAGTAATGAAGTCAAGATAGTAAACGAATTGCACGGCAGGAAATGCGGGGAAATCCAGCGCGGCCTGCCCCTCGAAACGGCCGAAACGCAGTGAGCAACGACAATAATCTCGCCCGCCCATCTGAACTGCCGACGCTGGCAGGGCGCGGGCAACGGATTATCGAAAGCCGCGAACTCTTCGGCAGCGAAAACGAGATCCTCATTTCCCACGACGGCGCGATCTACCGCATGAAGATCACCCGCCAAGGCAAACTGATCCTGAACAAATAGGCAGACGAAAATGACCGAGAGCCTCCGCCCCACTCCTTCTGAAATCCGCGCCTACCGCGCCGAGAACCCGAAGATGCGCGAGCGTGATATCGCAGCCCAGCTGGGCGTATCCGAGGCTGCTCTCGTTGCGGCAGAATGTGGGCTGACCGCCGTGCGCATCGATGCCGATGCCAACCGGTTCCTGTCGCGCGTCGAAGACCTCGGTGAAGTGATGGCGCTGACCCGCAACGAAAGCGCCGTGCACGAAAAGATCGGCGTCTACGAAAAGATCACCACCGGCGAGATGGCCAGCATCGTGCTTGGCGAGCAGATCGACCTGCGCGTCTTCCCGAGCGCCTGGGCCCACGCCTTTGCCGTGACGAAGACCGACGACAGCGGCGAGGCCCGCAAGAGCCTGCAGTTCTTCGACAAGTGGGGCAATGCGGTGCACAAGGTGCACCTGCGCGCCGCCTCGAATGTCGAGGCCTATGACAAGATCGTCGCTGATTTCCGCCTCGAGGACCAGTCGCAGGAGTTTACCGCAGACGCGAGCGTTCCGGCTGGCGACGACAAGCCGGAAACCGTGGTCGACGTCGCCGAACTGCGCGACCGCTGGACGAAGATGACCGACACGCACCAGTTCCACGGCATGCTGCGCAAGTTGAAGATCGGCCGGCGCCAGGCGCTCACCAACATCGGTGACGATTTCGCCTGGCAGCTCGATCCGTCGAGCGTCGAAGCCATGATGCGCGCGAGCGCCGAGGTCGAACTGCCGATCATGTGCTTTGTCGGCAATCGCGGCATGATCCAGATCCACTCCGGCCCGATCGAAAAGATCGCACCGATGGGCCCCTGGCTGAACGTCATGGACCCGACCTTCCACCTGCACCTGCGCACCGACCACATCGCCGAGCTCTGGGCCGTGCGCAAGCCGACTGCCGACGGCCATGTCACCTCGATCGAGGCGCTCGACGCCAAGGGCGAGATGATCATCCAGTTCTTCGGCAAGCGGAAGGAAGGTCTCGCGGAGCGTCCCGAATGGCGCTCGATCGCCGAGGGCCTGCCGCGCCTCGAAACGACAGTTGCTGCCTGAGGAAACTCAATATGATCACCGGTCTCGACTTCCGCCGCCTGCGCCGTTGGGAACTGGCGCTTGCCGCCTTCGCCCTTTCGGCGCCGTTCCTGCTGCCTGCCTTCGCGCCCGGCGCGCCGTCCTTCATCCGGCCGGCCATGGCCGAGGATATGCAGAAGGCCGACGTTTCACGCGTCGTTTCCGTCGGCGGAGCGGTCACCGAGATCGTCTATGCGCTCGGCGAGGAAGGCCGCCTGGTCGGCCGCGATTCGACCAGCACCTATCCGGAAGCGGCCAAGAAGCTTCCGGATGTCGGCTACATGCGTCAGCTCGCACCGGAAGGCATCATCGCTGTCAACCCGAGCGCGATCCTCGCGGTTGAAGGCAGCGGCCCGCCTGAAGCGCTCGCCGTGCTGAAGGAAGCCAATATCGCCTTTGCCAGCGTGCCCGAGACCTTCGACAAGGCCGGCATCCCCGCCAAGATCCGTGCCGTCGGTGCCTTCCTCGGCGTCGAGGAGAAGGCCGAGACGCTGGCGAAGTCTGTCGAGGCCGATCTCGATGCGGCCGTCGCAGAGGGTGCTGCCCGTCCCGAAAGCGAGCGCAAACGCGTGCTGTTCATCTTGAGCACCCAGGGCGGCAAGGTCATGGCGTCGGGAACCGGAACGGCCGCCAACGGCATCATCGAGCTTGCTGGCGCCGTCAACGCCGTCGGCAGCTTCCCCGGCTACAAGGCGCTCACCGACGAAGCGATCGTCGAAGTCAAGCCGGACGTCGTCTTGATGATGGACCGCGGCGGCGAGCACTCCGCCAAGGCAGACGAACTCTTTGCCCTGCCGGCAATGAGCCTCACGCCTGCAGCCAAGAACAAGGCGCTGATCCGCATGGACGGCCTGCACCTGCTCGGCTTTGGCCCACGCACGGCAAGCGCGGTGCGCGACCTGAACACCGCCATCTACGGGAAGAAGGCCAATGCCTCGCAGTGAGGCGTTGGACCGCGGCATGCGCCTGCCGGCTTTCGCCGCCGATATCCGCAAAGAGTGGCGCGCGGGCAACCGCTCGCGGCTGGCGCGTCTCGTCATCGCCGCCCTCGTCGTGTTTGCGCTTGCGATCTTCGTCGGCTCGATCATGACGGGTGCTGCCGATGCGTCGCTGCCGAACGTGCTGCGCTGGCTGGTCGGCGCCGCCGATGCCGACCAGGCCCTGAGTGTTCGCGATCGCATCATCATTCTCGACATTCGCCTGCCACGTGCAGTCCTCGGCATGCTGGTCGGTGCCTCGCTCGCCGTTTCCGGCGTCGTCATGCAGGGCCTCTTCCGCAACCCGCTGGCTGATCCCGGCCTCGTTGGCGTCTCCTCTGGCGCAAGCCTCGGTGCCGTCCTTTTGATCGTACTTGGCACCGCCACCTTCGGGCCGCTTTTCGCGCTCTTCGGCTTTTACGCGCTGCCGGTTGCGGCTTTCGCCGGCGGCCTTGCCACGACGCTGCTGCTCTACCGCATCGCCACCCGCGGCGGCCAGACGTCGGTCGCCACCCTGCTACTTGCCGGCATCGCGCTCGGCGCACTCACCGGTGCAGTCACCGGCGTGCTGGTGTTCATGGCAGACGACAAGCAGCTGCGTGATCTGACCTTCTGGGGCCTGGGTTCGCTGGCTGGAGCCAACTGGACGAAGATTGCCGCCGCCGCGCCGATCATCCTGGCTTCGCTCGCGGTGACGCCATTCCTTGCCCGCGGGCTGAACGCCATCACGCTTGGCGAGGCTGCGGCCTTCCACATGGGCATTCCCGTACAGCGGTTGAAGAACGTCGCCATCGTCAGCGTTGCGGCTGCCACCGGTGCGTCCGTCGCCGTCAGCGGCGGCATCGGCTTCGTCGGCATCGTCGTGCCCCACCTGCTGCGCCTCGTCATCGGCCCGGATCATCGCTATCTGCTGCCCGCCTCGGCGCTGCTCGGCGGCACGCTTCTGATCCTTGCCGACATGATCGCCCGCACCATCGTCTCCCCGGCGGAACTGCCAATCGGCATCGTCACCGCCTTTATCGGCGCGCCCTTCTTCCTCTGGATCCTGCTGCGCGGCCGGTCAAACCTGGGGTTCTGAGAGATCACCATGATCAGTGTTTCCAATCTTTGCGTGCGTCTTGCGGGGCGACAGGTCATCAACGGCGTTTCGCTCGAAGCACTGCCCGGCGCCCTGACGGCGATCGTCGGCCCGAACGGCTCCGGTAAGACGACAACACTGAAGGCGATTTCAGGCGAATTGCCATCGTCCAACGGCACGATCCGCATCAATGGCCGCGACCTGCGCGGCCTGAAGCCCTGGGAACTGGCGCTGTTGCGCGGCGTGCTGCCGCAATCGACCGTCATCTCCTTCCCCTTCACCGTGCGCGAAGTGGTCCGGCTCGGCCTTGCAGCCGGCGTCAATTCAGACCCCGCCGTGCATGACCGCATCTGCGCCGAGGCGTTGGAGGCCGTGGATCTCGCCGGCTTTGCAGGCCGCTTCTACCAGGAACTGTCCGGTGGCGAACAACAGCGCGTGCAGCTCGCCCGCGTCCTTTGCCAGATCACCGATCCGGTCAGCGACGGCGAGCCGCGCTATCTCCTGCTCGACGAGCCCGTGTCCAGCCTCGATATCCGCCATCAGCTCGGGATCATGCAGCTTGCGCGTCAGTTCTGCGAACGCGGCGGCGGCGTGGTCGCCGTCATGCACGATCTCAACCTGACGGCGATGTTTGCCGATCGGATGGTGATGATGAAGGCCGGCAAGGTGCGCGCCTGCGGCACACCACGCGAGGTCCTGACCGATGAGATCATGGAAGCCGTCTTCGGCTGCCGCATGCAGGTCGGCGCCACGCCGCCGGCGCACGTACCGTTCGTCCTGCCGCAAATGGCGTCGCTCTGACGCCAGCACCAGGAATTCGCGCAACGGTCAAAGAACCGGCGCCATTTCTCCGAAATCCCGGGTTTCGGCCCAAGGTCAAGATTTAACGAAACAATTTCCGCACTTGTGCGTTGTTCTCCTCAAGCACCGACATGGGATTGTGGTTGTACCCTGTCGGCTGCCCGAAACAGCGCCGACCGCTTTGCGGTCGGCGCATCGGTGAAAGGGAGTATCGATCATGTCCCCAGGCCTCTTCTCAGGTTCGTCCGCACGCTCGGCAAAGAGCAACGGCAAGCTGTCCGAGATTTCTGTCGAAGAACAGCTGAGCGAATTGCGCAACGACGTGGCGACGCTCGTCGCCCTGCTCGCCGAGCGCGGCTCCGCGGCATCGAAGGAAGCGCGCAGCAAGGCGCATGATGCACGCGAGCAGGCCGAGGCCGGAATTCAGGAGTTGCTGGCAAGCGGCGAGGAAATGCTGGCCGAGCTGCGCGAGCGTTACGCCGGCACTGAAAAGCAGGTCCGCCAGACCGTGCGCGAACATCCCTTTGCAACGCTCGGCGCCGCAGCCTTGATCGGCCTGGCGATAGCGGCCCTCCTTCGCCGCTGACTTGGGCATGCAGGCATGGGCAGCGGATGGGCGCGCCCGATAGAAATGCCTGCACCATCAAACCGGACCGGCAGGCAACGGACCTGCCGTCCGACACCGCCAGCAATCAGGAGCAAGCATGGGACCATTGACGGCAGCCCTCGCAAGCCTGTTGGCCGCCGATATCGGCGCCACCGCCTCACGTGTGAAGCGCAACGCAGCCCTGTGGGTCGTCATCGGGCTGCTGCTTGCTACCGCCTATGTTTTCGCGCTGGCGGCCAGCTTCCTTTTTCTCAGCACGCTCTATTCCCCTGTCGTCGCTGCCACAGCTCTTGCGGTTTCGCTGGTTGTCACGGCACTGATCCTGATCGGCATCCTCATGGCCTTGCAGAGCCGCGATCGTCGGCTTCAGGAAGAGCGTCGCCGCCGCACCGCCATGCAAACCAATCTGACGCTTTTGGCCGCCGCCGGCATCCTGCGCAAGCAGCCGCTGCTCGCCGTCGCCACGGCCATTGCCATCGGTGCCTTGCTCGGCACGGGCAAGAAGCGCCGCCGGAGGCAGCAGGATGATTGAGACGTCGATGACCGAGGGGCTTTGAACCGAGAGCGCGAAGCCCTGGTCGGGCCACTACAGCGGCAGGCGGATGAGGGCGGTGACCCCGGCGGCAAGATACTCCACCTTGACCGAGCTCCCGAGCACCTTGTCGAGACTGCGCTCGATCAGGATCGAGCCGAAGCCACGCCGTTTCGGCTCACGCACGGGCGGACCGCCAACCTCCGTCCAGGTGAGGTGAAGTACGTTGTCACCGTCTTCGACCACGTTGCGGGCAGTCAGGACCACTTTCCCCTTCGCCACCGACAGTGAACCGTACTTGACCGCATTGGTCGCCAGTTCGTGCAGCACCAAGCCTAGCCCGACCGCCTGGTCGGGACCGAGCGATATCTCGTCCTTGTGGATTTCGATCTGCTCGGCATAGCAACTGACATGCGGCAGCAATTGCTTGGCAATCAGGTCGGCAAGCCGGATCGTGCCCCACTCGTGATCGGACAGCAGTCCATGCGCTTCCGATATCGCCTGAAGCCTGCCGGCAAAGGCGGTCATGAATTCCGCCGGGTCGCTCGTCTGGCGCAGCGTCTGGCGCGCGAGCGACTGCAGCATCGCCAGCGTGTTCTTCACCCGGTGGTTCAATTCCTTGAGCAAAAGTCGAGTGCGCTGCACCGAGGCCTGCTGGTCGGTGACGTCGATGGTGACGCCGATGAAGGTGAGCGGATTGCCCTTGGGGTCACGTTCGTGCACCCGGCCCCGGCCAAGCAACCAGCGGCCGGTATCGCCGATGCGGAACATGCCGTCATACTCGTCGTCGGCTTTCATCGCCTGACGAAGCTTCGAAAAGGTTGCGCCACGGTCATCGACATTGATGGCGCCGAAGATCTCCTTGGCACCGACGGAACTGTCGGCCGGTAGGCAGAACATGCGCTTCATCGCGCTGTTGCCGGCGATCGCCCCGGAGCGGATATCCCAGAGCCAGCTGCCGATGTTCGCCGCTTCGAGCGCCATGGCGTGCCGCTGCTCCTCGCGTGACAGAGCGGCTTCCTTGAGCGCGCGCCGACGCGCTTCATCCTTGAGCTTGAACAGCGAGGCGGCAAGACCGGCGAGCCGGCGCAACTGCTCGACCAGAGGCTCAGGCACGTTGTCGCGAGGCTGAACGTCAAAAACGCACACGGTACCCACCACCTGCCCTTCGACCACGATGGGCGCGCCGGCGTAAAAGCGCAGGAACGGTGGGCCGACGACGTGGTGCCGGCGCATGAAGCGCGGATCTGCCGTGGCATCCAAGACGACAAGACTGGTCTCGGCCCCATCGGCGGCCGCATGCAGGCAGAATGATTGATCCGAAGGCGCACGGGTCTCGGTGGTGCCGACGGCCGCCTTGAACCATTGCCACTCGCGATCGATCAGCGTCACCAGGGCGATCGGCGCGACGAAAAGGCCGGCGGCAATGTCGACGATGCCGTCGAAATCCGGGTCCGGAACCGCCATGTCGGGCACCGTCGCATGCAACACGGCAAGGCGCTCGGGCGCATCGAGCAACCGCGTGACGGGCGGATCGTTCCTCTCAGTCCTCACATGCATCCGGTCTCATTTCCCACTTTGAACGGGACGGGGAAAACTGCGTGCAGTCTCCCACCCGAACGCCGGCCCTCGAGGGTGGTTGGCCCCGCAATCGGAGTGACCGTACATCTGCCGGTCGGCGACGGCAATCATGCCCATTGCCTCTCGATCCGCAATCCGCCGGTGAAACCAGGGCACCCTTGTTCTTGCGACGGTACCCTGGCCGAAAACTTCTCTCAGGAAACGAAGGCACGCGACGTGATCGGAGCGGAGGTTTCATCCGGACCGTAGTCGTTTTCGCCTTTGACCTGCAGGATATCCTGTAGGCGCTGGCGCGCGCGGTTGACGCGGCTCTTGATCGTTCCAAGAGCGCAGCCGCAGATGGTCGCCGCCTCCTCGTAGGAAAAGCCGGAAGCGCCAACGAGAATGATTGCTTCGCGCTGGTCGGGTGGCAGCATATCGAGCGCACGCCGGAAATCCTGCAAGTCGAGCGAGCCATATTGTTCCGGATGGTGGGCGAGCGACTCGGTGAAGTGCCCGTCGCTATCCTGCACCTCGCGCCCACGCTTGCGCATCTGGCTATAGAGCTCGTTGCGCAGGATCGTGAAGAGCCAGGCTTTCATATTGGTGCCCATCTCGAAGTGATCCTGCTTCGCCCAGGCCTTCATGATCGTGTCCTGCACCAGGTCATCGGCCCGGTCATGGCGGCCGATCAATGACATGGCGAAGGCACGCAAGCTCGGCAAAGCGGCAAGCATCTCTCGCTTGAAATCATTCTTTTCGGACGACATTCTGGCGCTCACTCCCTGCCCTGCAGTATCGATTGCTGCTCGGCCGCGTCGAGTTTTTCCAGAAGATCGAGAAAACGCGCGGGTATCGCCTCTTCCTGCACGGACTGATAAAGCGCCCTCAGCTTTGCTGCGATCTGCGCATTCGGGTCTTCTGTCCATGAGGTCGCGCCGGTAATCCGCCCTGCCCCTTTTTTATATTTCATTTTGAAACTGTCGCCTTCGTGTGTCCATAGCCGCCATAACGCCTTTGAAAATTGAAATGTTCCCTCACGGAACCTTTTTTTGCGCGCGGCGTTGTCGAAATGTCACCGTAAAACGATTTTCGAGGGAGTTCCCCTATGACATTGTCCACGCGGATCGCACCGCTCCTGCCGTATCTGCGCCGCTACTCGCGGGCGCTCACCGGCTCGCAGACGTCAGGCGACGCTTATGTGGCCGCCGTTCTCGAAGCGTTGATCGCCGATACGTCGATTTTCCCGGAGGCAAGCAACGACCGTGTCGGCCTGTTCCGGCTGTTCACGTCGCTCTTTGGCTCCTCGACCGTCCTTGTGCCGGAACCTGTCTCTCCCTTCGCCTGGGAACAACGCGCGTCGATCAATCTCGCAACCGTCTCCCCCCTTGCCCGCCAGGCCTTCCTTCTGGTCTCGGTGGAAGGTTTCCGGCCTGAAGAGGCCGCAGAGGTTCTCGACGTCTCCACCGAAAAGGTCGGCGGCCTGCTCGACCGCGCCTCTCAGGAAATCTCGCGCCAGGTCGCGACCGACATCATGATCATCGAAGACGAGCCGCTGATCGCCATCGATATCGAGCAGATGGTCGAAAGCCTCGGTCACAGGGTCACCGGCATTGCCCGTACGCGTGACGAAGCCGTCGCGCTCTATAAGCGCACGCGACCGAGCATGGTGCTTGCCGATATCCAGCTCGCCGACGGCAGTTCGGGCATCGACGCGGTCAACGACATCCTGAAGACGAGCGCCATTCCGGTGATCTTCATTACCGCCTTCCCGGAACGACTCCTGACCGGCGAGCGCCCGGAACCGACGTTCCTCGTCACCAAGCCGTTCAACCCCGACATGGTCAAGGCGCTGATCAGCCAGGCGCTGTTCTTCAACGAATCGACCAGGGCGGCGGCCTAAGTGCCCGGGTCATTTCGTCGTTTCGACGAAGCGGCGAAATGACCCGACCCTGTTAAGTTCAGCCATTCCTGATGCCGCGCCGGGGTCGCTTCTCCGGCGCTTTTTCATGTTGCCGGTCGCCTTTTGCTACATTTTCTGCCTGGTGATGACTGGCGCGGCCCAGAAACACGACAGCCAGTGCCGAGGGATGGCACTGGCTGGTATGTGCAACTCACTCGGGGATTGGTGAGTTGTAGGCCGGCGGGTCTGCCTCCGGCGCCGCATTGGGGGCTATGGGCGCCACCGTCCGGTCACATGGACAATGCGCGACGGCGTGAAAAGTTCCATATCTTGGCTGCACTTCCATCGCGCAGGCGTCACTGCATCTTGTCGAGCTCGTGACGGTGGCGGTAGAGCGCCAGGAAGCGGCGATAGTCGCGATCGTAGCCGTCGCGAAGTCCCGTATTCGGCAAGCGCTCGTGTCCGTTCGAGGCCATTTCCGCACCGGCCGCAGCAAGGTCCGCGTGAATGCCGCCGGCCACTGCCGCCGCCATCGCCGTTCCGAGCAGCACCGCATCCGGCGCTTCAGGCGCCACGACACGGCAGCCGGTGACATCGCAATAAAGCTCCATCAGCAGCGCGTTGCGAACATGGCCGCCGGTGACATGCAGCGTGTCGAGCTGATAGCCGACCTCCCGCATCATCTCGAGGATATGTCGAATGCCAAGCGCGATCGCAACGCAGGTGCGCCAGTAGAGGCGGCAAAGCGCGTCAAAGGAGGAATCGAGCGGCAACCCGCTGATGACACCGAGCCCGTGCGGGTCGGCAAGCGGCGAGCGGTTGCCGTGAAAATCGGGAAGCACATGCAGACGGTCCGCGAAGGCCGCCCCCTGCTCCGCCCGCAGTTCCTGCACCCGGGCAACGATCCGGCCATGGGTCTCGGCAGTCGGCTCTAGACCGCCGCCGTGCAACCTGACGATATGATCGAGCAAGGCGCCGGTCGCCGATTGCCCGCCCTCTATCAGCCAGGCACCGGGCAGAACCGCCTCGAAGTAGGGCCCCCACATGCCGAAGCCCGGTTTCATGTCCTTGGAGAACGCGACGATACAGCTCGACGTACCGGCGATCAGGGCAAGCTGCCGCTCAAGCTTCGCCGGCTCGCCGATGAAACCACCCACGACACCGAGCGCACCGGCATAGGCATCGATCAGCCCCGGCGCCACCTGGCAACCCGCGTCGAGGCCAAGCTCGGCAGCCGCCGCGGCACTCAGATGGCCAACCGAACCACCGATTGGCAGCGTTTCTTCCGGCAGTCCACCCCGTTCGATAAGGTCCTCGAGCCCGATCTTTTCAAGGTAGTCAGGCTGCCAGCCGCGCCTCTCATGCGCGAGATAGTTCCATTTCGCCGTCAGCGTGCAGCGCGAGCGCGCGACACTGCCCGTCGCCCGCCAGGAAAGATAGTCGGCGAGGTCGAAGAAGAAGCCGGCCTTTTTCCATTGTTCCGGCAGATTGCGCTTCAGCCACATCAGCTTCGGCATTTCCATTTCCGGCGACATCACCCGGCCGGAAAAATCGAGCACCGGATGGCCGGTCGAGGTGACGAAATCAGCCTCGACGAGGGCCCGATGGTCGAGCCAGACGATCGTGTCCCAGCGTGCGTCCCCCTTGCGGTTGACCGAAAGGGGCTTGCCATCACGGTCGCGCACCACGAGCGAGCAAGTGGCGTCGAAACCGATGGCGGCAACGGTTTGCGCAGCGATGCCGGCCTTGGCCTTCGCCGCCTTCACGGCGCCGCAGACGGCCTTCCAGATATCTTCGGAATCGTGCTCAGCGTGGTTTTCTTCCGGCCGGTTCATGGCAACCGGCAGGTCGGCACGCGCAAGCAGCGTGCCCTTGCCGTCAAAGATACCGGCGCGTGCACTGCCGGTACCGACATCGACCGCAACGACATATTCCCGCATCAATGAAAGTCCCGCCCCCTGGATCACGGCGATCTGGGCCGGCGAGACCCATGATCACCCACGCAATCGATTGTCTTAAGTCAGAGCGGGGCGCAGGCGGAAAGCCGCTCGCACGTTCCTCATCCCGCTCTCGCTCCGTCCCTGCTATCTGCCGACAAACTGTAACAATTCGCCCATGTCGTCAAACAACACGTCCGGACTGAGATCGGCGAGACTTTGCCGGTGTTTGTCGGTGCGCGCGTGGCTGCCGCCGGCAAAGCCGAAAACCCGCATGCCGGCAGCCTTCGCCGCTTCGATGCCCGCCGGACTGTCTTCGACCACGACGCAATCCCTGGGCTCGAAGCCCATCTCCCGGCTTGCATGCAGGAAGAGATCGGGCGCCGGCTTGCCGTGCTTCACCATGGTGGCGGAGAAGATATTGGGCTCGAAAAGATCGATGAGCCCGGTGACCGTCAACGACAGGCGAATGCGCTCGGGTTGGCTGGAAGAGGCGACACAGCAGGCACCCGTGAGACCTTCGACGGCTCTCCGGATGCCGGCAATCGGCTGGAGCTCGGTGCGAAACCGCTGATAAAGGCGCAGGCGCATGCCTTCGAGAAAGGCATCGTCAGTGGCGAGCCCGTATTCGTCGTGCAGGATCGCCGACATGCTCTTCAGGCTGCGACCGAGGAAACGCTCCGTCGCCTCCTCAGTGGTCATCGAAACGCCGGCCGCCGACAGCACGTCCACCAGAACTTCCAGCGAGATCGGTTCGCTGTCGACGAGCACGCCGTCACAGTCGAAGATCACCAATCCGGACGCAGCATCCGCCATCACACCTACCCCTTGCAGCGCCCAGCGCCCTGGAAGCGCGCCAAGGTCGCGGCAACACTTTGATCTGCTGCATAATTTCAGCCGCGCTGGGAAACTATGCCGCTAGCTTTCCGTCCAGATAAAGCTGGAGCGTATCGCGCGTACCCTTTTCCCAGAGGGTTTTCAACGCATGGCTGAAACGGCGCCGGAAAAGATCGGATCGTGCCACATCGCCAAAGATGTCGCCAAGCGCCAGAAAGGCCATCGGATCGTCCTTGGCGGCCAGTGCCGCCTTGTTCAGGCGGTCGGCATTGTGGTCGTTGAAGACGATCGGCTTGCCGCTGTCGGAGGTGCCGGCAAAGTAGCGGCACCACAGCGCCGAAACGAGCGCGAGGCCGACGACATCCTCGCCGCGTGCCAACCGATCGGCGGTCGACGGCAAGATGAATTTCGGCTGGCGGTTGGAGCCGTCCTGGGCGAGCCGCGGGATCGTGTCGCCGATCTTCGGGTTGAGGAAACGTGTCTCGATCAGCTTGTAATAGTCCCCAAGGTTGGTGTTCGGAACGGGCGGGATGACCGGAATGATCTCGTCGTGCTCCAGCTTTGCGAGAAAGGCGCGGATCAGCGGCTCTTCCATTGCCTCATGCACGAAATGGATGTCGAGAAGGGCCGCCGGATAGGCGATCGCCGCATGGCCGCCATTGAGGATGCGGATCTTCATGTGCTCATAGGGTGCGACGTCGGGCACGAACTGGACGCCAACCTTCTCAAGCGCCGGCCGGCCGAGCGGGAAATGGTCCTCGAGCACCCATTGCTTGAACTCTTCGCAGAACACCGGCCAGGCATCCTCGATGCCGTAATCGTCGGCGACGATGCCGATCTCGCGTGCACCGGTCGCCGGCGTGATCCGGTCAACCATGCCGTTCGGAAAGGCGACATTGGCGTCGATCCAGTCGGCAAAGGCCGGATCGAATAGCCGTGCGAGCCCGGCGACCGCCGCATGGGTGACTTCGCCGTTGCCGGGAATGTTGTCGCAGGACATTACCGTGAAGGGGGGAACGCCCTGGTCCTTGCGCGCCTTCAGACCGGCGACGATCAGACCGAACACGGTTTTCGGCGCGGCCGGGTTTGCCGCGTCGGCGACAATCGCCAGATGGGCTGGATTGAAGACGCCGGAGGCCGGGTCGATGAAATAGCCGCCTTCGGTGATCGTCAGCGAGACGATGCGGATTGCCGGGTCGGCAAGCCTGCCGACGATTGCCTGGATGTCACCGGGTTCAAGATAGTCGATCATCGCGCCGGTGACGTGGGCGCCCGTGCGGTTGTTGTCCTGCTCGACCACCGTGGTCAGGAAATCCTGCGCCGCGAGCTTCGCCCGCATCGCGGCATCGGAAGGCAGAACGCCGGCACCGATGATCGCCCAGTCGCGATCGTGGCCGGCATTGAAGAGATCGTCGAGATAGACGGCCTGGTGTGCCCTATGAAAGTTGCCGACGCCGAAATGCACGATGCCCGCTGTCAGTTGCGACCGATCGTAGTTCGGCACGCCGGCTTTCGCCTTGATCGTGTCGAGGGCGGCAAGTGAAAGTTTGGTCGTCATGATCCCGTATCCTTTTCGAGGCCTAGAGCATCCCGCTTTCACGTGCGATCACTGAAAGCGGAAAAGATGCTCTAGAATCAAAGTGCTAGAGCGTCCTTTGCGCGTTCTTGAACGCACGGCGCTCTCCCCGCTCGCGCGCGCTCAGCTCATCCAGTTGCCGCCGTCGACGTTGTAGGTCTGCGAAACGACGTAGTCGCTGTCGGCTGAGGCGAGGAAGATCGCCATTCCCGTCAGGTCCTCGGCCGTTCCCATGCGTCCGAGCGGCACCTCCGCACCGACCAGCTTCTTCTTTTCGCCAAGCGGACGGTTCTCGTATTTTGCAAACAGCGCATCGACGCCGTCCCAATGTTCGCCGTCGACCACGCCGGGCGCGATCGCGTTGACGTTGATGCCGTGCTTGATGAGGTTGAGGCCGGCCGACTGGGTGAGGCTGATGACGGCCGCCTTGGTGGCGCAGTAGACGGCGACGAGCGCCTCGCCGCGCCTGCCCGCCTGGCTTGCCATGTTGATGATCTTGCCGCCCCGGCCCTGATCGATCATTTGCCTGGCTGCGGCCTGCATCGTGAACAGCGTGCCGGACACATTGATCGCAAACAGCCGGTCATAGCTCGCACGACTGATCTCGACGATCGGCGCGAGGTCAAAGAGTGCTGCATTATTGACGAGGATGTCGAGCCCGCCCGCTTGCCGGACGACGGCGGCAATCGCCTCGTCGATCGAAGCTTGGTTCGTCACATCCATCTCGACCGCATAGGCGCCGGCGCCGATTTCGGATGCCGTCTGCCGTGCCCGCTCGATATTGATATCGGCGATCGCGACCGTGGCGCCTTCGCGGATATAGGCCTCCGCGAAGGCACGACCGATCCCCCGCGCGGATCCGGTGATCAGCGCGCTCTTGCCTTCGAGCCGTTTCATCGAACCGCCAGCCCCTTGTCGTCAAACCGGTGCACACGCTGCGGATCGGGCGTCAGGAACACCCGGTCACCGTGGGTGACGGCGAAGTCGCCGCTGACCCGCGCCGTTACCGTGCCGACGTTGTCGACATTGACGTGCAGGAACGTGTCGGAGCCCAGATGCTCGGCAACCCCGACCGTGCCCTGCCAGGTGCCGCTCTCCTTCGACAGCGCCAGATGTTCAGGTCGAATGCCCATGGTCTGCGCCTGATAGGCGGAAGCCGCAGGACCAGAGATGATGTTCATGCGCGGCGAGCCGATAAAGCCGGCGACGAACAGGTTGTCCGGCTTGTGGTAGAGATCGAGCGGCGAGCCCACCTGCTCGATACGGCCACGATTGAGCACAACGATCTTGTCGGCCATGGTCATGGCCTCCACCTGATCGTGGGTGACATAGATCATCGTCGTCTTCAGGTCCTGATGCAGCTGGCTGATTTCCAACCGCATGTTGACGCGCAGCGCCGCATCGAGGTTCGACAGCGGCTCGTCGAACAGGAAGGCCTTCGGCTGGCGCACGATCGCCCGCCCGATCGCAACGCGCTGGCGCTGGCCACCTGAGAGCTGCCGCGGCTTGCGGTCGAGATAGTCCGTGAGGTTCAAAACGCGGGCCGCATCCGACACCTTCTTGTCGATAACGGCCTTGTCCTCGCCCGCCATCTTCAGCGGAAAGGCGATGTTCGAGCGCACGCTCATATGCGGATAGAGCGCATAGGACTGGAACACCATGGAGAGGCCGCGTTGAGCCGGCGGCAGTTCGGTGGCGTTCTTGCCGTCGATGACGATGTCGCCGTCGCTGACGTCTTCGAGACCAGCGATCAGCCTGAGCAAAGTCGACTTGCCGCAGCCAGACGGTCCGACGAAGACGACGAACTCGCCATTGTTGATATCGAGATCGATCGACGGGATGACGGCATGGGCGCCAAAGACCTTCGATACCTTGCTGAGTGTAATGCTTCCCATTGTCGTATCCCTTATTTGACCGCGCCGAAGGTGAGGCCGCGCACGAGCTGCTTCTGCGAGAACCAGCCGAGTATGAGGATGGGGGCGATCGCCATGGTCGAGGCGGCCGAAAGCTTGGCGTAGAACAGGCCCTCGGGGCTCGAATAGGAGGCGATGAAGGCTGTCAGCGGCGCCGCCTTGGCGGCGCTGAGGTTCAGCGTCCAGAACGCCTCGTTCCAGGCGAGGATGATGTTAAGGAGCAGCGTCGAAGCAATGCCGGGGATCGCCATCGGCGTCAGCACGTAGATGATCTCCTTGGACAGCGAGGCACCATCCATGCGGGCTGCTTCCAGGATCTCGCCGGGGATTTCCTTGAAGTAGGTGTAGAGCATCCAGATGATGATCGGCAGGTTGATCAGCGTCAGCACGATCACGAGGCCGGTACGGGTGTCGAGCAGGCCGGTGTTGCGAAACAACAGATACATCGGCACCAACACGCCGACGGACGGCATCATCTTGGTGGAGAGCATCCACATGAGCACGTCCTTGGTGCGCTTGGTCGGCGAGAACGCCATCGCCCAGGCGGACGGAATGGCGATGATCAGGCCGATCAGCGTCGAGCCGAAGGAGACGACCACCGAGTTCATGAAGTGGCGGAAGTAATCCGAGCGGCTTTGCACTTCGTGATAGTTTTCGGTCGTCCAGTCGAAGAACAAGAGGGACGGTGGCGAAGCGATCGCTTCGGCCTCGGTCTTGAAGCTCGTCAGGAACGTCCAGAGGATCGGGAAGAAGATCAGGATGCCGATCGTCCAGGCGACGACGGTGACGACGATCTTTCTTTGGGTGGAGACGTTGCGTGCCATGGTTCTCAAGCCTCCAGCGTCTTGCCGATCATGCGCATCAGGAAGAATGCGACGATGTTGGCGAGGATGACGGCGATGATGCCGCCGGCGGACGCACCGCCCACGTCGAACTGCAGCAGAGCCTGCGCATAGACGAGGAAGGTGAGGTTCGTGCTCTGCGTGCCCGGGCCGCCATTGGTCGTCACCAGGATCTCGGCAAAGACCGAGAGCAGGAAGATCGTCTGGATCAGGATGACGACGGTGATGGCGCGGGAGAGATGCGGCAGCACCAGATAGATGAAGCGGCTAAAGGCGCCGGCGCCATCCATTTGCGCTGCTTCCTTCTGCTCCTCGTCGAGCGACTGCAGCGCGGTCAGAAGGATCAGCGTCGCAAAGGGCAGCCATTGCCAGGCGACGATCAGGATCACCGACATCAGTGGCGCGTTGGCGAGGAAGTCGAAGGGCTGCAGTCCGAAGAGCTTGGCGACCCAGGCAAAGAGCCCGTTGACCGGGTTCATGAACATGTTCTTCCAGACGAGCGCTGCCACCGTCGGCATGATCAGGAAGGGCGCGATCACGAGGATGCGCACGATCCCCTGCCCGAACATCGGCTGGTCGAGCAGCAGTGCCAGTGCGATGCCGCCGACGACGGTGATGAACAGCACGCCGAGCACGATCGCCAGCGTGTTGAAGATCGCCTGGAAGAAGGCCGGATCGGTCAGGAAGTAGCTGTAGTTCGAGAAACCGGCGAACTCTTCCATTCCCGGCATCAGAAGATTGTAGCGCAGGAACGAGAAGTAGATGGTCATGGCCAGGGGAACGATCATCCAGGCCAGAAGCAGAAGCACCGAAGGCGCGATCATCAGCCGCGCGGCGGAGCGGGTGTGCAAGGTCGCCATGGCGTCCCCCCAAAGTCGGATTTCAACGCTGTATCGAGAGCTCCGTTCGGACGCACGCGGTCAAGGCGCGCGCCCGACGATAGCCTCCCGCATTTCGCGCGGGAGGAAATTACCGGGGCGCCGGCCATTCGCGACCAGCGCCCCGGGCCCTTGGGAGCCCTATTTGATGTAGCCGGCCTTGGTCATCTCACGCTCGGTGAGCTGCTGGGCGCTGGCAAGCGCCTGGTCGACGCTCATCTGGCCTGCAAGCGCTGCCGAGAACTGCTGGCCGACGGCCGTGCCGAGACCCTGGAATTCCGGGATCGCCACGAACTGCACGCCGACATAGGGAACCGGCTTCACCGCCGGGTTCTTCGGATCGGCCGCGTTGATAGAGTCGAGCGTCATCTTCGCAAACGGCGCCGCCTTCTGGTACTCGGCGTTCGCATAGAGCGAGGTGCGGGTGCCCGGAGGAACGTTGGCCCAGCCTTCCTTGTCGGCGACGAGCTTCAGATAGTCCTTGCCGGTCGCCCAGGCGATGAACTTTTCTGCCGCTGCCACCTTCTGCGAACCGGCGGGGATGGCGAGGTTCCAGGCCCAGAGCCAGTTGCCACGCTTGCCAAGACCGGTGTCGGGAGCCAGCGCAAAGCCGACCTTGTCGGCAACCGTCGATTCCTTCGGGTTGGTGACGAAGGAAGCGGCCACCGTCGCGTCGATCCACATGCCGCACTTGCCGGTCTGGAACAGCGACAGGTTCTCGTTGAAGCCGTTCGAGGAAGCGCCGGGCGGTCCGGCGTCGTTCATCAGCTTGACGTAGAAGTCGAGCGCGTTCTTCCATTCCGGCTGGTCGAACTGCGGCTTCCAGTTCTCGTCGAACCAGCGGGCGCCGAAGGCGTTCGCGGTCGCCGTCAGGAAGGCCATGTTCTCACCCCAGCCAGCCTTGCCGCGCAGGCAAATGCCGTAGATTTCGGCGTTCTTGTCGGTGATCTTGCGCGCGGCGTCGGCGATGAAGTCCCAGGTCGGCGCGTCGGGCATGGTCAGCCCGGCTTTTTCGAACAGGTCCTTGCGGTACATCACCATCGAGCTTTCGCCGTAGAACGGTGCGGCATAGAGCTTGTCGTCGATGGTCAGACCCGAGCGGATTGCCGGCAACAGGTCATCGACGTCGTAGTCGGCGCCAAGGTTGTCGAGCGGCAACAGCCAGCCCTGCTTTGCCCAGATCGGCACTTCATAGGTGCCGATCGTCATGATGTCGTACTGCCCACCCTTGGTGGCGATATCGGTCGTCACGCGCTGACGCAGGACGTTTTCCTCGAGCGTCACCCACTCGAGCTGAATGTCCGGATTCTTGGATGTGAAATCATCCGTCAGCTTCTGCATCCGGATCATGTCGCCGTTGTTCACGGTCGCAATCGTCAGGGTTTCTGCTTGGGCCAGACCCGACAGTGCGACTGCCGAGCACGTGCCCAGCAGGAAAGTTCTCAAGTTCATCGACTTCCTCCCAGAAGAATTTGAGCATTTGCCTCGCTCATGAGCAATTACTCATTTCTCATGACAAATTGTCAATGCGCATTCGTTGCTGCATCGCACACAAGAACATTAGAGGATTGTTTTGATTGTCGATTTTTTCGGACGTGCAAATGCGAAAGGCCGGCACCGGGCCGGCCTTCTCATCGCTTCATCCTGCGACTATGCGTTGAGCAGATAGCTCGCTGTCGCCTCATCGGTGATGAGACCATTGATGATTCCGCCCTTCACCGCCGCCCTCAGCGCATCGTATTTGCGCCGGCCCTTGGCAATGCCGATAACGGACGCCCTGTCACGGGATGGCAGGGGAACGGAGGCGACCCGCTCGTTGAAGCTGCCTGATAGCAGCGCGCCGTCGTGGTCGAACATCCAGCCGCAGATCTCGCCCGCCGCCCCCGCTTTGGTGAGGTCGGCCATCTCGTCCTGCGCCAGGAACCCGTCCTGGCAGAGCGGCGCATCGGGACCGAGTTCGCCGACGCCGACGAAGGCGACGTTGGCCTCGGCGCCGAGTTTCAGGGCGACCTGCACCAGGCTCTGGCTGTGCAGCACCTCGCGCTCCTCGGCCGAAGCGGCGAGCACCGGCAGCGGCATCGGGAAATGCCGGGCCTTCACCGCATCGGCCATGCTGAAGATGACGTTGTAATAGGCGGCGGAACCGTCGAGGCCGATATTGCCGGTCAATGAAACGATGCGGTGCTGCGGACATTCCATCGGTGGCAACTGGTCGACTGCCGCTTTCAATGTGCGGCCGGTACCGATCGCCAGCACCTGCGGCTCCGACAATCTCAGCCAGCGCTCGATTTCGGCAGCCCCGGCTTCGGCGATACCAACCGTCGTCGAGGTGAAACCCGGATCGCTCGGCACCACCTCCACATGCTTCAGCCCGTATCGGTCGCGCAGGCCCGCGGCCGCCTCAAGGCATGCGGCGATCGGATGGTCGAGGCGGACCTTGATCAGGCGCTCGGACATGGCGAGAGAAACCAGTCGCTGCGCCGATTGGCGCGAAATTCCCATCACGGTCGCGATCTCGTCCTGGGTGCGGCCGGCGACATAGTATAACCAGCCCGCCCGGGCAGCATCGTCAAGCCTGTTGTTTGCCTCGCCCCTGCGCGCCATGCCCGTTCTCCATTCTCCCCTCGATCACGATACTTTTGGATCCCGTCGATCCAAAAGTATCGTGATCGATCCTCATAAGCAGAGCGGGGTGCGGGCGGAAAACCGCACACACTTTTCCTCGCCCCGCTCTGGTTTGCTGCCACTATTTGCCCCGCCCTGTCAAACAGCGGTCAAGAACAAGGGCTTGGCTGGTCTGCTGCAAAGCCCGAGATCACAAGGCATTCCGGTGATTTCGACCACAAACTTTTACCGTTTGATAAAAAAATAAAGCGTGTTACCGTTCCATCATCCTGAGAAAACATTGGGAGCAAAAAATGGGAACGACACAATCTGGGATCCTCGGCGGCCGCCTGCCGCTCGGGGAGTACGAGAGCAATTTCTCCGACCTGCATCCGGCACTCGACAAGCACGAAGCTCTCGTCGCTTCCGATCGCTGTTATTTCTGTCATGACGCGCCGTGCATGACGGCCTGTCCCACCTCGATCGATATCCCGCTGTTCATCCGGCAGATATCCACCGGCAACCCGATCGGCTCCGCCAAGACGATCTTCGACCAGAACATTCTGGGCGGCATGTGCGCCCGCGTCTGTCCCACCGAGACGCTCTGCGAGCAGGCTTGCGTTCGCAACACCGCCGAGGAGCGCCCGGTCGAAATCGGCCGGCTTCAGCGCTATGCCACCGATGCGGCCATGCGGGAAAACAAGCAATTCTACACCCGCGCTGAAAGCTCCGGCCGCAGGGTAGCCGTGGTCGGCGCCGGCCCCGCTGGCCTCGCAGCGGCCCATCGGCTGGCAGTCAAGGGACATGACGTCGTGATCTTTGACGCGCGCCCGAAATCCGGCGGTCTCAATGAATACGGCATCGCCGCCTACAAGTCGGTCGACGACTTCGCCCAGAAGGAAGTCGACTATGTGCTGTCGATTGGCGGCATCGAAGTGCACCACGACCAGGTGCTCGGTCGCGACTTCACCCTGGCCGATCTTTCGGAACAGTTTGATGCCGTCTTCCTCGGCCTCGGCCTTGCCGGCGTCAACGCGCTGCGCATGGAAGGCGAAAATGCTGCAGGCGTCGAAGATGCGGTCGATTTCATCGCGGCGCTCCGCCAGTCGAAGACGAAGGCCGACATTCCGGTTGGACGCCGCGTCGTCGTTCTCGGCGGCGGCATGACGGCGATCGATGCGGCGGTCCAAGCCAAGCTGCTGGGCGCCGAGGAGGTGACCATCTGCTACCGCCGCGGCAAGGAGCACATGAACGCTTCCGAGTTCGAGCAGGATCTGGCGGCCTCCAAGGGCGTCACCATCCGTCACTGGCTGCAGCCGAAGCGCATTGCCGAAAAGGACGGAAGGGTCGCCGGCATCGAGCTGGAATACACCACCCTTCAGGATGGAAAGCTGACGGCAACCGGCGAAACCGGTATCATGGCGGCTGACCAGATCTTCAAGGCGATCGGCCAGAGTTTCCTTGGCAGCGGCCTCGGTGCCTTGAAGATCGAAGGCGGCCGAATCGTTGCGGACGCCGAAGGGCGCACCTCGATCGACAAGGTCTGGGCCGGCGGCGACTGCGTGCTCGGTGGCGAGGACCTGACGGTTTCGGCCGTCGCCATGGGCCGCGATGCGGCTGAATCGATCAACCGGGCTTTCGCCGCGGCAGAGCCGCGCGCGAGCGCCGTCGCTTGAGATCGGGAGGAGGAACCAATGGCTGATCTTCGCAACAACTTCGTCGGCATCAAGTCTCCGAACCCGTTCTGGCTGGCATCCGCCCCGCCGACGGACAAGGCCTATAACGTCGAGCGCGCCTTCAAAGCGGGCTGGGGCGGCGTCGTCTGGAAGACGCTCGGCGAGGAAGGACCGCCGGTCGTCAACGTCAACGGCCCGCGCTACGGCGCGATCTGGGGCGCCGACCGCCGGCTCCTTGGCCTCAACAACATCGAGCTCATCACCGACCGCGACCTCTATGTGAACCTGCGTGAAATGAAGCAGGTGAAGATGAACTGGCCGGACCGTGCCCTGATCGCCTCGATCATGGTGCCCTGCGAGGAAGAGGCGTGGAAGGCGATCCTGCCTTTGGTCGAAGAGACCGGGGCTGACGGCATCGAGCTCAACTTCGGCTGTCCGCACGGCATGTCGGAGCGCGGCATGGGTTCCGCGGTCGGACAGGTGCCCGAATACATCGAGATGGTCGTGCGCTGGTGCAAGCAGTACACGCGCATGCCCGTCATCACCAAGCTGACGCCGAACATCACCGACATCCGCAAGCCCGCGCGCGCCGCCAAGGCCGGCGGCACCGACGCCGTGTCGCTGATCAACACGATCAACTCGATCGTATCCGTCGATCTCGACAACTTCGCCCCCAACCCGACGGTCGGCGGCAAGGGCACCCACGGTGGCTATTGCGGCCCGGCAGTGAAGCCGATCGCGCTCAACATGGTGGCCGAGATCGCCCGCGATCCCGAAACCTACGGCCTGCCGATCTCCGGCATCGGTGGCGTTACCACCTGGCGCGATGCGGCCGAATTCCTGGTGCTTGGCGCCGGCAACGTCCAGGTCTGCACCGCCGCCATGACCTACGGCTTCAAGATCGTCCAGGAGATGATCTCGGGCCTTTCCGACTGGATGGACGCCAAGGGTCACCGCACGCTCGACGACATCACCGGCCGCGCCGTGCCGAATGTCACCGACTGGCAGTATCTGAACCTCAACTACATCGCCAAGGCGAAGATCGACCAGGACGCCTGCATCAAATGCGGTCGCTGCCATATCGCCTGCGAGGACACCTCACACCAGGCGATCACCCAGTTCGTCAACGGCGTGCGTCACTTCGAGGTGATGGACGACGAATGCGTCGGCTGCAATCTCTGCGTCAACGTCTGTCCGGTCGAGAACTGCATCACCATGGAAGAACTGCCGGTCGGCACCATCGACCAGCGCACGGGCAAGCCGGTTGACCCGAACTATGCCAACTGGACGACCCACCCGAACAACCCGATGGCCCGCCAGGCCGCGGAATAAGGGCCACCTCACACCAAAAAGACACGCCGCCGGACCAGAAGTCCGGCGGCGTTTTTATCATGGCGAGGTCAGAATTCGACCACGACCTTGCCGAACGGGCCGCGGTCGAGATGCGCCAGAGCCTCGCGGAACTGCTCGAACGGGTAGCGGGCATCGATCACCGGCTTGATCCGGGTGCGATCAATCGCGCCGACCAGATCTTCCAGTGCCCGGCGGTGACCGACGCCGATCCCCTGGATAACCGGCGACTTCAGCAGCACGAAAGGTGCCGGCGTCGACAATTCGCCGCCCTCGAGCACGCCGATCACCGAGATGCGTCCCTGCATTGCCACGGCTTGCAACGACTTGCCGAGGTTTGTGCCACTGGCAAGCTCGAGGATGTGATCGGCGCCATGGTCGCCGGTGATCTCGAGAACACGTTCGGCCCAATCGTCCATCAGCCTGTTTATGCCGTGGTCGGCACCAAGCGCGCGTGCACGGTCGAGCTTGTCCTGGCTGCCTGATGTCACGATGACTTCGGCCCCATGCGCCTTGGCGATCTGCAGCCCGAACAACGAGACGCCGCCGGTGCCCTGCACCACCACACGGTCGCCGGCCCTCAGATGCCCCTTCTCGACCAACGCAAACCAGGCCGTCACCCCGGCGCAGGGCAATGTGCTCGCCTCACCATCGTCAAGGCTCGCAGGGGCATGCAAGAACCAGCCCTCCGGGAAGGCGACATATTGCGACGCGACACCCGGATTGAGCCCGCCGAGCGCAAAGGAGGTCGGGTAACGGGCCGTCCCCGGCTTCTGGCCATCAAGCCAGGTGGGATCGAACACGGAAATCACGCGATCTCCGGTTCGAAAGCGTGTCACGCCGCTGCCGACGGCTTCGACCACGCCTGCCATGTCCGATCCCGGCACGAAGGGAAAGGCGATCGGCATGCCCATGCCGTTCTCCAGCACCAGCTTGTCGCGAAAATTGAGCGACACGGCAGTCGTGCGGACCAGAACCTCGCCCGGTCCTGCCTCCGGAACCGTTCGCTCGGAAAGCCTCAGGTTCTGCGCGCCGAACCTGTCGATCGTCCACTCTTTCATCCACCTTGTCATGGTCTTTCCCTTCATCGGATTGATCTGATGGAGAAACCATAGCGTTGAAATTATCTCTCCAGTTGCGATACGATTTCGCCATATTGGTTCCATAACGGATACAAAATGAGCTATCTGAGCGGCATTTCTGTTTTCGTGGAGGCAGCCGATGCCGGCGGCTTTTCCGCCGCTGCCGAAAGGCTCAACCTGTCGCGCTCTGCCGTCGGCAAGACGGTGGCCAAGCTGGAACAACGGCTGGGGGTGCGCCTGTTTCATCGCACCACGCGCACCCAGAGCCTGACCGACGAGGGAAAGCTGTTCTACGAGAATTGCCTCAGAGCCCTCAGTGAAATCAGGGCGGGCGAGGCCCTCTTGGAATCCGGCAAGCAGGAGATACAGGGTCGGTTGCGTATCTCGATGCCGGTGCACTTCGGTCGCCAATGCGTCATGCCGCTCCTGTCGGAACTGCTGCGGCTGCACCCACGACTGGAGTTCGACCTCAACTTCAGCGATCGCAACGTCGACCTCGTCGAGGACGGCTTCGACCTCGCCATTCGCACCGGGCCACTCAGAGACGATCCCGAATTGATGACGCGCAAGATCGCCGACCAGCGCATGACAGTGTGCGCGTCGCCGGCCTATATCGCTTTAAACGGTGCGCCGGGGACGATCGAAGACCTGATGAAGCACCAGGCGATCCTCTATCGGCGCAGCGGCCAGCCGCTCGCCTGGTCGTTTCCGGTGAGCGCTGGCCAGCCACGGACGATCACGCCGCCGGCGCGACTTCGGCTCGATGACCTGACGTCGATCGCCGATGCGGCAGCCGACAGCTTCGGCATCGCCTGGCTGCCCTGCTGGCTTGTCGGCAGCCGTATCGCCTCGGGCTCGCTCGTACGGCTCCTGACCAATACGCCGGCGCGCTCCTATGGCGCCTATGTCGTCTGGCCGAAGACCCAGTACATGCCGCCCAAGCTGCGCCTGCTGATCGACATCCTTGCTGCACGCCTGCCGCCCATGATGGAATGATCACCACCGGAACGGGCAAGCTGCCCCAGATTTCCGCTGGCGCCGATAACGTATTGGACACGAAAACGAAACAGATTGTGTAAGAAAGGTAAGTTGTCGGCCCACACGATCTGGATAATAAGGGAGAAGTCACTCGCAGCGCCAAGCGCCCTGCGACGAAATTGAAACCGCAGCCGGACAAGGTTCCGGCAGAGCCGGACCTGCTGCTTGACCATCATTTCGGCCACCCGACGCAAGAGAATTCACCTCGTCTCCGGGGCTATACTCGGTTCGTTCATCGTCGCGCATTTCTTCAATCATTCGCTTGGCCTGATCTCCATCGACGCGATGGAGGCCGCCCGCAGGGCCTTCAATCTCGTCTGGCACAGTGTGCCCGGCACCGTGCTGCTCTACGGCGCGCTGCTCCTGCATTTCTCGATGGCGCTCGACAGCATCTATCGCCGCCAGACGCTGCGCATGCCGCTGCGCGAGGCGCTGAAGATCGCCTTTGGCCTCAGCCTGCCCTTCCTGCTGATCGGCCACGTCACCGCCGCCCGCATCGAGCCGCTGTTCACCGGCGTCGATACCGATTATCCGACCATGCTGAGAGCACTCTGGTCGAGTTCGACCAATGCCATCAGGCAATCGGCCGCACTCCTGCTCGCCTGGGGCCACGGCTGCCTCGGCGCCTGGTTCTGGATGCGCGGGCGAACCTGGTTCCCGCGCTACGAAATCCTGCTCTACACGATCGCAATCCTGGTCCCGATCTTCGCGCTGCTCGGCTTCGCCAGTGGCGCGCGCTCGCTCGAAACCGTTTATGCCGAGCATGGCGGTTATGGCGACCGGGCGATCTCGAAGCCCGCCTTCGACCCTACCCTGCTCGACGACATACGCCTCGGACTCTATCTCGGCTTTGCCGGCCTGATCGCCGGCACATTTATCCTGCGGGCCATGCCGCGAGGCGGACGCATTCGCGTCCGTTACCCCGATGGCCGGATCGCAGCCGTCAATCTCGGCTTCAGCGTGCTCGAAGCGAGCCGTGCTGCCGGCATCCCGCATGTCTCGGTCTGTGGCGGCCGCGGTCGTTGCTCGACCTGCCGCGTGCGCGTCATCCAGGGACTGGAGGGTCAGCCGGCCCCGGAAGATGCCGAACTTTCGACACTCACGCGTATCGGCGCGCCCGACAATGTGCGGTTGGCCTGCCAGTTCCGCCCGGTGCACAATGTCACGGTCGTACCGATCCTCGACAGCGACAGCCTCGGGATCAAGAAGCAGCTCGGCCGTGATGGCGGCGAAGGCCGCGAGCGACGGATCGCCGTGCTGTTCTGCGACCTGCGCGGCTTTACCAGCATTGCCGAACACAAGCTCCCCTTTGACACCGTTTTCCTGCTCAACCGCTACTTCGAGATGGTTGGCGAGGCGGTCGAGGATTCCGGCGGCGTCATCGACAAGTTCATCGGTGACGGCGCGCTGGCGATCTTTGGCCTCAAGAACTCATTCCCCGAAGCCTGCCGGCAATCGCTGGCTGCCGCCGTGCGCCTCTCGAAGGGAATTGAAGCCCTGAACCAGACCTTCCGTGGCGAGCTGGATGAACCCTTGCGCATCGCAATCGGCCTGCATGCCGGCCCCGCGATCATCGGTGAGATCGGCTACGGCCAGGCAACATCTCTGACGGCCGTCGGCGACACGATCAACACGGCAAGCCGGCTAGAGGGGCTGGCCAAGGAACACGACGTGCAGCTCGCCGTCTCGGCCGAACTCATCAACCGCGCGGGCCTGGTGATCGAAGGGCATGAACGGCTGGACATCAGCCTGCGCGGCCGTCAGGCGACGCTCGAAACCTGGATTGTCGAGGATGCGGCGCGCATCTCGACCGCGCTGCAGCCATCACCGTCAAACGCTTGAGGCCTTACCCTGCAGCGCGTCATTTCAGACGCGCAAAGGTCGCTGCAGCTCTATGAGTTGCTGGATGTTCTTATCCTCGGATCGGATACGATTGGTGGGAACATGCGGTAGGGAAAGCGTGAAACAGTTTCACGCCCAATGGCTGCATTCCTGCAAGGCACTGGAACATTTCACGGTTTTAACGACACGGTGAAATGATCTAGTAGTAAGGACACCGTCCGCGCCCGCCGCTTATGCAATCCGGAAGCCCCCCGCATGAAACAAGACGTATCCCCGAAAACGGCTCACCAGGTTCACGCGAAGGGCATCGAGAAGCTGAAGGCACATCTGGCGATGCTGACCTTTGCGGTGCTGATTGCCGGCTCCTTTTCATTCGGAGGCCTTGCCACCCAGCATATGGGTGCCGGACCGCTGACGCTCTGGCGCTACCTATTGACCGTCGTGGTCCTTGGGCTGCTGACCTTCGGCTATGCGCGCGTCCCCTTTCATTTTCCCAAGCAGTCGTGGCGCTTCCTGATCCTTGGCGGCCTCATCGCCGTCTACATGCTGACCATGTTCAAGGCGCTGGAGTTCACCAATCCGGTTTCGACTGGCGCGGTCTTCACGCTGATGCCGCTGTTGAGCGCCGGTTTTGCCTATCTGCTGCTTGGCCAGCACACCCGACCCGGGGTGCTCGCCGGTTTGATCATCGCAGCGCTCGGCGCGGTGTGGGTGATCTTTCGCGCCAACATCCAGGCGATCCTCGCCTTCGACATCGGCCAGGGGGAATTGATCTTCTTCGTCGGCGTCATCTGCCATGCGATCTACGTGCCGCTGATCCGCAAGTTCGGCCGCCAGGAGAATGCGTTTGCCTTCGGCTTCTGGGTTGCCGTCTTCACCGTGCCCTGGCTCCTGGTCCCAGGCACCGTCGGCCTTGTCACCACCGACTTTGCCAGCCTGCCTCCGGTCGTCTGGCTCGCCGTCCTCTATCTCGCAGTCGTCACCACGGCGATCACCTTCCTGCTCCTGCAATACGCCTCGATGCGGCTGCCGGCCTCAAAGGTGCTCGGCTACGGCTACCTGACGCCGAGCTTCATCATTGTGCTTGAAGGCCTTCTCGGCCATGGCTGGACCAGCCTGCCGGTGCTCGCCGGCGCATTGACGACCGCCTGCGGCCTGTTGCTGATGGCGCTGCTGCCGGACTGAAGCACATCCAGGATAAGGGTGGAGCTGTCCGCAGTTGCGGCAGCCTCAAGCCGTCGGCTGCTCGCTCACCTGCAGGCCATCGACGAACAGGCGTTCGAGAAAGCGTGCCGCATCCTCGAAGCGCCCTTCGCCGGCATTGCCCTGCCCGAGCACGGCGCGCACCTGCACGTCGAAGTCGGCATAGTGCTGGGTGGTCGACCAGATGGCAAAGATCAGGTGATAGGGATCGCATTTGGCGATCTTGCCGGCCTTGGCCCAAGCGCGGATCACCTCGGCCTTTTCGTCGACCAGCGTCTTCAACGGCCCCTTGAGCTCATCCTCGATATGGGGCGCACCCTGCAGCACCTCGTTGGCAAAGAGCCGACTTTCGCGCGGATAGTCGCGGGCCATTTCGAGCTTGCGGCGAATGTAGCTGCGGATCTCGGCGACCGGATTTCCCTCGGCGTTGAACTCACGCAAGGGATCGAGCCAGGTATCGAGCACCCGGTCGATCAGCGCCCGGTGCATCGCTTCCTTGGTGCGAAAATAATAAAGCAGGTTCGGTTTCGACATGCCGGCGACCTCGGCGATCTGATCGACCGTCGCACCGCGAAAACCGTTGGCCGAGAAGACTTCGAGCGCCGCTTCGAGAATGCGCTCTTCCTTTTCTTCCTGGATCCGTGTCCGCCTCTGGGTCCTGGCCGCTCTCGGTAGTACCATCTGTCCCCCTGCCGGCTTCGCGTCCCGTCGCGCAAAGATCGATCTGCCCAAAATCTGGCCCCGCCATCTTCTTGGGCAACAACTTCGTTTTTTTGTTTTTCCGGCTTGAGTGCCGCAACGGAAGTTGTAATGTTTACCAACCGGTCAAATTATCAGCCAGTTCACCGCCAAAGGCAACGGCTGATCGAAGGGCATCAGAAAAAACCAAGCCTGGATTTGACCAAGGGAACATAAGGGCGCGCCATCCAAGGTAAAGCCCTGAAAAGATGAGGAGACCGCCGTGGCTGCACCTGGCGAGAACATGCGCGTCAATTCAGACCGCCTGTGGGATTCACTTATGGAGATGGCCAAGATCGGCCCTGGCGTCGCGGGCGGCAACAACCGCCAGACGCTCACCGACGAGGATGCCGAAGGGCGCCGGCTGTTTCAGTCCTGGTGCGACGAGGCCGGGCTTACCATGGGCGTCGACACCATGGGCAACATGTTCTTCACGCGGCCCGGCACCGATCCGGACGCGCTGCCCGTCTATATCGGCTCGCATCTCGACACCCAGCCGACCGGCGGCAAATATGATGGCGTGCTCGGCGTGCTCTCGGGCCTCGAAGTGGTTCGCTCGATGAACGACCTTGGCATCAAGACCAAGCACCCCATCGTCGTCACCAACTGGACCAACGAGGAAGGCGCACGCTTCGCGCCGGCCATGCTTGCCTCCGGCGTCTTTGCCGGTGTTCACACCCAGGATTTCGCCTATGGCCGCAAGGACCCGGAAGGCAAGACCTTCGGCGACGAACTGAAACGCATCGGCTGGGTCGGCGACGAAGAGGTCGGCGCGCGCAAGATGCACGCCTACTTTGAATACCACATCGAACAGGGCCCGATCCTCGAGGCCGAGGGCAAGGATATCGGTGTCGTCACCCACTGTCAGGGCCTGTGGTGGCTGGAATTCACGCTGACCGGCCGCGAAGCCCATACGGGCTCGACGCCGATGAACATGCGCGTCAATGCCGGGCTTTCCATGGCGCGCATCCTGGAAATGGTGCAAGGCGTCGCGATGGAGAACCAGCCGGGCGCCGTCGGTGGCGTCGGCCAGGTGTTCTTCTCACCCAATTCGCGCAATGTGCTGCCGGGCAAGGTTGTCTTCACCGTCGACATCCGCTCGCCCGACAAGGCCAAGCTCGATCGTATGCGCGCCAAGATCGAGGCGGAAGCGCCCAAGATCACCGAGCCGCTCGGTGTCGGCTGTTCCATCGAGGCGATCGGCCATTTCGAGCCGGTCACCTTCGACCCGAAACTGGTGAGTGCGGTCCGCAACGCCGCCGAACATCTGGGCTACAGCCACATGAACATCATCTCCGGCGCCGGCCACGACGCCTGCTGGGCCGCCAAGGTGGCGCCGACCACGATGATCATGTGCCCCTGTGTCGGTGGCCTCAGCCACAACGAGGGGGAGGACATCTCCAAGGAGTGGGCCAGCGCCGGCGCCGATGTCCTCTTCCACGCCGTCGTCGAAACGGCCGAAATCGTCGAATGAGTTTGCGGGCGGGACGAAAGTTCCGCCCTTTTTCGTGGCGGCCGTGTGGGCGCCGGAAGCGCAATCGCGAGGATCAAGAACCATGAGCACTGTCATCAAGGGTGGAACCATCGTCACGGCCGACCTGACCTACAAGGCGGACGTGAAGGTCGAGGGCGGCAAGATCGTCGAGATCGGCCCGAACCTTTCCGGCGACGAGACGCTGGACGCGAGCGGCTGTTACGTCATGCCCGGCGGCATCGACCCGCACACTCATCTCGAAATGCCCTTCATGGGCACCTACTCCTCGGACGATTTCGAAAGCGGCACGCGCGCGGCCCTTGCCGGCGGAACGACCATGGTGGTCGACTTTGCACTGCCCTCGCCCAACCAGTCGCTGCTCGAAGCGCTGACCATGTGGGACAACAAGTCCACCCGCGCCAACTGCGACTATTCCTTCCACATGGCGATCACCTGGTGGAGCGAAAAGGTCTTCAACGAGATGGAGACCATCGTCAAAGACAAGGGCATCAACACCTTCAAGCACTTCATGGCCTATAAGGGCGCGCTGATGGTGGATGACGACGAGATGTTCTCGTCCTTCCAGCGCTGTGCAGCGCTGGGCGCGCTGCCGCTGGTGCACGCCGAAAACGGCGACGTCGTCGCGCAACTGCAGGCCAAGCTGCTTTCCGAGGGCAACAACGGCCCGGAAGCGCACGCCTATTCGCGCCCCGCCGAAGTCGAGGGCGAAGCCACCAACCGCGCGATCATGATCGCCGACATGGCAGGCTGCCCGGTCTATATCGTGCACACGTCCTGCGAGCAGGCGCATGAGGCGATCCGCCGCGCCCGCTCCAAGGGCATGCGTGTCTTCGGCGAACCTTTGATCCAGCACCTGACACTCGACGAGACCGAGTATTTCAACAAGGACTGGGACCACGCGGCCCGCCGCGTGATGTCACCGCCCTTCCGCAACAAGCTGCATCAGGACTCACTCTGGGCTGGCCTCGCCTCCGGTTCGCTGCAGGTGGTGGCGACCGACCACTGCGCGTTTACCTCCGAGCAGAAGCGCTTCGGCGTCGGCGATTTCACCAAGATCCCGAACGGCACCGGCGGGCTTGAAGACCGCATGCCGATGCTCTGGACCCACGGCGTCAACACCGGCCGCATCACCATGAACGAGTTCGTGGCCGTTACCTCGACCAACATCGCCAAGATCCTCAACATCTACCCGAAGAAGGGCGCGATCCTCGTCGGCGCCGACGCCGATCTCGTTGTCTGGGACCCGAAGCGCACCAAGACGATCTCGGCCAAGAGCCAGCAATCGGCGATCGACTACAACGTCTTCGAGGGCAAGGAGGTGAAGGGCCTGCCGCGCTACACGTTGACCCGCGGCATCGTCGCGATCGAGGAAGGCACGATCAAGACCCGCGAAGGTCACGGCGAGTTCGTCCGCCGCGATCCGTTCCCGGCGGTCAGCTCCGCCCTTTCGACCTGGAAGGAAGTCACCGCCCCGCGCGCCGTCCAGCGCACCGGCATTCCGGCCACCGGCGTCTGAGGCCTCATGTTTCGCGGCTTGCATTTCTTCGCGCCGCTCTGTCCCACCGGACATGCCCTGCCACGTCGGCGGGGCACTTCGGCGCGGATGGCGTCAGGCGGGCACCAACGCATCGAGCTCGGGCAAGAGCACGACGCTTTCCTGTTCGTTCGGGTCCGTGCGGGCGATGACGGCAGAACAGGGCGCATCCGAAAGGTTTGCCGGCAGATGCGGCACGCCGGCCGGAATATAGAACATCTCGCCTGCACGTACGATGACGTGCTCTTCCAAGCGTTTGCCGAACCAGGTGTGCGCCTCGCCCGAAAGCACATAGATTGCCGTTTCGTGGCTCTCGTGCAGATGGGCTTTGGCCCGCGCTCCCGGCGGGATCGTCAGCAGATGCATGCAGATGCCCGTCGAGCCGACCGTCTCCGCGGCAATCCCTTCGAAATAGCTGAGTCCCTGCTTTCCGGCATAACCGCTGCCGGGGCGCACCAACCGACACACAGGATTGGATGATCGAGACATGAGCGTTCTCCAGAATTCCCTGAAAAACCAGCAACAAGCGGCTCCGCATACAAATCCGCGATTGCATGTTGCCGGTCCGGATAGCAGTCTGACACAGACCAGCCAGAATGAGTATTCGCCGATGACCTCCAATACCGCATCCGTGGTTTCGGCCCGGGACCTCTGCCTGACTTTCGAAACCGCCGATGGACCGGTGCACGCACTGACCGGCGTCAACCTGGACGTTGCCAAGGGCGACTTCGTTTCCTTCATCGGTCCGTCTGGCTGTGGCAAGACGACGTTCTTGCGCGTGATCGCCGACCTGGAGAGAGCAACCTCCGGCAAGATCAGCGTCAACGGCATGACGCCCGAGGAAGCACGCAAGCAACGCGCCTATGGCTATGTCTTCCAGGCCGCAGCGCTTTATCCCTGGCGCACGATCGAAAACAACATCGCCCTGCCGCTTGAGATCATGGGTTACTCGAAGGAAGAGAAGAAGGCGCGCATCGAGCGCACGCTCGAACTCGTCAACCTCACGGGCTTCGGCAAGAAGTATCCCTGGCAGCTCTCGGGCGGCATGCAGCAACGCGCCTCGATCGCCCGCGCGCTCGCCTTCGATGCCGATCTGCTTCTGATGGACGAGCCCTTCGGCGCACTCGACGAAATCGTCCGCGACCACCTCAACGAGCAGCTGCTGAAACTCTGGGCCCGGACCAACAAGACCATCTGCTTCGTCACCCACTCGATCCCGGAAGCCGTCTATCTCTCCACCAAGATCGTGGTGATGAGCCCGCGGCCCGGCCGGGTCACCGACGTGATCGAATCACCGCTGCCGCGTGAACGCCCGCTCGGCATTCGCGAAACGCCTGAATTCCTGGAAATCGCCCATCGTGTTCGCGAGGGCCTGCGCGCGGGACACAGCTATGAGGAATAGCGTCGCGATCCGCCGGGCCGAACACGGCGACATGGCCGCCTGTGCCGGCATTCTCAATCGCTGGATCGACGCAACAGCGTGGATGCCGCGGGTGCACGACCACGCCGATGTCGAGCGTTACTTTGCCGAGACCGTCTTTGCCGAACGCCGGGTGATCGTGGCGGAGCGTACAGCCGACATCGCCGGCTTTCTTGCATTGTCCGACGACAGCTTTGTCACCGCGCTCTTCATTGATGGACCTCATCGCGGCGCGGGCATTGGCACGAAACTGGTGGAGAGAGCCAAGGAACTGTCTCCTGAAGAACTGAGCCTCTGGACCTTCGAACACAATCGTCCCGCCCAGCGCTTCTACGAGCACCAGGGGTTTGAGGCGATCCGACGGACCTACGGCGACAACGAAGAGAACCTGCCGGATATCCTTTATCGCTGGCGCGCCAGGGAGATGCAGGCATGAATCTCGCCTTTGGCCTCTGGATGCTCTTGGCAACGACGATCTTCCTTGGCGGCGCGACAGCCTCGCGCGCCTACGTCTCCAACAATAACCTCGGCATGCTCTTGCTTGCCCTCGGGCTCTATGTGATCGGCAACCTCATCATGGTGAGGCTGATGCGCGAGGGTGGGCTCGGTCTGGCCATCTCGCTTTCGGCGATCGTGCAGCTCGTACTCGTCAACGTCATTGCCTTTGCGGTCTTCGGTGAACGGATGAGCTTCACCCAGGCCGCCGGTGTGCTTCTCGGCATCGTCGCCATGGGGTTGATGTTGTTCCCGGCAAGCGGAAAGGCATGACGATGCAGGAACCAAGCTTTATCAGGGACAAGCTGCTGCCGGTCGGCACAGTCGTTCTCCTGCTGATCGCCATCTGGTACGTCGCGGTTGTCTTCCTCAACGCGCCCTTCGAGCGCGACACGGCGGCGCGCGCGGGCACCGAGATCAGCTTCTCGCAGATCGTGCGCAACACCATGGCGCAGGAACGCCCTGTGCTGCCGGCACCGCACCAGGTCATCGCCGAGATCTGGGATACCACGTTCAACAAGCCAATCACCTCCAAGCGCAGCCTGGTCTATCACGCCTGGATCACGCTTTCGGCGACCCTGCTCGGCTTCGGCATCGGCGCAGCGCTCGGCATTCTCCTGGCAGTCGGCATCGTCCACAATCGCGCGATGGACCGCTCGCTGATGCCTTGGGTCATCGCCAGCCAGACGATCCCGATCCTGGCGATTGCGCCGATGATTATCGTCGTCCTGAACGCCATCGGCATTTCCGGTCTCTTGCCGAAGGCGCTGATCTCGACCTACCTCTCGTTCTTCCCCGTCGTCGTCGGCATGGTGAAGGGCCTGCGCAGCCCCGAGACGATCCAGCTCGACCTGATGCACACCTACAATGCCTCCTCGGCGCAGACCTTCTGGAAGCTGCGCTGGCCGTCGTCGATGCCCTATCTCTTCACCTCGTTGAAGGTCGCCGTCGCCATTTCGCTGGTCGGCGCCATCGTCGGCGAGCTGCCGACAGGAGCCGTCGCCGGCCTGGGCGCTCGCCTGCTTGCCGGCTCCTATTACGGCCAGACGGTGCAGATCTGGGCCGCATTGTTCATGGCTGCAGCCCTTGCCGCAGTCCTCGTCATGATCGTCGGCTTTGCCCATACGGCCGTCCTGAAGCGCATGGGAGCCAAGCCATGAACCTGCCCGTCCTTGCAGCCGCGATCGCCTTCTGGCTCGCCGCCTGGGCCTTCAACGAATGGCTGGTACGCCAGAAGTTTGAGAGCGATGTCGCCAACACTGCCGCGCGCTTTGCCGTTCCCTTGCTGTTCGGCATCACCATCCTGGTGCTTTGGGAAGGCATCGTCCGCGGGTTCCAGGTCCCCTCCGTGCTGCTGCCGGCGCCCTCGATGATCTGGAACAAGCTGATCAACTCGCTGCCGACACTCGGCGCCGATTTCCGCCAGACATTCCTGAAGGCGGTGCTGATCGGCTACGCGCTTGGTTGCGGCCTTGGCTTCGCCGTTGCGATCCTGATCGACCGTTCGCCCTTCCTGCAGAAGGGCCTCTTGCCTCTCGGCAATTTCGTCTCGGCCCTGCCGGTGATCGGCATCGCACCGATCATGGTCATGTGGTTCGGCTTCGACTGGCAGTCGAAAGTCGCGGTCGTCGTCATCATGACCTTCTTCCCGATGCTGGTGAACACGGTTGCCGGCCTTGGCGCCGCCAGCCACATGGAGCGCGACCTGATGCGCACCTATGCCGCCTCCTGGTGGCAGACGCTCGTCAAGCTACGGCTGCCGGCCGCTTGGCCATTCATCTTCAACGCGCTGAAGATCAACTCGACGCTGGCGCTGATCGGCGCCATCGTCGCCGAATTCTTCGGAACCCCCATCGTCGGCATGGGGTTCCGGATTTCCACGGAAGTGGGACGCATGAATGTCGACATGGTCTGGGCCGAAATCGCCGTTGCGGCGGTTGCTGGCTCCGCCTTCTACGGGGTGGTCGCGCTCATCGAGCGCGCCGTCACCTTCTGGCATCCTTCCATCCGCGGAGGGCGCGCCTGAGCATACGTACCTAAAGAAAATGAAGCAAAAACAAGAGGGAACTGACATGAAAAAAAGACTTGCATCGCTTCTCGCCGCCGGCGTCTTTTCGCTCGCAGCGTTCCAGGCTGAAGCGGCCGAGAAGGTGACGCTGCAGCTGAAATGGGTGACCCAGGCGCAGTTTGCCGGTTACTACGTGGCCAAGGACAAGGGCTTCTACGAGGAGGAGGGCCTCGACGTCGACATCAAGCCCGGCGGTCCGGACATCGCACCGGCCCAGGTGATCGCCGGCGGCGGCGCCGACGTCATCGTCGACTGGATGCCGTCTGCCCTTGCCACCCGCGAAAAGGGTGTCGCCCTCGTCAACATCGCCCAGCCGTTCAAGAAATCCGGCATGATGCTGACCTGCCTCAAGGAAACCGGTGTGACCAGCCCCGACAAGTTCAAGGGGCAGACGCTGGGTGTCTGGTTCTTCGGCAACGAGTATCCGTTCCTCTCCTGGATGTCGCACCTGAAGATCCCGACCGACGGCGGTCCGAACGGCGTCACCGTGCTGAAGCAGGGCTTCAACGTCGACCCGCTGATCCAGAAGCAGGCCGCGTGCATCTCCACCATGACCTACAACGAGTACTGGCAGGTGATCGACGCGGGCATCAAGCCGGACGACCTCGTCACCTTCAAGTACGAGGACCAGGGCGTGGCGACGCTGGAAGACGGTCTCTACGTGCTGGAAGACAAGCTCAAGGACGCCGCCTTCAAGGAGAAGATGGTCAAGTTCGTCCGCGCCTCGATGAAGGGCTGGAAATACGCCGAAGCCAATCCGGATGAAGCAGCCGACATCGTGCTTGAAAACGACTCCACCGGCGCCCAGACGGAGAAGCACCAGAAGCGCATGATGGGTGAAGTGGCCAAGCTCACCGCCGGCTCGAACGGCGCGCTCGACGAGGCCGACTACAAGCGCACGGTCCAGTCGCTGCTTTCGGGTGGTTCCGATCCGGTGATTTCCAAGGAGCCGGAAGGCGCCTTTACGCACGAAATCACTGACGCCGCCTTGAAGTAGGATCTGTATAGGTAAAAAGAGGGTCGCACGACTGTGAACGTGCGGCCCTCTTCTGTTCTTAGCGGTCGTTCGCGTCCGCCAAGTTGCCGCCGGGTACCGGGCGTGGGGGTGGTATTCCGGCAGGCGACGACGCTACCGTTGCTTGCGATTGTCAAGATCGTGTCAAGATCGCAACCATAACCGCACAACGAACCGAATATTGAGGCCCCGCTGCTTTGTACGCTCTTGTAAGCGCCAGAGCCCGAGATTACATAGGCCACGATGTTTGTTGGAGGCAGGCATGACGGAGGACACCATTTTCCCGACGCATTGCCTGCGGTAACCGGTCCCAGTTCCGCCCGCGCCTACGGTCTGATACCGTGCACGCGGAGCGCGAAGTGAGGAATGCGCCATCTCCTGTTCCCGTGCGATGCCGGGACGTGATGTCGGCGTGATAAAATAGCCTGATTGCCCGTGGATCCTGCTTCAAGCGGAGATCCGCTCGATATTGTTTCCATTGCCGGGACTGTGAAGCCGATGGCTCAAAAAATTCTGCCTCTTCTCAGCGTGTGCGCTGCGGTGACCTTTGGTTCGCCTTTTTCTGTCTGGGCGCAGGACGAGGTCCAACTGAAGGCGCCAAATCTTCCCTCCATCGTCGTGACCACAGCGGTTGACCAGTCGATCAGCGACCGGGTCGTTGCCACCGGCACCATCCAGGCGGTCGAGCAGGTTTACGTCGCCCCGATGGTGGACGGTCTTTCGATCCGCACGCTCAATGTCGATGTCGGCGACACGGTCGAAGCGGGCAGCGTGCTTGTCGTGCTGAACGACGATGCGCTTCGCTTGCAGAAGAGCGAGCTTGAGGCGGCACTCGCAAAGGCGGAAGCCGGGCTTGCGCAATTGAACGCCCAGCTCACCGAAACCAGGGCCAACAACGACGAGGCCAAGCGGGTCAGCGATCGCGCCGCAGGGCTCTCCAAGAACGGCACCGTCTCGACCGCCGAGGCAGACCGGGTCCGGGCACTCTATATCGCCACACAGGCTCGGGTGCGCTCGGCGGAACAGGCCGTGGCCGTGGCCAGCGCCGACATCAAGGTGGCTGAGGCGCAGATCGACGACATCGACCTTCGACTGACCCGCACGGAGGTCAAGGCTCCCGTTGCCGGCGTGATATCCGCCAAGAACGCCAAGATCGGCGCGATTGCCAATGGCAGCGCCGAGCCGCTCTTCTCGATGATCCGCGACGGCGCGATCGAGATGAAGGCCGACGTCGCCGAAGCCGACATCATCAAGCTTGCGGTCGGCCAGCCCGCGACTGTGACGCTGGCCGGCGGCAACACCAAGGTCGAAGGATCGATCCGCCTGATCGCGCCGACCGTCGATCCGGTCAGCCGCCTCGGCACTGTTTTCATCAGTCTTTCAGACACCACCAAGGCGCGCGCCGGCATGTATGCGAGCGCGCTGATCACCGCTGAGCAGAAGCAGGCGGTGGTGCTGCCGCAAACGGCTGTGACCAACGAGGACGGCCGTACCATCGTTCGCAAGGTCGAGAACGGCGTCATCCGCATCCTGCCGGTCAAGACAGGGATTTCCGACGGCAAGTTTATCGAAGTCCTTGAAGGCCTGGCGGCCGGTGAAGAGGTGGTGGCGCGAGCCGGCGCCTATGTTCGCGACGGCGACCGCATCAACCCCGTCAAGTCCGCGCAACCTGCGACCAACTGACAGGAAAAGTGACCATGAACTTCTCAGCCTGGTCCATACGCAATCCGATCGCGCCGATCCTCTTTTTCGTCGTCCTGATGGTGCTGGGCTACCAGTCCTTCGTGTCGCTGCCGATCACCCGCTTCCCCAACATCGACGTGCCGATCGTCTCGATCAGCGTTGCGCAGAGCGGCGCCTCGCCAGCAGAACTCGAAACGCAGGTCACAAAGGAAATCGAGGACGCCGTCGCCAGTGTCACCGGCGTCGACCACATCCAGTCGACGATCAATGACGGCACCTCGACGACGGCCGTGATCTTCCGCATGGAAGTGCCGACCACCCAGGCGGTTCAGGACGTCAAGGACGCGATCGACCGTATCCGCAGCGACCTGCCGACCTCGATCGAGGAGCCGATCGTCTCCAAGGTCGATGTGGAAGGCCAGGCCATCCAGACGTTCTCGGTCTCGGCACCGGGAATGTCGCTCGAAGAGCTCTCCTGGTTCGTCGATGATGTCATCAAGCGCGAGATCCAGGGCAAGAAGGGCATCGGCCGCGTTGACCGCTATGGCGGTGCCGACCGTGAAGTTCGGGTCGAACTCAACGAAGACAAGCTGAACTCGCTCGGCATTACCGCTGCCGACGTCAACGGCCAGCTTCGCCGCATGAACATGGACCTCGGCTCGGGCCGCGGCCAGGTCGGTGGCAGCGAGCAGGCGATCCGCACGCTCGGCGACCGCCGCAACGTCGATCAGCTCGCCAACACGATGATCTCCGTGCCGAGCGGCCGCTTCGTGCGCCTTTCCGATCTCGGAACGGTTACAGACACCTATGAGGAGCCTCGCTCCTTCTCGCGCTTCAACGGCAATCCCGGTGTGACCTTCGCTGTCTTCCGCGCCAAGGGCGCCAGCGAAGTCAGCGTCGCCGAGACGGTCGCGGCCTCGCTGGAAAAGATCCGCGCCGCCAACCCCGACGTCACCATCGAGATGGTCGACGATTCCGTCTATTTCACCTACGGCAACTATGAGGCAGCGCTGCACACGCTGATGGAAGGCGCCCTTCTCGCCGTCATCGTCGTCATGCTGTTCCTGCGCAACTGGCGTGCGACGCTGATTTCCGCCGTCGCCTTGCCGCTGTCGGCGATCCCGACCTTCTGGGTGATGGACCTGCTCGGCTTCTCGCTGAACCTCGTCAGCTTCCTTGCCATGACGCTTGCGACCGGTATCCTCGTCGACGACGCTATCGTCGAGATCGAGAACATCGAGCGCCACATCCATATGGGCAAATCGCCCTATCGCGCCTCGATCGAAGCGGCGGACGAAATCGGTCTGGCGGTGATCGCCACCACCTTCACGATCATCGCAGTCTTCGTGCCGGTGTCCTTCATGCCGGGCATCCCAGGCCAGTACTTCATCCAGTTCGGCCTGACCGTTGCCGTGGCAGTGTTCTTCTCGCTGCTCGTCGCCCGTCTGATCACCCCGGTGATGGCCGCCTATCTGATGCGCGCGTCGGATGCCGGCAGCCATCACGAGCAGGACGGCTTCATGATGCGCAATTACACGCGCCTCGTGCAGGCCACGACGAAGCACTGGTACACCCGCTTCCTGACGCTGCTTGCGGCGATCGCGTTTTCCGTCGGCTCGGTTTTCGCGCTGATCCTCTATGTGCCCGGCAGCTTCCTGCCGCCCGAGGACGCATCACGTGTCAGCCTGTCGATCGAGCTGCCACCGGACGCCATGCTCGAGGACACCGACCGCACGACGAGCGAGATTGTCAACCGGATCAAGGATATCGACGGGATCGACAACATTTTCGTCCTCGGCGGCGCCTCGCCAAAGGGTGACCTGGAATTGCGCCGCGCGACCGTGACGGTGCTGTTGAAGAAGCTCGACCAGTCGCTCCTCAACAAGATCGTCAACGACGTCATCGGGCGCACCCCGCTGATCGGTCCCTATCTGCCGAAGTTACCGCCGGCCGGCCGCATCGTGCCGCAGTCGCAGATCGAGAAGGAAATCTTCGCGCGCGTCCGCGACATACCGGATGTCCGGGTCATCAAGCTCAACGACCGCGGCGAGCGCGATCTCTCCTTCAACCTGCTCTCAAACAGCGAGGCCGATCTCGACCAGGCGGTCGCGACGCTGGAAGGCAAACTGCGCAGCGACCCGCTGCTCGCCAATGTCAGCCCGGATGGGGCGCTTCCCCGCCCTGAACTCCAGATCCGTCCGCGGGACGAACAGATGTCGCGCCTCGGCATCACCACGGCGCAGATCTCTGAAGTCATCCGTGTCGCCACCATCGGTGATATCGACGCGGCCCTGACCAAGATCGCGCTCGACGGTCGCCTGATCCCGATCCGCGTGCAGATCAACCGCGACTTCCGCACGGACATCGCCGCGATCCGCAATCTGAAGATCACCACGGCATCAGGCATGACGGTGCCCTTGTCGAGCGTTGCCGATATCAACTATTCGGAAGGCCCGAGCTCGATCAAACGCTATGACCGTAATCGCGTCGTGGCGCTCGGGGCGGACCTGCCGGTCGGCGTCGCGCTCAACACCGCGTCGGACCGCTTCAAAGAGATCGCCAGCGAGGCCAACTTGCCGAAGTCCGTCGAGTTCCTCGAAAGCGGTGACGCAGAGGTCCAGGCGGAAATGCAGCAGAGCTTCGGCAATGCCATGCTGCTGGGCCTGATGCTGGTGCTTGTCGTGCTGATCCTGCTTTTCAAGGACGTGATCCAGCCCTTCACCATCCTGTTCTCGCTGCCGCTTGCAATCGGCGGCGTAGCGGCGGCGCTGATCCTGACCCAGAACGCGCTGTCGATGCCGGTACTGATCGGCATCCTGATGCTGATGGGCATCGTCACCAAGAACGCGATCCTGCTCGTCGACTTCGGCATCGAGATGATGCACCACGGCATGGACCGGCAGATGGCGATGATCGAAGCCGGCCGCAAACGCGCCCGCCCGATCATCATGACCTCGATCGCCATGTCGGCGGGCATGCTGCCCTCCGCACTCGGGGTCGGCGAAGGCGGCTCGTTCCGCGCGCCGATGGCGATCGCGGTGATCGGCGGCATCATCGTCTCGACCGTTCTCAGCCTCGTGATCGTGCCGTCGTTCTTCCTGATCATGGACGACCTTTCGCGGCTGCTCGCCCGCATCTTCGGCCGCTTCGTCGGACAGAAGGACGAGGAGAACCTGCCGCTCGATCGTGAAGCCCTGACCGATCTCGTGCAGGAACAGGGCAAGACGATCGAAGGTCTGGAGGACCGGCTGAAGACGCTGGAAACCGAACAGTCCAAGGGCCGCTCCGGCGGCAAGGTGATCAACCATCCCGCCTTGGCCGCTGAGTAACGAACCCTCTCAGGTATCTGAACAGAACGCCCGCGCCCCGCAAGCGCGGGCTTTTTCTTGTCATAATTTGATCGAGGTCAACTCGTGAGCGTGAAAGGCACCCTACCCTGCCGGTGATACTGACGCGGGACGGGTGTGATGAAAACCTTGCGATTGAACGCGAACGACCGGGCGGCGTTGCTCGGTTCTTGCTTCTTCGAGAAGCTGCCGGTGGCGGCATCGAACGCCATTATCGAGGATGTTGTCGTCTCCACCCACGAGGAACACGACATCCTCTTCAGCCATGGCGAGCCGCTCGATCACGTCTTCGTTGTGCTCTCCGGGTTGGTGCGCCTCTATCGGCTTGGCAAGGACGGCCGTGAGGCCGACATCGCCGTCTTTCCAAGGGGTGAGCTTTTCGGCGAAAGCGCCATGTTCCTGGGCAACCGCGCCACCGCCAACGCACAGGCAATCGATACCACCATGCTTGCCCGGATCGACAGCCGCAAACTGCGCAAGCTGGCCGAGCAAACGCCTGAAATCGCCGACGCACTGATGCAGCTTTTGTGCCGGCACGCGCAAATGGCGGAGGATTGCCTGGCCGAAGACCGGCTGCTCACGGCGCCGCAGCGTGTCGCAAGCTACATTCTGGGAAACTGCCCGGATGGCACTTTGAGCTTCTCCTTCCGCCTGCCCTTCCAGAAGAATGTGCTGGCGGGAAAGCTGGGGCTTGCACCGGAAGCGTTGTCGCGCGCTTTCTCTGCCCTTCGCCGTTCAGGCGTCACAGTCAGGGGCCGCGTTATCGAGATCCACGACCGGCAGGCGCTGGAGCGCTTCTGACCCGCCGATGCGTGTTTACGCTTGCAGCGGGAGCGGCAGGATTTGTCAAAGCCCGCCGTGCAGCGTCAGGAAATCGACGATCCGGTTGACGCCATCGCCGCGCTTCATGTCGGTAAAGACGAACGGCTTTTCGGCCCGCATCCGTGTCGCGTCCCGCTGCATCACGTCGAGATCGGCCCCGACATGGGGCGCCAGGTCCTTCTTGTTGATCACGAGCAGGTCGGACTTGGTGATGCCAGGCCCGCCCTTGCGCGGGATCTCCTCGCCCTGGCAGACCGAGATGACGTAGATTGTCAGGTCGGCGAGGTCAGGCGAGAACGTGGCCGCAAGATTGTCACCACCGGATTCGATGAAGACGACGTCGAGATCGGGAAAGCGCTGGTTGAGGTCGGCGATCGCCTGCAAGTTGATGGTCGCGTCCTCGCGAATGGCCGTGTGCGGGCAGCCGCCGGTTTCCACACCGACTATGCGATCGGACGGCAGCGCCTGCATGCGCACAAGCGCCTCCGCATCCTCCTTGGTATAGATGTCGTTGGTGACGACGGCGACCGAGTACTTCTCCCGCATCGCCTTGCAGAGCTTGTCGGTCAGCGCCGTCTTGCCCGAACCAACCGGTCCGCCGATACCGATGCGAAGGGGACCGTTCTTCGATGCCATGTGGCTTTCCTTTCGAAAGCGGGTTCCGCCCTAGGAGCGGAAGAGCCGCGAATGCAAGGTTTCGTGTCTGAGGGCGGAAATATCGGCCATGATCGTGGCCGAGCCAAGATCGTCAAGCGAGGCTTTGACCGCCCTGCTTGCCGTCGCGGCAATGATCGGTTCGAGCGCCGCGATGACGCCGACGCCATCGCGCTGCCCGGTGACGCCCAGGCGGATCGCCGCCGAGACGGCGTTCGCAACCGAAGCGCCGAGATAGGCGGCAAGGGCCGCTTCAAGGCCCGTCTCGTGGGCCCCGGCAACGGCGCCGACGGCGACCGGATAGGCGAAGCTCTCGCCCATCGCGTCAATTGCCGGATGCGGCCAGGAGCGCGCAGCCGCCAGAAACGCCTGGCCCTGCAGCATGGTTTCCGTATGCCGCTCACGGCCTCCGGCAAGCGCCTCGGCGAGCTCGGCAACCGCAGACAGGCGAGCCTTGTCGCCCGCAGCACGATAGCTCTCCGCAAAAAGCAACGCATCGTTCCAGCCGGAACCAAGACCGAGCACTGTTTCGAGCCAGGACCGGAGCTCCGCGGCATCGGTGACGAGGCGCTCGTGGACCGCCTGTTCAAGCCCGCTTGAATAGGAGAAAGCGCCAACCGGAAAGGCCGGTGACAACCAGGTTACAAGGCGAAGCAGCGCCTGCGTATCGACCGGCTCAGCCATGATGGTGATGGCTGTGGCCATGGCTGTGCCCGCCGCCTGCGTGGTAGGCGCCGCGCAGCGGGTGAAATGGCTCTGATACCTCTATGACTTCGGCCGAAAGCCCTTCCAGCATCTGGCGAATGACGGGATCGCGGGCAATCAGGATCCGGCCCGTCTCGATCTGCGCCGGGAGATGGCGGTTGCCGAGGTGCCAGGCAAGCTCGATGAGGTGCAGCGGGTCGCGTGGCCGGATTTCGTAAAGCGCTTCCGGTGCTGCGACGATCCGGATATAGCCGCCACCTTCAAGCACCAGCAGGTCGCCATCGGCCAGCATCACCGGTTCCTTCAGATCCAGCATGACCACGTCGTCTTCGAGATGCAGCAGCTTGCGGCGCAGATGCCGCGCGTCGTGGGTGAGCGTCACGCTATGAAGAGGCGTCATGTCCGGTCGACCGGGGGAAATGACTTCAGTGGAGCGATACGGCATCGTTAGAGCACCTCGACCTTGTCCGGCGTCACGAGTTCGATGCGAGAGCCGCTGAGCAGGTCGGCCATGGCCGCCTGGAAGCTCCTCAGATGCGGTTCCGCGAAATGCGCTTCGACGGCCGCCTTGTCCTTCCAGGTCTCGACGAATACCAGCGTATCGGGATCGGCCGGCTTGCGATAGAGTTCATAGGTGATGCAGCCGGCCTCACGCCGCGTGGCTTCGATGAGCGGTGCTGCGAGCGACGCCACTTCCTCTCCCTTGCCCGGATGCGCGCTGAGATAGGCGATAATGTAAACCATTGAACCCTCGATATCTTTGGTATGCACCAGTGTAACAAGAAAAAGCCCCGGCGCCAGCCGCAGAGCCTCATTTCAGGCACCTGCGCCAACGTGCCGAACAACAAAAAGCCCGAAGACCGGATCCGGTCTTCGGGCTTTCTCAACTCAGGAACGACAACGTTCTTGTCGCATCACGCAGCAAGCTTCTCGGACTTCAGCACCTCGAGAATGTTCTGCGGCGAAGAAACGCCGTAGGGGTCGCTGTCGCAGTTGTCGGAGTAGCCTTCTTCCTCGAACCACTGTTCGACGACGCCGTTGTTGACGACGGCGGCGTAGCGCCAGGAGCGCATGCCGAAGCCGAGATTGTCCTTGGCAACCAGCATGCCCATCTTGCGGGTGAATTCGCCCGAACCATCAGGGATCAGCTTGACGTTTTCGAGGCTCTGCGACTTGCCCCAGGCGTTCATGACGAAGGCGTCGTTGACCGAGATGCAGTAGATCTCGTCAATGCCTTCGGCGCGGAAATCGGCGTTGAGCTTTTCGAAATCGGGAAGCTGGTAGGTCGAGCAGGTCGGCGTAAAGGCGCCCGGCAGCGAAAACAGTACGACGCGCTTGCCAGCGAAGTAATCGTCGGAGGAAACGTCCTGCCAACGGAACGGATTGGAGCCGCCGACGGCCTCGTCGCGAACACGGGTACGGAACGTTACAGCGGGAACTTTTCTGCCAAGCATCGTCATCTCCTTCAGTTCGGCTCTCGGTCAGGAGGCTTGGGAGGGTGCCGGCGACCGAGGAAAGATCAGCCGTCTTCCTATCGGAGAAACCGCTGCGGTGCAGCACGAAAGGCCCAGATTCACATGCGGGCATGGCAGCCATGCGGCAGCCGCATGGCTGCCCACCAACGTTAATTGAGCACGTGCAGCGAGAGCCCGAGGCTGGGCGGGACCGGGTTCCAGAGGCCTGTTCTCAAGCCCGCCTCACGCAATGCCCTTGCGGTCCAGGTATTGCAGCCGAGCAGGGCGTTGAAGCTGCCCTCGGCATCGAAGAAGCGGTCATTGCCATTGTAGGAAAAGCCTTCGACCGGAACGACCGTGCCGGCGTCCCTTGCGAAGCTGTTGGAGATGAAGGCTAGCATCCGCTCGAGGCCGGCCTGATCCAGTTCGAAGCCGGCGACAGCGGCCTGCGGCTCGACGATCCGGCCAGCGATGTCGACATGCATCACCGATCGGTCGAGCGTCAGCGCCTTGAGGACCGGCATCGGCTTCAGTTCCGACCAGGTTGGGGTCTCCAGGTAGAAGGAGCGCCCGCCCCAGCCGAAAATCAACCACTGTGCCCGGGGATGCGCAATCGGTACGCCCGCCGCTTCGACGAAGCCGAACCGGGCCCGAACATCGTCGGTCAAGGGCACGGCGATATCGGTGTGGATCGGGCCGGAAAGCACCAGGATGCGCGTGCTGCCAGCGCCTGCGGCCGAGGCGGGCCTCGGCAGCAGCGGTCGTGGCAGCACCGTTCCGAGGACCACGGCCAGCACGACGACGACGAGGCCGTAAAGGACCCATTTCAGGCCACGCTTCATCACCCGTCTTAAAACAGGAAGTAGCGCTGCGCCATCGGTACGATCGTCGCCGGCTCGCACGTCAGGAGTTCGCCGTCAGCGCGCACCTCATAAGTCTCCGGATCAACCTCGATATGCGGCGTCAGGCTATTGTGGATCATCGAGGCCTTGCCGATACCGCCGCGAGTGTTGCGCACCGCGACAAGCTGCTTGGCAACGCCGAGCTTGGCAGCAAGCCCGGCGTCGAGCGAAGCCTGCGACACGAAAGTGACCGAAGAGCTCGTGCGGTTCTTGCCGTAGGCGGCAAACATCGGCCGGTAGTGCACCGGCTGCGGCGTCGGGATGGAGGCGTTGGGGTCGCCCATCGGCGCCATGGCGATCGAACCGCCAAGCAGCACGAAGTCCGGCTTCACGCCAAAGAAGGCCGGGTTCCAGATGACGATGTCGGCGCGCTTGCCAACCTCCAGCGAGCCGATCTCGTGGCTGAGGCCGTGCGCGATCGCCGGATTGATCGTGTACTTGGCGATGTAGCGCTTCACCCGGAAATTGTCGTTGTCGCCGGTTTCCTGCGACAGCGGCCCGCGCTGGCGCTTCATCTTGTCGGCGGTCTGCCAGGTGCGGATCGCCACCTCACCGACACGGCCCATGGCCTGGCTGTCAGACGAGATGATCGAAAACGCGCCAATATCGTGCAGGATGTCCTCGGCCGCTATCGTCTCCTTGCGGATGCGGCTTTCGGCGAACGCGATGTCCTCGGGGATCGACGGCGACAGGTGATGGCAGACCATCAGCATGTCCAGGTGCTCGGCAAGCGTATTCTTGGTGTAGGGGCGGGTCGGATTGGTCGAGGACGGGATGACGTTCGGCTGGCCACAGATCTTGATGATGTCGGGCGCATGGCCGCCCCCTGCTCCTTCCGTGTGGAAGGCGTGGATCGTGCGCCCCTTGATCGCCGCGATCGTGTCCTCGACGAAACCGCTTTCGTTCAGCGTATCCGTATGGATCATCACCTGCACGTCGTATTCATCGGCAACACCAAGGCAGCAATCGATCGCCGCCGGCGTCGAGCCCCAATCCTCATGCAGCTTGAGCGAGGTAGCACCGGCAAGCACCATTTCGACCAGCGCGCCCGGCCGTGACGCATTGCCCTTGCCTGCAAAGGCGATGTTCATCGGGAAGCCGTCGGCCGCCTCGATCATGCGGGCGAGGTGCCAGGGACCGGAGGTGCAGGTGGTCGCAAGCGTGCCATGTCCCGGGCCTGCGCCGCCGCCGAGCATGCAGGTGAGCCCGCTGACGAGAGCTTCTTCGATCTGCTGCGGGCAGATGTAATGAATGTGGCTGTCCATGCCGCCGGCAGTGACGATCTTGCCTTCGCCGGCGATCACCTCGGTGCCAGGACCAACGACGATGGTAACACCCGGCTGCGTATCCGGATTGCCGGCCTTGCCGATGCCTGCAATCCGCCCGTCCTTAAGCCCGATATCCGCTTTGACGATGCCCCAATGGTCGACGATCAGCGCATTGGTGATGACCGTGTCGACGGCGCCTTCGGCGCGTGTCGCCTGGCTCTGGCCCATGCCGTCGCGAATGACCTTGCCGCCGCCGAACTTCACCTCCTCGCCATAGCTGGTGAAATCCTTCTCGACCTCGATGAAGAGCTCGGTGTCTGCAAGCCGCACCTTGTCGCCGACCGTCGGGCCGAACATGTTGGCATAGGCCGCGCGCGACATCTTGTAGGGCATGGTTCAGGCTCCTTGGGACGAAAAAGAAAGGGGGTGGAGGCGGCGCAGGCGTCCGCCCGCTGCCAGCGCATCGACATAACGGCGCTCGGCAGCAAAGGGATGCCATTGCCAGCCGCTGTGGCCGAAACCGGCAAGGACGACCTCGTCGTCGGGCGTCGCCAGATGCGCGAGGATATCCGCGATGACGATCATGCCGCTCGACGGCACGACATAGGCATCCGGCGAAAATCCAGCGAGGTCACGATCCACTTGCTCATGTACATCAGCCGGAACGATGCGAAAGCGGCGGCTGGTCGAGCGGCAAAAACTCTCGAAACCGACGGTATAGTCGTCACAGAAATCGTCGAGATCCGGATGCGTTTCGCCAAGTCCGGGCCGCATGGCGGCGAACTTGGCGCCTGAGCGCACGCACCAGATCTCGCGCGCCTGCCGAACGGCAGCGCTCGACTTCCAGCGACCGCCGCCAAGCATGGCAAGGCCGGGGCGCCCGGTGTTGCAGACAGCGACGATATCGGTCTTCTGTCCGCCCGACCCGACGGTACGGCAATCGTTGAAGCGGACGACGATATCGGCGGCGTCGATCGCCGCGCCTGCGCCGTCAGGCACCGATCCATTACCCACGATCATGATCAAACGCCGGCTGCTCAAGCTCTAGTTTCCCTCGGGCTCGACGATGGCGCGAAGCTCCTTCGTGCGGGACCTGGTCAATTCGGTCAGGCAGCCGGAGACCAGCATCGGCTCCATCGAGCCCCCACGCGCTTCAAAGCCCGAGAGCTCGCACTGGCCATCCCGGTAGCCGATCCAGGCGCGCTGCGCCTTCTTCAGGGCATCCTCGGCACCGACATAGTTCGCGTCGATTTGGGCAAGCTCCTTGTCCTGCGCTTTCGTTGCCGCAAGTGCCTGCTTGTAGACCTTGTTCAACTCGGCATCGGCTGCCTCGTAATCCTTGTTGGCGCAGATGTTCATGTCCATCTGCGTCACCGCATTCTGGCAGTCGACGTCCTGCGCCTGGGCAGGTGCCAAGGGGAGCGCAAGAGCGAGGGCGAGAGCGGCAAGGCGTCTCATAACTTGCCCATCACCTGCTGGCGGAAGCCATAGACCTCACGCTTGCCGGAGAGCGGGATCAAGGTCACCTGCCGCGTTTGGCCGGGCTCGAAGCGCACTGCAGTGCCGGCTGGAATGTCCAGTCGCTTGCCATAGGCGGCAGCCCTGTCGAAGTCGAGCCCGGCATTGGTTTCGGCGAAGTGATAGTGGCTGCCCACCTGGATCGGGCGATCGCCGGTGTTTGAAACGTCGATGGTGACCGTCTCGAGGCCTGCGTTAAGCTCGATCTCGCCGGCGGCCGCAATGATTTCTCCTGGGATCATGGCTCTCTCCTCATGCAGCCTTTGGTGCGGCACAGCCCTGCGGCTTCAGCACGCGCTCGGTGGAGGCCGGGTATTTTTCGAGCAAGGCCGCCGGACGCACCGGCCGCCGGGTGAATTCGCCGCCGCAATTCGGGCAGACACCGCCAAGTGTTCCCTCGACACAGTCGGCGCAGAAGGTGCACTCGAACGTGCAGATCATCGCCTCGCGGCTGCCCGGCGGCAGGTCCTTGTCGCAGCATTCGCAGTTCGGGCGCAAAGCCAACATGCCTGCCTCCTGAGTTTGGAAAATGGAAGCGGGCGGCGATGAAGCCCCCGCTCTTGCCGCCCTGCCTAGCGGATCGGCTCGTGCACGGTGACGAGCTTGGTGCCGTCGGGGAACGTCGCCTCGATCTGGATATCGTGGATCATCTCCGCGATCCCCTCCATCACCTGATCGCGGGTCAGCACCTGGGCACCCGCTTCCATCAATTCGGCAACCGAGCGCCCATCGCGTGCGCCCTCCACTACAAAATCGGTAATCAGCGCGATCGCCTCGGGATGGTTGAGCTTCACGCCGCGCTCCAGGCGCCGGCGGGCAACCATCGCCGCCATGGAAATCAACAGCTTGTCCTTTTCGCGCGGGGTAAGATTCATGCGTCGTCACCGGTTGTTCAAAGCAATCCAGGAAAAATACGGGAGCGTTTTCCGAGCGGATTTGCGGAGTTTCAAGGCATCAGAGAACCCAGACTTTCGGCACTGTCTTCTGCTTGCGCAAGTGCGAAATAACCGGGATCAGGATTTTTCTGAGAGCATAACCATCAGCCGCAGCAAAGCGGGCGACCAGCTTGTCGCGGTCGCCGACCTGCAGGTGGCTGATGCCTACTCCCGTTTGATTATCGAGCAGCCCGCGAAGGCACGGCAGCAACGCCTCGCACTGCGGACCGACAAAAAGAAGAGTGGCAAACGCCACCGCACCGCCAAGCACGGCTGCGCGCCGCCCAAGGCTCGCAACGTCGCCGGCAAGCGAGAGATTGTCTGCGTGCAAAAGCCTCCCCTCGAGGCGAATGCGCCAGCGATCGCGGAAGAGCCCGGCTTCCACGGCCTCGCCCATCGCCTTGCGGCCAAGCAAAACGGCTTCCACCGCCAGAAATGTCGCATCGGCGGCCAGATCCACCTCGAGCGAGCGCGACAGCGACGCGCGGTCGAACAGGATCGTCTCCTGCGGCAACCAGTCGACGCGCGCTCCGTTGGCGACGTCGATTCGCGTACTGACCTCGACAGTATCGGCGCTGGCCTTGTAGATCTTCTCGCAAGCCTGGGTCGTGACCGTTACCTCGGTCCCCGTCCCGGCCGCCACCTCCCAGATCATGCGGTCACCGCCCGTGAGCCCGCCGGAGGAGTTGATCAGCACCGCCTCCATGGAAGCGTCAAAGGTCTTTGGCAGCCTTATCTTGGCGCAGCCTTCCTGGTAGAGCTCGGCAATGCGGCTACGGCCGAGTGCCGACTTGGCGACAAGCCGCCCCTTCCCCCAGGCCCGTTGCGGGACAATGACTGCCGCGTTGCTCATACCCGTTCGCCGAACCAAGCTTTCAAGTTTTGTTGGCCGTGCCTGCAGGCTTCGATCGCAGGGAGGCACCGTTTAATTGACGCTATCGTCCCCATCGCACTGCCGCAAGTCAAGCTATTGTTTTGCAAAGAAAATCGCCATCGTGACGCATTTCCGTGCAGGCCGTGCACAGGAATGCGGCAATCTCTCAGGCCACCCGATCCGGCGGCTCGCGGCCATCGAAGAAGGCCGTGACGTTGTCGACCACCTTCATGCCCATGGCGACGCGCGTCTCCTGTGTGGCACTGCCGAGATGCGGCAGCAATACGACGTTCTCCAGGCTCCGCAAGCGCTCCGGCACATTTGGCTCCGCCTCAAAGACATCAAGCCCGGCGCCGCGTATGACACCATTTTCCAGCGCCGCGATCAGTGCCGCCTCATCGACGACATCGCCGCGGGCCGTATTGACGAGGTAAGCACCAGCCTTCATCAGGCCCAGCCGTTCGGCGTTGATCAGATGCCGGTTTTCACCGCCGCCCGGACAATGCAGCGACACGAAATCGGCAACCCGCAGCACATCGTCGACGGTGTCGAGTTGACGGGCGCCATAGCGGCTCGCCTCCGCCGGCTCAATGCGCGAGCGATTGTAGAAGACGACATCCATGTCGAAACCGAAATGGCAGCGCTTGGCCATCGCCTTGCCGATGCGGCCGAAGCCAATGATGCCAAGCGTCTTGCCGGTCACCTTGCTGCCGATCATGTGGGTCGGGCGCCATCCGGTCCATTCGCCGGCGCGGACCTGTCGCTCGCCCTCGCCTGCCCGCCGCGCGACCGCAAGCAGCAACGTCATGGCGATATCGGCGGTGCAATCGGTCAGGACGCCCGGTGTATTGGTGACGGCGACGCCCGCTGTCTTGGCGGCCGCGACGTCGATGTGGTTGTAGCCGACGCCGTAGTTTCCGAGGATCTTCGTTCGCAGACCACCACCGCCGAAGAGTTCCGCCGGCAGACGGTCCGAAACGGTCGGAAGTACGGCGTCATACGATCTGAGCGCACCAGCCAGCGCCTCGGCGGACATCGGCAGGTCCCCTTCATTCAAGGCGACATCGAACCGCTCGGCAAGCACCTGCTCCACCGCCGCCGGCCAGCGACGGGTGACAAGGATGCGGGGCTTCGAACTCATGGCTTCCTCCCGACCGAAATCGTCATGGGTAAAAAGGGGCACTCCATCCGCACCTCTCCCGGCTTCATGTATCGTTTGCGCTGCGGTCTTAAGTCGCCGCGCGCGAGTATCTAATGCACGAAAATGTGGCCGGCGACAGCCATCGCGACAAGCGAAACAGCTATCTCGAAAAGCAAAAAAGAAGCGCCGTCGCCGGCGCCCCTTTCCTCTCGACAAAACCGCGCGCTCACGCCTTTGCAAAGGCGAGCAGATCGGCGTTGAGCTCGTCCTTGTGGGTGTCGGTGATGCCGTGCGGGGCACCGGCATAGACCTTCAGCTCCGCATGCGGGACGAGCTTCTTCGATGCCCGTGCGGCGGCATCGATCGGCACGATCTGGTCGTCGTCGCCATGGATGATCAGCGTCGGCACGTCGAACTTCTTCAGGTCTTCGGTAAAGTCGGTCTGCGAGAACGCGACGATCGAGTCATAGGTGTTCTTGTGACCGGCGGTCATGCCCTGCAGCCAGAAGCTCTCGATCATACCCTCGGACGCAACCGCACCCGGGCGATTGAAACCGAAGAACGGACCGGACGCGATGTCACGGTAGAGCTTCGAGCGATCCTTGAGGCTTGCCGCCTGCAGGCCGTCGAACACCTCCTTGGGCAGGCCGCCAGGGTTCTTGTCGGTCTTGACCATCAGCGGCGGCACCGCCGAGATCAGACCGGCCTTGGCGACCCGGCTGGTGCCGTGGCGGCCGATATAGCGGCTGATTTCGCCGCCGCCGGTGGAAAAGCCGGCCAGGAAGATGCCCTTGAGATCGAGCGCATTGATGAGATCGGCGAGGTCGTCGGCATAGTGGTCCATGTCGTTGCCGTCCCAGGGCTGCGACGAGCGGCCATGGCCACGGCGGTCATGAGTGACAACGCGGAAACCGTTGGCGGCAAGATGAAAGGCCTGCGCCTCCCAGCTGTCCGACGACAGCGGCCAGCCGTGGCTGAGCACGACGACCGGACCATCCTTCGGGCCCCAGTCCTTGTAATAGATCTCGACGCCATCGCGGGTAATGATGCGGCTGCCGGAGACACCTGCTGCCTGCGGCGCACTGCCGGCGGCGGCCGCCGCCGGCGCGTCCGCGGCCTTGACTGGGCGGTTCACGGCAGAAACGGCTGCGGCCGTTGCGGCGGCGCCAAAGGCTGCCGAAAGTACGTTGCGGCGGGAGATGGTGTTGGTTTCAACCTTGCTGACTGCCTTGCTCATGGAACGGATTCCTTTTTGCCTGCGGGCCTTGCCGCTTGAGAAACATACTTAACGATTAAATCGTGCACGACATATATAAATGTGAAAGAGAGCGGCACCGCTGCTCGTCTTATATCGCTATCGATTAGATCGTGCACAAACATTTATATCGCGATCGCACCTCTGTCAATGCCTTGCGATTATATCGCGAACGATTTATTTTATGGCACCAACAGGAGGCGGCAATGGCCCGTACGAAACCCAGTGATAACGATAAGATGCTGACGCTCGACAGCTTTCTCTGCTTTGCGGTCTATTCCGCAAACCACGCCTTCACGCGCATCTACAAACCGCTGCTGGAAGAACTCGACCTCACCTATCCGCAATATCTCGTCATGGTGCTGTTGTGGGAGAAAGATGACCAAACAGTCGGCAGCCTTGGCGAACGGCTCTTTCTCGAATCGAGCACGCTCACGCCGATGCTGAAACGTCTCGAGGCGGCCGGCTATATCGCCCGTGCGCGCGACAAGGCGGACGAACGGCAGGTTCGAGTGAAGTTGACGGATATGGGCAGAGCCATGCGGCAAAAGACGACCGAGGTGCCGCGTGACCTTGCGGCGGCAACGCGGCTCGGACCTGACGATATCGAGCGACTGCGCAGCGAAGTCTCCGTTCTGCGCGACACTTTGCTGAAGTAGGCTGAAAACCCGCCGTAGGCTGCACTTGCCCCGTCAAGCCGCGCTAACCTCTTAAAAAAGAAAACCCGGCGATCGCTCGCCGGGTCCTTGGATACGCTCAAGCGCACCCGAACAGAGACTACTCGTTCTGGAAGTAGCTGTACTTGCCGTCGTCACCCTTCTTCCAGGTGTACATGACGTAGTCCGGGCGGGTGATGTCGCCCTTTTCGTCATAGCCGAGTTCGCCGATGGCGGTCTTGAACGGGCCCTTGGCCTTGACAGCTTCGGCGACTGCCTGCGGATCGTTGCCGCCGGAAGCCTTTGCGGCTTCAGCGATGACCTGCAGAGCGGCATAGGCGTAGAGCGTGTAGGCTTCCGGTTCGAAACCGGCTGCACGGAACTTCTCGACGAGTTCCTTGGCGGCCGGGTTCTTGCGCGGATCCGGAGCAAACGTCATCAGCGTGCCGTCAACGGCGTCGCCGGCGATCGAAGCCAGTTCGTTCGAAACGATACCGTCGCCCGACATCAGGGTTGCCTTCAGGCCCTGGTCCTTCATCTGGCGCATGATCAGGCCAGCTTCGGTGTGCAGACCGCCGTAGTAGACGATCGAAACGCCGGCTTCCTTCATCTTGGCGATCAGAGCCGAGAAGTCCTTGTCACCGGTGTTGATGCCTTCGTAGAGGGCTTCGGTGAGGCCGGCTTCGTTCATGCCCTTCTTGGTTTCGTCGGCAAGGCCCTGACCATAGGGGGTCTTGTCGTGAATGACGGCGATCTTCGCGTCCTTGAAGTTGGCGGCGAGGTAAGCACCGGCAACGGCGCCCTGCTGGTCGTCACGGCCGCAGGTGCGGAAGGTGTTCCACAGGCCGCGCTCGGTGAACTGCGGGTTGGTGGAGGCCGGCGTGATCTGCAGGATGCCGTTTTCGGCATAGACTTCCGAAGCCGGGATGGACACGCCCGAGTTGAAGTGGCCGACTACGAACTTCACGCCGTCGGCAACGAACTTGTTGGCAACCGAAACGCCCTGCTTGGCGTCCGAAACGTCATCGCCCAGCACAACCTTGATCTGCTCGCCGTTGATACCACCAGCCGCGTTGATGTCGGCAGCGGCCTGTTCTGCACCTTTCTGGAGCTGTGCGCCGAAGGCGGCGTTCGGGCCAGTCAGCGGGCCGGCGACACCAACGAGAATATCAGCCCAGGCGCTGCCGCTGAAGGCAACCATAGCCGTCAGCGCAACGGCCGACAGAAGAGACTTTTTCATCTTGTTACTCCCAAATATTCGAGCGGGTCTCGTTATCAACCTGCGCAATGCCCACCATAGTTGCGCCGGTGTTTCTTTCGCACCGGCCGCGGCGGCCGGCACGCGCTGTTCCCTTTATTTGGCTTTCCAGGAGAAAGGCGAAGCCTTCTCATAGAGCCAATAGTAGTTATTGGTCATCTGCTTGGTCCGGTAGTACCGGAAACCTGCGGTAGCAAACAACAAAAGCACGATCGTGTCCACGAGATAGTACTGCAGACTGAACATCGTGCCCTCGAAGAGGGCGTGGTGGACGAAGCGGATGCCAAGCCCCAGCAACGCCACGTAGAGGATCAGCCGCGGCATGCCTTCCCAGCTTTCGGCCACGCTCTTGCCGGTGCGCCACGCGGTCCAGCCGCCAAGCACGCAGCTGATGAAAAGAAACTGCCAGATCGACGCTTCTTCGTAGAGAATTCCATGCATGTCACTTGCTCCAGATGCAGCCCGTCAATGACGGCCGCCTTCGAGATAGGCCGCGCGAACTTCCGGATTGGCGAGCAGATCCTTGCCCGTGCCGCTCATCGTCACCCGGCCGTTGACCATCACATAGCCGCGGTTCGAAAGCTTGAGCGCGCCGAAAGCGTTCTGCTCGACGAGGAAGACTGTCAGCCCTTCCTCCTTGTTGAGTTTCTTGATCGCCTCAAAGATGCCCTTGACGATCAGCGGCGCGAGACCGAGCGACGGCTCGTCGAGAAGCAACAGCTTCGGGCGGGCCATCAGCGCGCGGCCGATCGACAGCATCTGCTGCTCACCGCCTGAAAGCGTGCCGCCGCGCTGCGCCTGGCGTTCCTTCAGGCGCGGAAACAGGGCAAATACCTTTTCCAGGTCCTGATCGAAGTGCTTCAGGTTGTCGAGGCTCGCACCCATCTGCAGGTTTTCGAACACCGTCATGCGCGGGAAGATGCGTCGACCTTCCGGCGATTGGGCGATGCGCAGCCGCGCGATCTCGTGGGTCGGCATGCGGGTGATGTCGCGGCCTTCGAAGAACACCGAACCGGTGCGGGCCTGCGGGCTGCCGCAGATCGTCATCATCAGGGTCGACTTGCCGGCGCCGTTGGCGCCGATCAGGCAGACGATCTCGCCGCGGTGGACTTCGACGTCGACGCCGCTGAGCGCCCGGATGTTACCGTAGTAAGTCTCGACGGCTTTGACTTGGAGAAGAGGCGCCGTCATCAGTTGGTGCCCCCCTGCCCGCCTTCGATTTCCTCGATTTGTTCGATCACCTCTTCAACCTCTTCATCCTCGACACCCAGATAGGCCGCGATGACCTTCGGATCGGTCTTCACGAAATCCGGGGTGCCGTCGGAAATCTTCTGTCCGTATTCCAGGACCACCACGTGGTCGGAAATTTCCATGACCACGGACATGTCGTGTTCGATCAAAAGGATCGACGTGCCGGTATCGGCGCGGATCCCCTGCAGCAATTCGTTGAGAGCCAGAGATTCGCGCGGGTTGAGACCGGCTGCCGGCTCGTCCAGGCATAGGAGTTCGGGCCCGGTGCACATGGCCCGGGCGATCTCGAGGCGACGCTGGGCACCGTAGGAAAGATCACCCGCCGGATCGTCCGCACGGTCGATCAGCGACGCCTTTTCCAGCCAGTGCTTGGCCAGGTCGATCGCTTCCTTCGAGGCCTGGCGATAGGCCGGAAAGCCGAGAAGCCCGAGGAAGGTGTAGCCCGATGCCTGCATCAGCTTGTTGTGCTGCGCGACCAGCAGGTTTTCGAGCACCGTCAGACCAGAGAACATCCGGATGTTCTGGAAGGTACGCGCGACCTTGGCGTGCTTGGTGATCTCGAAGTCCGGCAGGCGTTCCAGCAGGTATTCCTTGCCGGCCTTCTGCTTCATCGTGATCATGCCCATCGTCGGCTTGTAGAAGCCGGTGATGCAGTTGAACACCGTGGTCTTGCCCGCACCGTTCGGGCCGATCAGCGCGGTGATGTCACCGCGATAGGCTTCGAAGGAGAAGTCGTTGATGGCCATGAGACCGCCGAAGCGCATCGACAGGTGCTCAACCTTGAGAATGGGGTCTTTTGTCATTGTTGTCGTCTCGCGGGCCATCAGCCGTGCCCTTCCTTGGTGAAGCTGCCGGAGACTGCCTTGCGTTCGTGCAGGAAGGCTGTCGGTTCGCGCGATCCGACGAAGCCACGCGGCTTCCAGACCATGACGACGACCATGGCCAGGCCAAAGATCAGCATGCGGTAGAGTTCAGGGGTGAAGTCCGGTCCGAAGACCATCTTCAGGAAGGAAAGTTCACGCAGGATTTCGGTGCCGCCGATCATCACGGCCGCAGCGACCGCGATACCGACGAGCGAGCCCATGCCACCCAGAACCACGATCGCCAGGATGACGGCGGATTCCAGGAAGACGAAGGATTCGGGCGACACGAAGCCCTGACGCACCGCGAAGAACGAACCGGCAATACCACCGAACATCGCGCCCGTCGCAAAGGCGGTGAGCTTGGTCGTAACCGTGTTGATGCCGAGCGAGCGGCAGGCAATCTCGTCCTCGCGCAGCGCCTCCCAGGCGCGGCCGATCGGCATGCGGCGCAAGCGAATCGTCACGTAGGCCGTCAGCAGGCAGAGCGCCAGGATCAGGTAGAACAGGAAGATCTTGTAATAGGCCGACGACATCGGCAGGCCCATCAGCGCCGCGAAACCGTCCTTCGAGGCATCGAACTTGATGCCGAACAGCGTCGCCTTGGCGATGCCGGAGACGCCGAACGTACCCTTCGTCACCTCGGTCCAGTTGATCAGCACCAGTCGGATGATTTCCCCGAAGGCAAGCGTGACGATCGCGAGATAGTCACCCCTGAGCCTCAATACCGGGAAGCCGAGGATCATACCCCAGAAGGCGGCAAGGATGCCGGCGACCGGCAGGAGGATCCAGAACGACAGGCCGAAATAGGTCGACAGCAGCGCGTAGGAATAGGCGCCGACCGCGTAGAAGGCGACGTAGCCAAGGTCAAGCAGACCGGCCAGACCGACGACGATGTTCAAGCCCCAGGCCAGCATCACGTAGATCAGGATCTGGATGCCGAAATTGTCGACCCACTTCAGCGAGCCCTGGACGCCAGCGAGCGCAAGAACCACGGGCGGGTAGAGAATGAGCGCAACAATCGCGATCTTGGAGAAGTGGCGGCTAAAGAAGGTTTCCTCTTTCGCCACATCCTCGGCCTCCGCCTTGGCGGCCTTCCGGCGGGCCATGGCCGGCTGGACATAGGCCACCATCAGGAAGCGGCCGACGGCGGCCACGATCACGAAGATCGCAAGCAGGCCCCAGCGCTGGGTGAGGATCAGCTCGTTGCGGATGTTCTGATCGGACTTGAGACCGACGAACAGCACGAAGAGGCCGAGAGAAATCAGGCCCGCGAAGACAGCCTCGCGCAGGGCCCGCGCCGTCACGTCAGTGCCGGCGCTTGCAGTCGTAGAAGCAATGTTTGCCATGGAATTATACCTTCTCGACTTCCGGTCGTCCGAGTATACCAGACGGCTTGAAGATCAGGACGATGGCGAGAATGGAGAAGGTCGCGACGTCCTTGTAGTCGATGGTGAAATAGGCCGACCAAAGGGACTCGATGAGCCCGATCAGCAGTCCGCCGAGAACGGCGCCCGGCAGCGATCCGATGCCGCCGAGAACGGCCGCAGTGAACGCCTTGACGCCAGGAACGAAACCGTCGGTGAAGACGACCACGCCGTAGTACATCAGGTACATGGTACCGGCGACCGCCGCGAGGGCTGCACCCATGATGAAGGTCACCGAGATGGTGCGGTCGACGTCAACACCAAGCAGTGCCGCCATCTTGCGGTCCTGTTCGGTCGCGCGCTGGGCACGGCCGAGCGGCGTCTTGTTGACGATGTACCAGAAGATCGAAAGCAGGATCGCCGTAATGATGATGATGATGATCTGCTTCAGCGAAATGGTGATGCCGAAGACCTCGTACACCGAGGAAACGAGCGGAGGGATCGGCTTGTTGCGCGGGCCCTGCGTCACCTGGATGAAGTTCGAGAGCGCAATCGACATGCCGATCGCGGTAATCAGCGGCGCAAGCCGGAACGAACCGCGCAATGGCCGGTAGGCCACTTTCTCGATCGTCCAGTTCCAGAGACCTGCCGTCAGCATGCCGACGATCATCATCAGCAACAGCGCAAGCACAACCGGAACACCGCCGATAAATGTCGTGAGAATCAGAAAGACAATCAAAGCGGCGAAGCCGCCGAGCATGAAAATATCGCCATGGGCGAAGTTGATCATGCCAATGATGCCATAGACCATGGTATAACCGATTGCGATCATACCATAAATAGACCCAAGAGTCAGCCCGTTGACGAGCTGCTGGACGAAATACTCCATCAATCTTCCCCTGGACCAGATCCTTGAAGGTCCGGTCTCTTGTTTTTTGAGCTCATTGTTGAGCGCTGTGTTTGGTCGATTCCATACCTCTTTCAAACGAAAAGAAAAGCTAAAAAACGCGAGATTGACAAAATCTTCCTCGATAAAATCGATTTGGCGCTTTTAAAGTCAAAAAAATCAATTCTTCCGCAGCTTTCGCCCGCGAAATCATCAACTTTAGTCGCAAAGGCGCTGCGACTTTGCCGGTCGGCCTGGTCGTTTCGCAGCCAGGCCCAGGGGCTGCTTCGCTCTTCAGGCGCGCATGCGCTCGCCATTTGCATCGAACAGCGGCTGCGGCTGGAGGCGCGCCGGCAGGATCTCGCCGAGCAGTTCGATCGACCAGCCGTCACTGCGATCGGCGATTTCCCTGGGAACGTAGCCCATGGCGACGGAGACGCCGCTTGCATGCGCATAGCCACCGGATGTCACCCAGCCGCGCACCACGCCGTCGAGATAAATCGGCTCGTCACCGATGACATCGGCATCCCGCGCCTCGATGATGAAGGTCCTGAGCCGCAGCGCCCCTCCCTCGGCTTTCTCCGTGACGGCAGCCGCCTTGCCGATGAAATCGGCCCGCTTGCCCGTCGCGACGAAGCGGCTGAGCCCGGCCTCGACCGGGCCATAAAGCGGCCGGTACTCGCGCGACCAACTACCGAAGGATTTTTCGACGCGCAGCGCATTCAGCGCCCTAAGGCCGAACAGCCTCACGCCAAACGCCGCCCCCTTCTCCATCAGGAGTTCGAAGAGATAGCGCTGGTATTCCGGCTTCATCCAGATCTCGTAACCAAGGTCGCCGGTGTAGCTGACGCGGCCGACAATCGCCGGCGCCATGCCAAGGTCCATGCGGCGAATGTCCATGAACGGGAAGGCCGCATCGGAAACGTCAAGGTGGGTGAGGTTGGCAAGCACGTCGCGCGCCTTCGGTCCCGCAATCGACAGGCCGACCAGTTCCAGATTCAGCGCCCTCAACGAAACGGAGCCATCGTCGGGCAGATGCGCCTCGAACCAGCGCATGTGATAGTCCTCGGCGATGCCCGAGCCGACCAGCAGGAAATCGCCTTCCCCGAGCTTTGCCAGCGTGAAGTCGCCGATCAGTTTGCCGTCTTCCTTCAGCATCGGCGCCAGCGCCATGCGGCCGGTGTGCGGAATGCGGCAGGCGAGTAAGCGGTCGAGCCAGGCTTCGGCGCCCCCGCCGGTGATCGCATATTTGGCAAAGCCTGAAGTTTCCATCAGGCCGACGCCCTCGCGGACCGCCCGGGCCTCCGCGCCAACCGTCTCGAAATCGGTCGAGCGGCGCCAGGAGAAGGCGTCCTTGACGCCTTCGGGCGCAAACCACAGCGGCGTTTCCAGACCGTAGGAGGCACCGAAGACTGCACCTGCCGCCTTCAGCCTGTCGTAGATCGGCGTTGTCAAAAGCGGCCTTGCCGCCGGCAGCTCCTCGTTCGGGTAACGGATCGAGAAGCGGCGCGAGTAGTTCTCGCGCACCTTGGCGTTGGTGTAGGCAAGGGTCGCAAAGTCGCCATAGCGGGCAACGTCCATGGCAAAGACGTCAAAACCCGGGTCACCGTGGATCATCCAGTTGGCAAGCGCCAGCCCGACGCCGCCGCCCTGGCTGAAGCCGGCCATGACCGCGCAGGCCGACCAGAAGTTCCTGAGGCCCCTCACCGGACCGACGAGCGGATTGCCGTCCGGCGAGAAGGTGAAGGGTCCGTTTATGATCTTCTTGATGCCGGCCTTGTTGAAGGCCGGGAAGTGCCGGAAGCCGACCTCGAGCTCCGGTGAAATGCGGTCGATGTCTTCGGCCAGAAGTTCGTGTCCGAAATCCCAGGGCGTCGTGACGGGTGACCACGGCCGGCAGGCCTTCTCGTAGGTGCCCATCAGCATGCCCTGACGTTCCTGACGCAGGTAGATTTCGCCGTCGAAATCGACGCAGTGCATCAGCTCCTTGCCGCGCGTCTGGTTGAACTCGATCACCTCGGGCATGTCTTCGGTGATCAGGTACATGTGCTCCATGGCGAGAACCGGCAGTTCGAGACCAACCATGCGGCCGACTTCGCGCGCCCAGAGACCGGCAGCGTTGACGACGTGTTCGGCAACGATCTCGCCCTGGCTGGTGATCACCCGCCAGGATCCGTCCTCGCGTTGCACCAGATCTTCGACCTTGGTGTGCAGATAGATCTCCGCACCGTTCTTCTTCGCCGATTTGGCATAGGCGTGGGTCGTGCCGTAGGGATCAAGATGCCCCTCGACCGGATCGAAGACGGCACCGACAAACTGATCGGGATCGAGAAGCGGCATCAGGTCATGCGCTTCCTTCGGCGTCAAAAGCTCGGCTTCGAGCCCCATGTAGCGGCCCTTGGCAAGGATCGACTTCATCCAGTCGAAGCGCTCCTTGGTGGCGGCCAGCATCATGCCCGACGTCATGTGCAGGCCGACATCCTGGCCGGAATAGTCCTGAATTTCCTTGTAAAGTTCGACCGTGTACTTCTGCAGCTTGGCGACGTTGGGGTCGCCGTTGATCGTGTGCATGCCGCCGGCCGCATGCCAGGTGGAGCCGGAGGTGAGCTCCGACCGCTCGAGCAGGACCGCATCGGTCCAACCGAACTTCGTCAGGTGGTAGAGCACCGAGCAACCAACGACACCACCGCCGATAACGACGACCTTGGCATGGCTTTTCATGCGTACACTCCATCTTCCCGCGCTCCTGCCGGAGGCGCGGCCAAATTGTCAGGAAGAAATCAAGCACGGCTGCCGCCTGTCTTCCGACAGGGAACTGCAGGCGGCGAATGTCGAAAGCCTAGTCAGAAAGTCGGCGCCGATAAAGACACGGCTGCGAAGGAGGCTTGTCCATTTCCGCCGTTTGCTGGCGGATGGGCGACCGGTTTGCGGCATTTGATGCCGCAAACGCTTTCAGGACCGCATTTGGCCTCTTAAACGCGCCGAAGCGGTCCGTCAGTTCAGTCGGCAAAGGCGGCGGTCAGATCGAACTCCCGCCCCATGCGCATCAACTCGTCGAACAGCGATTCGGCGAAGCTGCGCGGCACCACCAGCTCGAACGCATCTTCCTCCGTTCGGGCAAGATTGACCTGAATATGACCGCACAACACGTTGGCGCTACCACCCAGCGCAAAGACGGCAGGATGAAGATCAAGGCCGATACCCTTGGCGAGCATCGTGCGGACGTTCGGACCGAAGATGCGCAGCAGCACGCGTCCATCGCTTTGGTTGACGACATAGGCCTGGCCATCGCAAAGCGCCTCGAGACGGCGCACCAGTCCGCTCGGCGCCTCCGCCTCGGAAACGACGAGCCACTCCCCCGGTCCCGAGAAGCGCAAAGACAAATCGGGCTCGGAGGCGATCGCCTGCTGCACCGCGTCTTCCCGTCCGGCGCGCGCCAGAACCGTAGCGATCGCGCGCCAATGGCCGACCATCAGGTGATCGGCGGCCGCCGGCGCGGGTGTGCTGCGCAGCTTCTGCTCCAGAGCGTGGCGGTTGTTGTAGTCGCGAACCATCACCGCCTCCTCAGGCTTTCAGCTTTTGGTTTTGCGGATCGACAAACACCGGGTCACAGACCTCGGCGATCGCCTCCTGATCGCGCAGCTTGTCAAAAACGACGACCTTCTCGCCATAACGCTCGCGGCCGGACTTCAGGAAGGCAAGCGCGATCGAATGCCCGAGCACCGGCGAGAAACCGGCGGAGCTGACCCAGCCCTGATCGTTGAGTGTCGAGGGTTTCGTTCCCTCCTTCAGCAGATGCGCGCCGGCGCGTATGTCCTTGTCGGCATCAACAGGCTTCAGGCCGACGAGCTGCATGCGGTCGGCAGCCGTCAGGCCGTAGCGGGTCGACAGGCGTTTGCCGATGAAGTCTGGTTTCTGCATCGACAGCATGCGGCCGAGACCGGCGTCATCGGGCGTCACCCGGCCGTCGAACTCGGCATGGGTCAGCAAGCCCTTTTCAAGCCGCAGAACATTGAGTGCCTCGACACCATAGGCACAGATCTCGTGCGGCCGCCCGGCCTCCATGATCTGATCCGCAACGGCTTCGCCGTAGCCGGCGGGCACCGCCAGCTCGAAGGCAAGCTCGCCGGAGAACGAGATGCGGAAGAGCCGGGCGGAAACGCCGGTCTTCAAAACGATCGTCCGGGCTGCAAGGAACGGGAATGCGTCGTCTGAAATGTCGTCGTCGACGAGGTGCTGCAACACCGCGCGCGCCTTCGGACCGGCAATTGCCATCTGCGCCCATTGGTCGGTCGACGAGGTGAAGCGGACCTCGAGCTCCGGCCAGAGCGCTTGGGCGCAATATTCCATGTGCGCCATGACCGCGCCGGCCATCGCCGTCGTGGTGGTAACGAAGAAATGCTCCTCGCCGAGGCGGCTGACCGTGCCGTCGTCGAAGACGAAACCGTCTTCGCGCAACATCAGGCCATAGCGCGCCTTGCCAACGGCAAGCTTCAGCACCGGGTTGCAGTAAAGCCGGTTGAGGAATTCAGCCGCGTCCGCGCCAAACACCTCGATCTTGCCGAGCGTGGAGACGTCGCAAAGGCCGACATTGGCCCTGACGTTCAGAACCTCGCGGTCGACGCTTTCGCGCCAGGTCTTCTCTCCGGCACGCGGGAACCAGCTTGAGCGATACCAGAGCCCCGCCTCGACAAAGTTCGCGCCGTTCTTCACGGCCCAGCCGTGCAGAGGCGACTTTCGGGCCGGCGCCGCGTGTTCGTCGCGGGCGGTCCCCGCAAGCGCGCCGAAAGAGACCGGCGTATAGAACGGCCGGAACGTGGTGGTTCCGACCTCTGCCGGGCTGACGCCGCGCATGCCGGCGAGAATGCCGACGGCATTGATGTTGGAGAGCTTGCCCTGGTCGGTTGCCATGCCGCTGGTCGTGTAGCGCTTGGCGTGCTCCACGTGACCGAAGCCTTCGCGCAGCGCGAGGCCGAGGTCCTTTGCATGTACGTCGTTCTGGAAATCGACGAAAGCCTTCGACTTGGCACCCGGCACATACCAGAGTGCGGTGAAGGAGGGCGACTTTTCGCCTTCTATGACCGGCACCGTCGCCTGCGCGGCGTTGAAACCGAGATCGGCGGCAATGGCCGCGGCCTTCTGCGCACCGTCGGCAAGGCAGCCGCCCAGCGTATAGATGCCGTTTGCAGCACCGGCCGGGATCAACCCACCGCCGACATCAGGTGCGACGAATGCCTTCAGGTCCTCCGACCACACGGGCCTTGCGCCCCGCTGACAGGAAAGATGGACAATCGGGCTCCACCCCCCGGACATGCCAAGCGCGTCGCAGGCGATCAGTTCCTCGAAACCGGAGCGCTCGACCACGACGCCCTTGAGGCGCTTGCTGCCCTTGGTATCGACGATCGAAGCGGAACGGATGACCCGAACGCCTTGCGGCGCCTCGTCGCCTGCCTCGCCCCTTGCATCGACGATCGCCGCGATCGTGACGCCCTTGGCTGAAAGGGCGCGCGCCGTCTGATAGCCGGCGCTGCCGTTGGTAAAGATCGCAACGGACTTTCCGACCGCTACGCCGTAGCGTTCCGCATAGGTGATCATGGCGCTCGCCATCATCACCCCCGGACGATCGTTGCCGCCGAAAACCAGCGGTCGCTCCTCGGCCCCGGTCGCAAGAAGCGCACGTTTGGCAACGACGCGCCAGACACGCTCGGTCACGAGTTTCGACGACGGCTCGGCCACGTGCTTCTGCACGCGTTCGACCGCACCGAAGACATTGTCGTCATACCAGCCAAAGATGGTGGTGCGCGAAAGCAGCGTCACATTGGGCAGCGATTGCAGTTCGGCGACGACACGGTCAGCAAGGACCGGTGCCGGCGCGCCGTCGATGGCTTCGTTGGTAGAAAGCAGGGAGCCACCGGGTCGGAAGTCCTCGTCCGCAAGGATGACGCGAAGCCCGGCCCGCCCCGCCGTCAGAGCCGCCATCAGCCCGGCCGGACCGGCACCGATGACGAGGAGGTCGCAGAACGCCCAGGACTTTTCATAGCTCTCGGGGTCCCGCTCCAGGACCGCCCGACCGAGACCGGCGGCGCGGCGGATGAACGGCTCGTAGACCCGTTCCCAGAATTGCCGCGGCCACATGAAGGTCTTGTAGTAGAAGCCGGCACCGAGGAACGGCGACAGCAGGCCGTTGAGCGCGCCGACATCGAAGCCGAGCGACGGCCAGCGGTTCTGGCTTCGCGCCGTGAGCCCAGCATAAAGCTCGGCAACGGTCGCCTTGGTGTTGGCGTCGGTACGCGCGCCGGAGCCGATGGTGACGAGCGCATTGGGCTCGGACGGGCCGGCACCGACGATGCCGCGCGGCCGGTGGTACTTGAAGCTGCGGCCAACGAGAAGCTGATCATTGGCAATCAGCGCCGATGCCAGCGTATCGCCGGCAAGGCCCCGCAGGGATTTTCCGTCGAAGGAGAAACTCAGCGGTTTGCTGCGATCGACGAGACCGCCCGAGGAAAGACGGTAGCCGGTCATGGGCGCGCCCTCCGTGCCAACTCGGCGCCATCCACGACCGAGTAGACTTCGTGGGTGGCGGTGTCGCGCTCGACCACGAGGAAGCGGCGACAGCCGGCGACATGATGCCAGTGCTCGAAGGTACGACCCCGCGGGTTGACGCGAACATAGACGTAGTCGTGCCACGCCTCATCGGCGTCCAGCGGCTCCGGTCGGGTGCGCGAAGCATCGCCGCGGATCGCGAACTCTTCCTTCGGTCGGACCCCGCAATGTGGGCAGGTGATCAGGCTTGCCATTGTCTTTCCGTATCCTGAAGCCGCGATCCGGCTTCCCGTTCGTTGCGCGCGGCCGGGCAGCCGCCAGACATTGTCAGTGAAGGTTGGGCTGCGGGCCGGCACCGGCCTCGTCGACGGCGTAGCCGCGCGCAAACCGATCGAGCCTCAAGGCGCGCGCCACCGGGTGGGTGTCGTTCTTGGCGATCAGATGGGCAAAGCAGTAGCCGGAGGCCGGCGTCGCCTTGAAGCCGCCGTAGCACCAGCCGCAGTTGAGGTAGAGATTGTCGATCGAGGTGCGGTCGATGATCGGCGACCCGTCCATGCTCATGTCCATGACGCCGCCCCAGGCGCGCAGCACGCGCACCCGCGACAGGCCGGGGATCATAGTCACCCCCTCCTCCATGACGTGCTCGGCCGTCGCCAGATTGCCGCGCTGGGCATAGGAGGAGTAGCCGTCGATCTCGGCGCCGAAGACCAGTCCGCCCTTGTCCGACTGCGAAATGTAGAAATGACCGCCGCCATAGACGATCACGTGATCGATGCACGGCTTCAGCCCTTCGGTAACAAAGGCTTGCAGCACATGGCTCTCGAGCGGCAGCTTGAGATCGGCCATTTCGCCGACACGTGAGGAGTTGCCGGCCGCAGCCAGCGCCAGCTTGCCACAACCGATGAAGCCCTTGGTCGTTTCGACCCCGACGACGATGCCGTTTTCACGACGAATGCCGGTCACTTCGCAATGCTCGATGATATCGACGCCATGCTGGTCGGCACCACGGGCATAGCCCCAGGCGACGGCATCATGCCGGGCCGTTCCGGCGCGGCGCTGCAGCAAGCCGCCGAGGATCGGATAGCGCGCATGGTCGTAATTGAGGAAGGGGATCATCTTCTTCAGTTGCTCGCGCTCGATGAGTTCGGCCGCCACCCCTTCCATCCACATCGCGTTGCCGCGGCGGATATAGGCGTCGCGCTGGCCATCGCTGTGGTAGAGCATGATAACGCCGCGCTGCGACAGCATCACATTGTAGTTGAGGTCCTGTTCCAGCCCCTCCCAGAGCTTCATCGAGAACTCGTAGAAGGGCTCGTTGCCCGGCAGCATGTAATTGGAACGCACGATCGTCGTGTTGCGCCCGACATTGCCGGATCCGAGATAGCCCTTCTCCAGCACCGCGACGTTTTTCACGCCGAATTCCTTGGCAAGGTAGTAGGCGGTGGAAAGCCCATGCCCGCCGCCGCCGATGATGATCACATCATAGTGCGGCTTCGGCTGCGGCTGGCGCCATTGCGGTTTCCAATTCAGGTTTCCGGAGAGGGCGTTCCTGACAAGCGAGAAAGCGGAATAGCGCATGAAGGCATCCAGGTGAGTTGCGTCGGCACATTTGCACAGCCGAAGCGCGGAAGCAAAGACGCAAAGCCACCCGCCGCCGCAAAAAACCTTCGCCGGCTCATCGTGCGGGCTGCTGCACGGCGGGATGGTTCGATGCTAGTCTTGAAGCGGATGTGGCCACCGCCAAAATGCATGGGTATTTTCTTGTCCCCGGTATGCTATGGGCTTGGTGACGGACTGATGGAAAGAGGCAATGCTCGAAGTACTGCAACAATCGGCGATATCGGCGGGTCGAGCGATCCTCGACATCTACCACGCCGGCCCGGAAGTGACCTACAAGCCGGACTGTTCGCCGGTGACGGATGCCGATGCCTGCGCAGAGCGCATCATCCTTGCGGATCTTGCCCGCGCCTTTCCCGACATCCCCGTCGTTGCCGAGGAATCGGTCGCCGCCGGCTCGGTGCCGGATATCTCCGGCAACACCTTCTTCCTGGTCGATCCGCTTGACGGCACCAAGGAGTTCATTGGCCGCCACGACGATTTCACCGTCAACATTGCCCTGATCGAAAACGGCACGCCGGTCGCGGGCGTGGTCTACGCGCCGGCGCTCGGCATTCTCTACGCCGCAAACCACGGCAAGGCGGTCAAGGCAGTGATCGACGCAACCTTCCGGGTCGACCATGAAGCGATCATCGGCTGTCGCAGCTGCGGCGACCGCATGGTCGGGCTCGCCAGCCGCTCGCACAACAGCGCCGAGACGCTGGCCTATCTGTCGGAGCACGGCATCTCCGACTACACGGCAGTCGGTTCATCGCTGAAATTCTGTCTTCTCGCCGAGGGGCTCGCCGACGTCTATCCGCGCTTCAGCCGGACGATGGAATGGGACACTGCCGCCGGCGACGCGGTCTTGCGCGCCGCCGGCGGCGAAACGCTGACGATGGAAGGCACGCCGCTCACCTACGGCAAGCGCAACCAGAAGGACGATAGCGATTTTGCCAATCCCTGGTTCGTGTCTCGCGGCAAGCCCTGACGGTTCCGCAACGACGTCGTCACTCGCCCTGTCGCGTTCCCGCCGCAATCAACTGGCCAAGCGTTCTTTCATTGAAGGGTTTGTCGATCCGCGGAATGTCGCGCAGGTGCCTCGGAAACAGTTCTGCGTCTCCGTAGCCGCTGGTAAACCCGAACGGCATGCCGCGCGCGATCATGGCATCGGCAACGTCAAAGCTCGTGTGATCATCAAGGCTGACGTCGAGGATCGCAAAATCGAATGCCTGGCGCGCCAGAATTTCCATCGCCTGGTCCGCACTGGTCGCGATCGTGACCTCGGAAACTCCAAGCGTGCTCAGGATCTCCTCGGCATCCATCGCAATGATGAAATTGTCCTCGAGAACAAGAACGGCCCGGACATGGGGTGGAATCTCGTCCATTCAAATCACTCCACCTGCTGCGCACGCCGACAGGGCTTTGGCGCCGATATCGACGATCTATAGGCTTCTCAAGTGGCCCCGGCATTTAACTAAGACATGTGGCGCCGGCCGTGGTCTTCAGCGGAACAACCGCCTGCCCCCGACGTTCAGCACCCGTGGGCGGATCAGGATCGGCCGGTACGATCGCCGTCTTTACGGATTGTCACGAGACAGAACTGGAGCAGGACAATGGCACAGGCAGCCTCCGTGCTGAAACCGAAAGTCAAGGACGAGGAATTCGACATCGGGCTGAAGAAGGCCTATCGCCAACAGATGGCCGGCGCACTGTCCGACATCCTTGCAGGCACCTACAAGCTGGTGATCAAGAGCCACATCTATCACTGGAACGTGGTCGGCCCATTGTTCAAGCCGCTACACGAATTGACCGAAGAACACTACAACGCGCTGTTTCAGGCGACCGACGTCATCGCCGAACGTATTCGCGCGCTCGGTCACCTCGCCCCCGCAAAGCTGACCGAGGCGACGGCCTTTGCCCCGAGCGGCGCCTCCGTCAACCACACGAGTGCTGCCGACATGGTGGCGGATTTAATCGCCGATCATGAAGCAGCGGTGCGCCGCATGCGTGACGCCGGTACCAAGGCCGATGAAAACGGCGACCTCGTCACGACCGACATGCTGACCGATCGCCTCGATTTCCATGAAAAGGCGCTTTGGATGCTGCGGGCGATCGTCGCCAGCTGATCCGCAGGCCGATCATGATGGTGGCGCGCGGCGCCGCCATCATCCTTGCACCGTTCAGATGAAGGGCCGCTTGGTCTCGCGGTAACCGTCCCATCCGGCGATTGCCAGCAGACCATCGACGTCACCGATATCGCAGCCCTTGTCTGCCCAACGGATCAATCCGCGCGCCGCGAGCTTCTTCAGCGTCTTGTTCGTGTGTACGATCGAAAGCCCAAGCGTGTCGGCCACGTGCTGCTGACTGATCGGTATGGCAACGCGACCGCTGTTGAAGAGATTGAGCGCCTTGGCACGCTGGTAAAGGAAGGCAAGCAGGTATGCAGCCCGCTCCAGTGCCGACCGACGGCCTATACTCAAGAGGTTCTCGTCGAGAATGCGCTCCTCGCGCGCCGCGATCCAGGTGAGATCATAGGCGAGATCCGGATAATTCTTGTAGAGCTGGTTGAGCTTGCCGCGCTCGAACACACAGAGCGTAACCGGCGACAAAGCCTCGATGGAGTGCTGCATCTCGCCCATAAGCGTGCCTTGTAAGCCAACGAGATCACCGGGCATGACATAGTTCAGGATCTGGCGGCGGCCGTCGTCGAGGGTCTTGTAACGAAAGCCCCAGCCGGAAAGCACGGTGAAGAGGTGCGCGCTTTGAGCCCCTTCCACCAGGATGGTAGCGCCGGCATCCACCGCGAGTTCGCCGATCTTGAACCTCGAAACATAGGTGAGCTCCTCGCTTGTGAACGCCCGGAAGTGGTCGAGCTTGTGCAAGGGGCAGTTTTCGCAAGCCGTGCGTTTTTCGCTGCGAGTGCTCACGCCGTTTACCACCTCTTCTGATCGCGTGGCGCGGATGCGCTATCAGAATTCAAACTAGCGCCAGTGCCTTTGCAGGCAAGGACCACGTTGAAAAGAAACGGCTTTCGGGAGCTTCGCCGGTGTGCGGTTTCTCAATGGCCGCCAATAGACAGGCGGCCATCGGCGTCCTATCTCTGACGGTGAAACAAAGGAGCCCAGCCATGTCGCATCCTGCCTTCGCCCCCAACAATCTCGCCGTTGTAACCGGTGCCGCCTCCGGCATCGGCCTTGCGGCTGCCCGTCACTTCGCCTCGCTCGGCATGCGCGTCGTCCTCACCGACCTTGCAGGCGAGAAGCTCGACAAGGCGGCAGCCGAGGTTGCAGCCATTTCGCCGGGCCGGGCGCAACACATCGCGGCGATACCGACCGATGTTTCGCGCCCCGAAGAGATCGAAGCGCTCGAACGCGGCGTGCATCAGCGGTTCGGCGAAGTGCACGTGCTGATGAACAACGCCGGTGTCCAGCCCGGCAGTGCGATTCTCGGTCCACTGGCCGCCTGGGAGACGACGCTCGGCGTCAACCTCTGGAGCGTGATCAACGGCTCGCGTGTCTTCGCCCCGCGCATGATCGCCCACGGCAAAGCCGCCGTGATCATCAACACCGGCTCGAAACAGGGCATCACCACGCCACCCGGCGACCCGGCCTACAATGTCTCGAAGGCCGGCGTAAAGGTCTTCACCGAGGCGCTCGAACACGAGTTGCGCAACACGGCCGGAAGCCAGGTTCACGCCCATCTGTTGATCCCGGGTTTCGTCTATACCGGGATGACGGGTGGTGGCCGCACGGAAAAGCCGGCCGGTGCCTGGACCTCGGAACAGACGGTCGAGTTCATGATGGAAAGCCTGGCGCGCGGAGATTTCTACATTCTCTGCCCGGACAACGACGTGCCGCGGGCAACCGACGAACGGCGCATCCTTTGGGCGGCTGGCGACATCGTCGAGAACCGGCCGCCGCTGTCGCGCTGGCATCCCAAGTATGCCGAGGCCTTCAAGGCGTTCCTCGAACAGGATCGCGACTGATCTCTGCGCGTAAACACAGCGTTCTCGCCAGCGCTTCTGGCGCCGGCGCGGCGCATCGTGTTTTGTGGAGGCAAATCAATGAGGAACGACACATGACGAGCGGCATCCACCACATCACGCTGATTGCCCGGAAGGTCCAGGCCAACGTCGATTTCTATGTCGGCTTCCTGGGGCTCAGGCTCGTCAAGCGGACCGGCGGCTACGAGGATGCCAACCAGTTGCACCTCTTTTACGGTGATGCCGAGGGCTCGCCCGGATCACTCGTCACCTTTCTCATGTGGGAGGATGGCGGGCGCGGCCGGGTGGGCCATGGCCAGCCGAGCGAGATCGCCTTCGCCATCCGCCCGGAGAGCATCGGCTTCTGGCTGACCCGCGCGCTGCAGTACAACATCGCGACCTCAGGTCCGTCGCAGGAATTCGGGGAACCGGTGCTGCGCTTGAAGGACCCGGACGGCGTCATCGTCAAGCTCGTCGGCACCGAGGCCGTTTCGGCAGTTGCTCCGTGGAGCACCCGCGATATCCCCGGGGAAGACGCGATCCGGCGCCTGCGCGGTGCGACGATCCTCACCGAGAAGCCTGATGAATCCGCCCGCTTCCTGATAACGCATTTCGGCTACAGCGAAACGGCCTCCAACGACACGATCCGTCGCCTGACCTCTACCTCCGGCGACATCATCGACGTGCGCAACGCGGCCGGCTTCTGGACATCTGCTCCCGGAACCGGAACGATCGACCACATTGCCTTCCGCGCTCCGGATCGCGCTGCCGTGGAACGCGTGCATGATGACCTGCAACGCGACGGCGCGGGCGCCATCAATGCGCATGACCGCAAATACTTCTATTCGCTCTACGTGCGCGAACCCGGCGGCTCGCTCTATGAACTCGCAAGCGACGTGCCCGGTTTCATGGCCGACGAGCCCAGGGAAACGCTCGGTACGGAACTCTTCGTTCCTGCGCATTTCAGCACTGCCAGGGAAGAAATGCTGCTCGCCATGCCACAGTTCGCGCTGCCGGGAGAACCGCGGCTGACCGAGCGCGATCTTCCCTTCGTGCATCGCTTCTACCATCCGCAGACGCTTGACGACCGCACCTTCATGCTGCTGCACGGCAGCGGCGCCAATGAGACACAGCTTCTGCACCTGGCCCACCAGGTCGACCGGGAGGCAACGCTCGTCGGCATTCGCGGCCGCTCAAACGAGGAAGGAGCGCCACGCTGGTTCCGCCGCTATTCGCCGACGACCTTCGACCAGAAGGACGCGCGGTCGGAAGCCGAGGCCTTCGCCGCCTTCGTTGAAGGGGCCAGGGACGGCTATCGCATCGATCTCGAGAAAACGGTCTTCGTCGGCTATTCCAACGGCGCCAACCTGCTGGTGGCCCTGATGCTGTTGCACCCAGGGCTTCTTCGCAATGTCGTGCTGATGCGCTCCATGCTCGTCCTCGACGACGTTCCGCCGCCGGATCTTTTGGGAACGAACATCCTGCTTTTGACGGGCGAGCATGACAGCTACGGAGAATTCGCGCCGCGCCTGAAGGCGGAGCTTTCCCGCACCGGCGCGGATCTGAAAGCGGTTGAGCTGGACATGGGGCATGAAATCGGCGCGCCCGATGTTGCGGCCATACAGCAGTGGCTGACGGAAAAGCGGCTTTAAGGCTTCGGGCCCCCGTTCCACCCCCAACCACCGGGCTCCCCCTCTTTCGCCATGCTCGGGCTTGACCCGAACATCCACCCGCGGGCCACCAAGCTCAAGACGGCCTCTGGATCCTCGGGTCAAGCCCGAGGATGACAGGTCGAGAGCTTGGTTCCCCAAGCGTTGGCCGTCGCCTCAAGCGTTCTTCGCCGCCCCGGCAAAATCCGCGAACGCCTTGACGAAAGCGGCAAGCCGGTCGCGGGCGGCCTCATCCGTCAGATTGCCCTCGGCATCAAACAACGTATCCGCCTTCGGCAACATCAGCCGCTTGCCCGACCAGAGTTCGGCGCCGAGCGTGTGCATGACGGGCAGCCAGGCGTTCTGGCTGAGGATGGTGCCGAAATTGCCGGGCGAGGTGCCGGCAAGCGTGAAGGGATGACCGCGAAACACCCTGGCGATATCGGCGGAAGGCCGGCTCATCCAGTCGATCGCGTTCTTGAACACGCCGGGGATCGAGTTGTTATACTCGGGCGTGAACAGAATGACGCCATCGGCAGCGATCACCTTCTGCTTCAGCGCCGTCACCGCTTCCGGAATGCCGCTCTCAGCTTCGAGGTCGCCGTCGTAAAGCGGAATGCCGTGCAGCGTCGCGGTCTCGAACTCGATCCCGGCAGGCACATCTCCAGCCGCCGCCCGCATCAGGCCAGTGTTGAACGACGCCTTGCGCAGGCTGCCGGATATGCCGAGGATTTTTGTCATTGCGCCTGATCCTTTCACTCTGTGCGCAGCTCGCTACGTGCGCCACAAACAACTAACGCTTCGACCATCGTCATGGGTCCGCGCCGATAGTCAAACTGGATCAGTGAGATAGGAAGAAAGAAGCCGGGGAAATCCCCGGCTTCATCGTCACGTTTATCTGAGCGGCTTCAGTCGAGCCTCGATGTGGGCGCGCTTGGGCTCCAGAAACGGCGGCAGCGACAGGCTTTCGCCAAGCGTCTCCATCGGCTCGTCGACCGCAAATCCGGGACCGTCCGTGGCGATCTCGAACAAAACACCATTCGGCTCGCGGAAATAGAGCGAGCGGAAGTAGAAACGCTCAACCTCGCCGCTCGACGGCAGGCGGAAACCGTCGAGCCGCTCCGTCCACTCCGTCAGCGCCGCGTTGTCAGGCGCGCGGAACGCAACGTGATGCACGGCGCCGGCACCCTGCCGGGCAATCGGCAATCCCGGCTGGACCGCGACATGCAGTTCTGCTGCGGGGCCGCCCTCACCCATGGTGAAGACATGTACCTCGCCCTCGCCGTCCGGCGAAGCATAGGTACGCGCCTTGCTCATGTTCATCACATGGGTGAGCACGAGCTCCGTGTTGGTGATGTCGGGCACGCTGATGGTGATCGGCCCAAGACCCTTGATCTGGTGCTCGGCTGCAACCGGGCTCTTGCCCCAGGGATGCGAAGGTTGAAGCCCGCCATCGTCGATCAGCCGGAAGCGCTGGCCTTCGCCGTCCTCGAAATCGAGCGAGACGCGGCCATCGATCTCGACGACGTCATCAGCCGTGACCTTGAGGTCGGTAAAGCGCTGTTTCCACCAGCGCACGCTCTCAGCGCTGCCGACCCGAAGACCCGTGCGTGATATGCTGTGCGTGCCGCGCCCTTCCGGCCCGACCGGCCAGTCGAAGAAGGTCAGGTCCGTTCCGGGCGTCGCGCGACCATCGGCGTAGAAGAGGTGATAGGCGGTGGTATCGTCCTGGTTGACAGTCTTCTTGACCAGCCGCAGGCCGAGCACCTCGGTGTAGAAACGCAGATTTTCCGGCGCGTTGGCGGTGATCGCCGTCAGGTGGTGGATCCCAGTCAGTTGCAAGCTCATGATTGCCTCCAATGCTTTGGCATTGCTGTTGAGCACAATATGGGATGCAGCATCGTTTCCGACAGGGGACCAATCAAGAACAGAACGTTCTCGTGAGATGGCCAATCGGCGCGCGCTTAGCGCCGATTGAGATCGCCAAGATAGGTGTTTTCAAGGCGCGAGATTGCGTAGACCCGAGGGTCGATATCGACGAGCAGCATGGTTTCCTGCCCTGCCCCGGCCTTGGCCAGCAGCTGCCCATCCGGTGCCGCGATCCGCGAAAGGCCCGCAAACGAGAACAGCGGGTCCGAACCGTGATGATTGATATAGGCGACGAACACCTGGTTCTCGAAGGCGCGCGTCTGGATCATGTGCTCGGCGATGAAATCGCCCGACCAGCCGGCCGGCAGTGCCGTCGGCACCAGCACTGCCTCGGCGCCGGCGAGCGCCAGTCGCCGCACGTTCTCCGGAAACTCGACATCGTAGCAGATCAGCATGCCGCAGGTGACGCCGCGATGCACGAAGAGCCGGGTCGACGGCTCCGGCGCCCTGAAGATCGCGCGCTCGTAGTCGCCATAGAGATGGGACTTGCGGTAGACGACCGGTGCCGCCTCGCCGTCGACATACACGGCGCTGTTGTAGACATCCTTGCCATCGCGCTCGGCAAAGCCGGCAATAACAGCAATGCCGGTGTCGGACGAAATCGACTTGAGGCGCTGGACGATCGCGCCATCCGGCGCCTCGGCAAGCGCCGTCAGCGCCTCGCCGGCGCCGTAGCCGGTGATGCCGAGCTCGGGCGTCAGCAACAGCGTCGCGCCCTTCGCTGCGGCTTCCGCGGCGGCACGGGCGATCTGGTCGAGGTTGGCGGCAATGTCACCCGCCGCCGATTGCATCTGGAGAGCCGCGAGCTTCATCATTTTCCATCCGACGACATGGCGCCGAGCAGCTTCGGCAGATCGCCGAAGCGGGCGACGAGGCCGAAAATCACCGCAGCCGTCGTGACGAACAGGATCGTCACCGAGGCCATGGTCGGCGTATAGCCGTAACGCAGCGCGTTGAAGATCTTGATCGGCAGCGTTTCGACGGTGAAGCCGACCGTCATGTAGGCAACGATGTATTCGTTGAGCGACAGCACGAAGGCAAAGGCGTAGCCCGAGACGATATAGGGCAGGATCAGCGGCAGCACGACGGTGCGGAAGATCGTGCGCTCGTCAGCGCCCATGGTCGATGCGGCCTCAACCAGCGAACGGTCGATCGACGTGAAGCCAAGCGACAGCGTGACCAAAGGCAGCGTCACGAAGAAGATCGCGTGACTGACGACGGCCGTCCATGGCTGGCCGTAGAAGCCGACCGTCGCCCAGAAGGTGAGCATGCCGAGCGCGGTGATGACCGGCGGCAGCGTGAAGGGCGCAACGCCGAGAAGCTGGAAGATGTTCGCCCACGGGGCGATCCGCCGCCACAGGAACCAGGAGAGCGGCAGCGCGATCGCGACGGCAAGTGCTGCCGAAAGCACGGCGAGCGTCACCGAGGCGAAAAGCGCGTTGCGCCATTCCGGATTGAGGAAGATTTCGCCATACCAGGAGAGCGAAAAGCCCTGCGGCGGAAAGGCGAGCGTCTGCTTCTGGTTGACCGAGACGCCGGCAACGACGATCAGCGGCAGCGACAGGAACAGCCCGATCAGGAAAAAATAGGCTTTGCGGAAGATCGAGGTCATGCCGCTTCTCCCTTGCGTCCGGCAATCACGGTGAGCGCCACGAGCCCGAGCGTGACGAGCACCAGGAACACCGCCATGGCGGCGGCAAAAGGCATGTTCGACTGGTAGATCGCCTGGTCGGTGATCAGCACCGACAGCGTCCAGTGCTGCGGCCGGCCGAGAAGCTGCGGCAACAGATAGGAGCCGAGCGCGAAGATGAAGACCATGATCAGGGTCGCGGTGATGGTGTTGCGCAGCGCCGGCACGACCACGGTGAAGAAGGCCTTGAGCGGCGAGGCGCCGAGTGTGCGGGCCGCTTCCGTCAATGTCGGATCGAGGCGCACGAGCGCCGGGAAGAGCACCAGTACCGTATAGGGGAAGGCCTGGTAGACCATGCCGGTCAGGACGGCGCCAAAGCTTGGCGTCAAGGCCTTGGCCTCGGCCATGATGCCGAGTGCCACGAGGATGTTGGTAATGCCTGCGGTGCGCGAAAACAGCGTCGACCAGGCAAAGCCGATGATGACTTCCGACAGCGACAGGATCGACAGGAGCGCCACCAGCCAGACCACCTGCACGTTGCGCGCCATGCGCGTCAGCATATAGGTGAAGGGCAAGGCGAGCACGACGCAGCAGATGGCGACGACGACGGCGAGCATCAGCGAGAAGCCGAGCACGCCGCCGAAAAAGACGGAGAGGAAGCGGGCGTAATTGTCGAAGACGAAGGCCGGCGTGTAAAAGCCGCCCTGCTGGCGCTGGAAGAAACTGACGGCGATCATCGTGCCGAAGGGCACGACGAAGAAGATGGTGAGCATCGCCGCGGGAAAGAGGAGCGGCGCGTAATCGCCGAGGGTCTGGGGCGGTTCGCGTCTCATTTCTTCAGCACCACGCAGACATCGGGAGTAAGCGCGATGCCGACCTCCTGGCCAACGGTGACCTCCGGCCGCTCGCGCGGCGTCGAGACGGCGACGATCTGGCGGCCGTCGATGTCGACGAAGGTTTCGATCGTGCCGCCGAGATCGCGCACGAAGGTGACCTTGCCGGTGAGCGCGCCAACGCCGGGCGCGGTCAGGTGCACGTCCTCCGGGCGAACCGACAGCATGCCCTTGTTGGAGCCGGCCGGCAGGGTAAGGCCGGGCACCACGTGGCCAAGCACCTCGGCGCGGCCGGTGCTGTCGGCCTGGACATCGAGAAGGTTGGTCTGGCCGATGAAGTCGGCGACGAAGCTGTCGGCCGGGCGGCGATAAATTTCGATCGGCGAAGCGGCCTGGCGGATCTCGCCGCCGCTCATGACGACGACGGTGTCGGCCATGGTCATCGCTTCGCGCTGGTCGTGGGTGACGACGATGGTGGTGATGCCGAGCTGCTGCTGCAGCTGCCGCAGTTCCACCTGCATCGCCTCGCGCAGCTTGGCGTCGAGTGCCGACAGCGGCTCATCGAGCAGGAACAGTTTCGGCGAGATCGACAGCGCCCGCGCAATCGCCACACGCTGGCGCTGGCCGCCGGAGAGCTTGGCAACCGGACGGTCGGCATAACCGGAAAGATGGATCATCGCGAGCAACTCGTCGACGCGCTTCTTCTGGTCTTCCTTGGCAACGCCGCGAATGCGCAAGGGGTAGGCGATATTTTCGCCGACGGTCAGGTGCGGAAACAGCGCCAGCGACTGGAACACCATGCCGAGATTGCGCTTGTGCGTCGGCACGCGGGTGATGTCCTCGCTGTCGAGTCTGATCGCCCCACCGGTCGGCAGGTCGAGGCCGGCGATCATGCGCAGCAGCGTGGTCTTGCCGCAGCCGGATGGTCCGAGCATGCAGACGAAGGTGCCGTGCGGCACGGTCAGATCGACATTGTTGACGGCCCTGAAGGCTCCGAATTCCTTGACGACGTTTTGAAGGGCAAGTCCGGACATTGTGACTCCGCGAGGATGGTCCCCTCCGCCTCATGGGAGGGTTTTAGGCGGGGAGTGGCCGGCAAGGCCCCTCCCCGTCGTTAGATTGCGGCGCTCCCCGACTTTCCGGGGAGCGGGTGGGATCAGCCGACGATCAGCTCGGTCCACTTCTGGTTCAACCAATCCGACTTGGTCTGGTAGAGATCGTAGCGCGGTACGATCGGCTCGATGTCGGACGAAACGGCTGCGAATTCCTTGTCGGTGAGATCGGTTACTTCGCGCTTGACGGTCGGCGACGTGCCGACCTTGCGCGACAGCGTCGCCTGGATCGAAGGCTGGCACATGTAGTCGATGAAGATATGCGCCTCTTCCGACTTCTGCGAAGCGCGCGACAGCGCCCAGCAACCGGAATCCTGGATGCCGCCTTCCTTCGGGAAGGTGGAGCGAACCGGATGGCCGTCGGCTGCGGCAAGGCCCGTCACGTCGTGATAATACTGGCCCATCGGGATTTCGCCCGACTTCAGCGACTGCTCGAATTGAGCCTCGTCGCGGTACCAGAGGCGGACGTTCGGTTTGACTTCGGCAAGCTTCTCGAACGCCTTGAGCAGCCCTTCTTCCGTGTCCAGCGCATTGGTGCCGCCCATGAAGGTCTTGGCCGTCACTTCAAGCAGGAAGGAGTTGGAGACGAGCGCAAGCAGGCCGAGCTTGTCGGCGTTCGCCGGATCCCAGAAAGCGGACCAGGAGGTCGGCGCTTCCTTGTAGACGTCGGTGTTGGTGACCAGCGTGATGTACCAGGAGACGGCGCCGATGCCGGCGATGCGTCCATCCGGATACTTGTTGACGAAGCGGTCAATCAGGTTCGAGGCGTTCTTGATCTTAGTCGTGTCGAGCGGCGTCCAGAGGTCGGTCGACTGACCCTTCAGCATCGCGACCTGCGACATCATCGAAACATCGGCCGGCGCCTGGCCGGCGCGGGCAGCCTGCTCGAGCTGGACGAGCCAGGCTTCACCGGTGGGTTCGGCGATCGATTCAACCGCGATGCCGGTTGCCTTGGTGAACTCCGGGAAGATGTTCTTGTCGAACGAATCCTTGAAGTAGCCGCCATAGACGCCGACCTTCAGCGACTTGTCCTGCGCGCGCAGGATCGACGGCATTGCCAGCATCGAGGCGCCGGCAAGACCGGCGCCGAGCAGCGTCCGGCGCTTAATGGGAGTGGTGATCATTCTCGTTCTCCTTTGTTTCGGCGTTTGCCGCCTCGTTCCCTGTTGTAGTTGATTCCTTACATGTTTTCAGTGCTCAGCGCGATCCGCTCGCACCCGAAATGGCGCCCTAGTGCGCCGGAGCCCTCCGCTCCAGCATGCGCGCATATTGTGTCAGCGGATAACACAGCACGAAGAAGATCACCGCGACCAGCCCATAGACCGTGAAAGGTTCGAAGGTGGCATTATTGATCGCATTGGCGGTCCTGAGAAGCTCCTCGAAGCCGATGATCGATGTGAGCGCGGTGCTTTTGATCAACTGTACAAGGAAGCCGACGGCGGCCGGCCGAGTGATGGCGAAGGCCTGCGGCAGGATCACGAGGCGCAGTTCCTGCAACCGGTGCAGCCCGAGGCTTGCGCCAGCATCCCACTGCCCGCGCGGCAGTGCTTCCACCCCGCCGCGCCAGATCTCGGCGAGATAGGCGCTGGCGTAGAAGGTGAGCCCGAGGGCCGCCGCCGTCCAGGGTTCGATCCGGAAACCCAGCATCGGCAGGCCGAAGAACATCAGGAACAGCTGCATCAAAAGCGGCGTGCCCTGGAAGAGCGCGATGTAGCCGGAGCCGAAACGGCGCAGCCACGGACGCTCTGAAATGCGCGCGGCGAGGATCGCAAGCCCGACCGCTGCACCGCCGGCAAAGGCGACGGCCGACAGAAGCACGGTCCAGCGGGTGGCGAAGATCAGGTTGCGCAGGATGTCCCAGAAGGTGAACTCGATCATGACACGCCCGCTCCAAGCACGCGGCGGCCACCGGCGACGAACAGTCGGCGCACGGCCATCGACAGGCCAAGATAGATCAGCGTGACGACGAAATAGGTCTCGAACGAGCGGAAGGTGCGCGCCTGCAGCAGGTCCGCCTCATGCGCCAGCTCCCTGACTGCGATCTGCGAGACGACGGCCGATTCCAGCATCATGATGATGACCTGGCTGGTCAGCGCCGGGAAGATCACCTTCAGCGCCTGCGGCAGGATGATCTTGATGAAGACCTGCCTCTGCTTCAGCCCCAGCGCAAACGCCGCCTCACTCTGCCCCTTCGGCACGGCATCGAGGCCGGCGCCGACGATCTCGGTCGTATAGGCGGCCATGTTGAGCGTCATCGCGACGATCGCAGCGACGATCGGGTCGAGCCTTATGCCGAGGCTCGGCAGACCGAAATAGATGAAGAACAGCTGCACCAGGAACGGCGTGTTCCTGACGACTTCGACATAGACGGCCACCGCCTTGCGCAACAGCCCGTAGCGGCTGCGGCGGGCGGCGGCAAAGAGAATGCTGATCAGGATGCCGAGCACCGTGGTGCAGGCGATCAGGAACACGGTCATGGCCGCGCCATGGGCAATCGCGCCCGCGGCGTCCTTGAGCCAACCGAAGCTGAGGCCGTAGCCCATCGTCGCAACCTTTCCTCAAGCGGGCCGCGAGGGGATTGCCCCCCGCGGCCATCAGGCTTGTTAGTCCTTGAGGTTCTCGGGGTTGAGGGGCGTTTTCAGCCAGGCTTCCGAGCTCGCGTTCAGCTTGCCGTCGGCGAGCATCTTGGCGACCACGTCGTTGACCGCGGTCTTCAGCCCCTCTTCGTTCTTGTTGAGGCCGATATGCGACGGCGAGGTCAAAAGCTGGAACTTCTGCTCCGGCTTCAGCGCCTCCTGGCGTGCCAGCACCTGGGCGCCGACGTCGTTGCCGACGACCATCAGTTGCGTCTGACCGGAGATGAAGGCCTGGATGACAGCATTGTAGTTGTCGAAGCGCTGGATGTCGGCATTGGCAGGTGCTGCCTCGGTGAGCGAGGTGTCTTCCAGCGTGCCGCGGTTGACGGCAATGGTCTTCTCCGCAAGGTCTTCCTTGCCGGCGACCTTCAGTTCGGCCGGACCGATGACGGCGATGTAGTAAGGCGCATAGGCCGCAGCGAAGTCGATCACCTCGGCACGTTCCTTGGAGAAGCCGACGCTCATCAGGATGTCGACGCGCTTGTCGTTCAGATAGGGAATGCGGTTCTGGCCGGTGACGCTGACGAGGTTGAGCTTGACGCCGAGGCTATCGGCGATCTGCTGGGCCACGTCGATGTCATAGCCCTTGATGCTCATGTCGGCGCTCGCCGAGGAGAAGGGCGGGAAGTCGGAGAAGATGCCGACATTGATCTGGCCGGCCGACTTGATATCAGCAAGCGCGTCTGCCTTGGCGATACCGGCGGCAGCACCCAGCATCAGGGCGGCGGCGAAGGCTGTCTTCAGTTTCGAATGGATCGTCATTGGAATTCCCCTACCCGGAAGCTTTGTGATTGTGACGTCTGGTGGTCGACTGCCGTTTCCGGTCCGGCAGCCGACGAACTTGTTGGCTGCTTTAGGCAGGCTTGCCCGTAATCGCCGGGCTGAAGACCATGAGGCTCAGGATCTCGAACAGCACCTGCGCGCCGGCGTGGGCCGTGTTGGTGGTCGAGTCGTACTGCGGCGCCACCTCGACGACGTCGCCACCGACAAGGTTGATGCCCTTGAGACCACGGATCAGTTCCAGCACCTCGCGGGTGGTGAGGCCACCGACTTCAGGCGTACCGGTTCCCGGCGCGAAGGACGGATCGAGGCTGTCGATGTCGAAGGAAAGATAGGTCGGGCCGTCGCCGACGATCTTTTTCGCCTTCTCGATGATCGCGGGAATGCCAAGACCGGTCACTTCCTCGGCGTGGATGACGGTCATGCCGGACTCGTAGGAGAACTCCCAGAGGTACTCCGCCGAGCCGCGAATGCCGATCTGCACCACGCGGGTCGGGTCGAGAACGCCGTCGAGCACCGCGTTGCGGAACGGGCCGCCATGGTGGAACTTCGTGAGGTCGTAGGCGCCGCCGGTGTCGCAATGGGCGTCGATATGGATCATGCCGACCGGACGCTTCTTGCCGACGGCTTTGAGGATCGGATGGGTGATCGAGTGGTCGCCGCCGACCGACAGCGGCAGAACGCCGGCGTCGACGATCTGGTTGATGCGCTTTTCGATATCCTCGTGGCTGAGTTCCAGCCGATAGCGGCTCTGGAACGGCACGTCGCCGATATCGGCAACACGCAGTTCCTGTACCGGCGTGCAGCCGAGCACATGGTTGTAGGGACCGATGCGCTCGATCGACCGCAGCGCCCGCGGTCCGAAGCGCGAGCCCGGACGGTTGGTGACGCCGAGATCCATGGGAATACCGACGATCGCCACCTGCAGATTGCCGAAATCTGGGTTTTCCGCGTCAACCGGCATGTGCGGGGCGGTCAAAAAGGTCGGGATGCCGGAATACGGCGCAAGCCGTGTGCCGCTCTTGTTGAAGATCTTGTCGGCGACCTTGCGGAAGGTCGGGTCGAACAGCTCGCCGCCATGGCTTTCGCCGTATTTCGCCTTCAGTTCGGCAAGCTTGTTGTCGTTCCAGGCCATGAGGTCCTCCGTCATCCATAGCCTGAGGCATGCGCGCAAAGGCGCCACAGATATCTCGCTGCGGATGGAGCCGGCTCGTCCGGCACGATCATGTTCCCCAGGCGTTTTCGCCTTTGTTGATCAATATTAGGCGGCAATTCCTCTGGAAAATCAATTGACATTGTTATAGCGTTTCGTGTGAGAAAAATTCACATACTGAGTTCAGCCGGAACCCGCAGATTTGTCCAGCCGCCTGCCACCGCTCAACCCCTTGCGTGCCTTCGAAGCGACGGCGCGACGGGGCTCCGTTTCGGCAGCTGCCCGCGAACTCAACGTCACCCACGGGGCGATCAGTCACCAGATCCGGGCGCTCGAACTCTCGGTCAAGGCGGCCCTGTTCGAGCGCGGCGGCAAGCGGCTGAAGCTGACGCCGCAGGGCGCGCTGCTCTTGCCGGCCGTCACCCATGCCTTTGCCGAGATTGCCGCCGCAACGGCAGCGATGACGCGACCGACGACGAGCGGCGAACTGCGGATCACCTGCGTCCCGGCGCTTCTCTCCTTCTGGCTGATCCCGCGGCTGCATCTCTTCACGGAGCACTATCCGGACGTCCGCCTGACTCTGATCGCCTCGAACGACGAGGCCTATCTGCATTCGCCCGATGTCGACGTCTGCCTGATCTATGGCGACGGTAACTGGTCCGGCACCTGGGCCAAGCTCTGGAGCCGGCTCGAACTTTTTCCGGTCGTCAGCCCGACGCTGCTCAACATGCGCCCCCTACGCTCGGTGCGCGATCTGCGCGATCATGTGATGCTGCATGGCGACGACGGCCGTGAGTGGAACACCTGGCTTGCCGCAGCCGACGCCAGCGACCTGCAGCGCGGGCAGCAGCATTTCATGAGCGATGCCCGGCTTTCGACCGAAGCGGCGCTGCACAACCAGGGCGTCGCACTCGGCGACACGATTACCGCCGGAAGCCTGATCGCGCGCGGCGAATTGATCGCGCCCTTCGACCTGACCGTGCCCGCCAATGACGCCTTCTTCGTCGCCTGCCGCAACGAGGTGCTGGCAGCACCAATCGTGCGCATCTTCATCGACTGGATGTTCGCGACGCTCGAAAGCGACCCGATGCCGGAACTACAGACATCGGCGCGTACGATTATTCGCAGCCGCACCTCGAAATCCGAGCCGACAGATCGTAAATCGGGCAAGGACAGTTTTCAGCCGGTCTCGGCGCCGAGCAGCACCCGCCGCCCCGAACGCCCGCAGAAACGCAAAGCCAAGGCCTAACCTACAGGAACACCCGCCATGCCGCATTTCAACCCGCTCGTCGAAAAGCTCTCGCCGCCGCCCGTACCCTCGGTGCTGGCCTGGGCGAAATCCTACGACGGCTCCCGTGGCCCGCTGATCGACCTGTCGCAGGCCGTGCCCGGCTATCCCGCCCATCCGGACATGCTGTCCTGGCTCGGCGAGGCTGCGGCTTCGACGGCCTACACCGGCTATGGCGCGATCGAGGGCGAAGCGGCGCTGCGCGAGGCCTACGCCGCGCACGTCGCCGAACTCTATGGTGCTGCGGTCACGGCCGATAACATCCACATCACCTCGGGCTGCAATCAGGCCTTCATCTGCACGGCGATGGCGATTGCCGGCGCTGGCGATACGATCCTGATGACCAACCCCTACTACTTCAACCAGGAAACGACGCTGTCGATGCTCGGCATCAACGTCGAGCTGGTCCCCTGCGACGCCGGCGCCGGCTTCCTGCCCGAAGTCGACGCGATCGCCGCAGCCCTTCGCCCAGGCATCCGTGCGCTCGCGCTCGTCTCGCCCAACAATCCGACCGGCGCCGTTTACCCGCCGGAACTGCTCGCCCGCATCCACCAGGCCTGCCGCGCCAAGGGCGTCTGGCTGATCCTCGACGAAACCTATCGCGACTTCCTGCCGGATGCTTCCGTTGCCCCGCACGGCCTTCTGGCCACCGAAGGCTGGCAGGACAGCTTCATCGGCCTCTACAGCTTCTCCAAGTCCTTCTGCATTCCCGGACATCGCCTCGGCGCCATCACCGCCGGTCCCAAAGTAATCGAGCAGGTGACGAAGATCATGGACAATTTGCAGATCTGCGCGCCGCGTTCAGCCCAGGCGGCGGTCGCGAAGGCCATTCCCGCACTTGCCGACTGGCGCCAGGCCAACCGCGCCGAGATCGCGGCGCGTGCCGATGCACTCAGGGACGTCATGAGCCGCCTGCCGAAGTGGAAGCTGCAGGCGGTCGGCGCCTATTTCGCCTATGTCCGCCACCCTTTCCCCGATATCGATTCGCAGTTCATCGCCGAGAAACTGGCCAAGCTCGCCGGCGTCGTCTGCCTGCCGGGCGACTATTTCGGCGAGGGCCAGGAAAACTACCTGCGTTTTGCCTTTGCCAATGCGGATGCCGAGACGATCCGCAAGCTCGAAGAACGGCTGGCCAACTTCACGCCGCCGGGCCTCTGAGACTTTGTCGCAACTGGGAACTCGCGCGGTGTTACCCGCGCCGCGCGATCAGGATGCCGACAAGTACGATCGCCCCGCCGATCGCCTGCATCAGGCCGACCGGTTCGGCAAGCAGGATCCAGGCGAGGATCGCGGCCACAACCGGCTGCAACAGCAGGGTCAGCGAGGAAAAGGCGGGCGGCAGATAGGCGAGCGCATAGGTGATCGCCACCTGCCCGCCGGCATGGCTGACGAAGGCAAGGCCGAACAGCATCGCCCAGCCGAAGGCAGTCGGCGGTAACAGCGTCGGCTCCGACAGAAGCACGATCGGCAGCATGCAGATAGCCGCCGAAGCCGTACTCCAGACCATGATCCTGATCGTGCTGAACAGGCTGCGCAGCCGGCCGATCGCCAGGATATAGCCCGCGTAGAACATCGCCGCGACGACGGCGACGCCATCGCCCAGCAGATTGCCCTCGCCAAGCGCCATCGGCCCGCCCTTGAGCGTCACCACCCCGACGACTGCCGTCACCAGCCCGATGGCAAAGACAGCGCTGATCCGCGCCCGGAACAGAAGCCAGCTGGCAAGCGTCACGAAGACCGGCGCAAGGTTGGCAAGCAGCGTCGCATTGGCGACCGACGTCTTCGTCAGCGCATAGTGCCAGGCCGCGAGATCGATGGCGAGAAACACCCCGGGCAGGATCAGCAGCGCGTATTCCGAGAGCTTTTGCGGGCGCCGGTCGTTGTCGCCCTCGCCGCGAAACCACGACCAGGCAAGCAGCGGGATCAGCGCCAGCGCCACCCGCCAGAAAGCGGTCGCCATCGGCCCAACCTCCGACAACCGCACGAAGATCGGCGAACCGCCGATCGCAGCGCCGCCGATCAGCAGTGCGGCCATGGCGAGACGGTTTTGGGAGGAAACGGTGGCGGGTACTGGGGTCACGTCAATGTCGCTGTTCTGCTTGCAGGCGACCATCGCGCCCTCAACGAGGCAGCTAGCAGAAGACCGGCATTGGCGACAGTCGCAATAAATCGCCCACCCGATCAATGGCGGCCGCCCTGCACAAGCGGAGCGGCCGCCGGTTTTTCCGTCGGTTAGACGCGCTGCTTCGTCTCCTCAGGCAGCGTCAGGAACGTGCACGGTCTTCACTTCGAGGAAATCCTCAAGACCGAACATGCCGCCCTCACGGCCGTTGCCCGACTGCTTGTAGCCGCCAAAGGGGCTGCCGTATCGGTGCGGGCCGCCATTGATGTGCACCATGCCGGCGCGAAGGCGCGCTGCGACGCGCTCGGCCCGCTTCGGATCGCCCGTCTGCACATAGGCGGCAAGACCGTAATTGGTGTCGTTGGCAACGGCGATCGCTTCCTCCTCGGTGTCGAAGGGGATGATTGCAAGCACCGGACCGAACACCTCCTCGCGGGCAATGCGCATGTCGTTGTTGACGTCGGCAAAGATCGTCGGCTTGACGAAGTAACCGGTCTCGAAGCCCTCGGGCTTGCCGGCACCGCCGACGAGCAGGCGCGCGCCCTCGGCAATACCTGCCTCGATCAGCGCCTGCACCCGGCCAAACTGGACGTCGCTGACAAGCGGCCCGATGTGGCTGCCTTCCTGCGTCGGGTCACCAACCTTGGCCTCACGGCCGACGCGCTTGGCGATCTCGACCACCTGGTTATAGACGCTGCGCTCGACCAGCATGCGGGTCGGCGCGTCGCAGGACTGGCCGGAATTGTTGAAGCATTCGAGCACGCTGCCGGTGACCCGGTCTTCGAGATCGGCATCGGCAAAGACGATGTTCGGCGACTTGCCGCCGAGTTCCAGCGTCACGCGCTTGACGGTCTCGGCCGCGTCCTTGCTGACGGCGATGCCCGCACGGGTCGAGCCGGTAAACGACATCATGTCGACGTCGCGGTGCTTGGAAAGGGTGGCACCGGCATTGATGCCGTCGCCGTTGACGAGGTTGAAGACGCCGGCCGGAAAGCCGGCCTCATCGATCATCTCGGCATAGAGCATGGCGTTGAGCGGCGTGAATTCACTCGGCTTCAGGATGCAAGTCGAACCGGTCGCCAGCGCCGGCACCACTTTCAGCGCGATCTGGTTGATCGGCCAGTTCCACGGCGTGATGAGGCCGCACACACCGATCGGCTCGCGCAGGATCACGTCGCCGTTCGGCAGCCGGTCGCGGCTCTTCAGCCGCTTCAGCGCATCGATGAAGCCCTGCAGGTGGCCGACGCCGACATCGGCTTGCTGTTCGCGGGTCATGGTCTTCGGCGCGCCGAGCTCCATGGTGATGGTGTCGACCATCTCGTCATAGCGGCGCTTGTAGACGGCAAGCAGCTTTTCGAGCAGCGCCAGGCGCTCCTCGACGCTGGTCAGGCTGTAGCTGGCAAAGGCCTTCTTTGCGGCGGCAACGGCACGGTTGATGTCCTCGGCCGTACCCATCGAGATCACCGCGACAGGCTTTTCCGTCGCCGGGTTCAGCACCTCGAGGTCGTTGGCGACGATGGGGTCAACCCAGGCGCCGTTGATGTAGAACTTGCGTTTGTCGAGCATTCGCTCCTCCTTCCCGTCAGTTTGTCTTTTGTTTTTCAGCAAGCCATTCGCGGATCAGCGTTCGATAACGTTCGCCGGAAAAGCTTGGAAAATGTCCGCCGTGAACGATACGCGCGGGTATCGTCAGCAGCCGTTCCATCGACGCCAGATAGTCGTCGGCATTGGAATGATAGGTGTCCTCGATCAGCGGCCCGTCATAGAGGATGTCGCCGGAGAACATGATACCGGTCTTCGCCTCGAAGAGCGCGATGCCGCCGGGCGAATGGCCGGGTGTGTGGATCACCTCGAACACCCGGTCGCCGAGATCGAAATGATCGCCATCCTCCAGCAGCCGCGTCGCCGGTGCCGCCTTCACGGCATAAGTGGTCGACGCATAGGGCTCGGGCGGCAGCGCGTCGAAGATCTCGTCGGCGACGTAGGGGTCGGCGAGCGTGTTCTTGCGTGTCGGGTGCGCCAGAAGCTCTGCTTCCGCCGCGTGCACGCAGCGGCAGCCGAACTCGTGATGGCAGCCGATATGGTCGAAATGGGTGTGGCTGGCAACGGCATCCAATGCGCGCTCGGTAACCAGCGGCACCCATTCCCTCAAAGACACGACGCCCATGCCGCTATCAACCAACATGTCGCGGTCGCGGCCGCGCACGTGCCAGATGTTGCAGCGGTAGAATTCCTGGATATAGGGCTCGTCGATCATGGTGACGTCGTCGTCGAGCCGCCTGACGCGATACCAGTCCTTTGGGGCAATTCTCTGCATGGTGCTACGCATGTCCGCCTGACGCGGGCAAGGCTACGACGTCGCTGGCGCGCACCGCAAGTGGCACGATCTCGCCCTCGCGCACGCTTGCCGATTGCGGGAGATGGGCCACCAGCGCACGGGCATCGGTAGCGCAGGGCTGCAGATGGCAGCGATAATGCGTGCCGAAGAAGGCGCTGCCGGCGACACGCGCTTCGCCGAGCGCCACCGTCGGGCCTTCCGCCTTGTCGTCGGCGCGGAAATGCTCCGGCCGGATGGTGAGCGTAATGCGGTCGCCGGCCTTCGGAGCGGATGCGGTGAAGTTCTTCGCCGGCAGCGCCAGGCTGCCGAGCGGCGTTTCGACATGGGCGGAGCTGGCGTCGGCCGCCGCAACACGGCCGGAAACAAAGTTGACCTCGCCCATGAAGCCGGCCGAAAACAGCGAGCGCGGTCGCATGTAGATCTCCGACGGCGGGCCAAAGTCCTCGATCCGCCCCTGGTTCATCACCACGATGCGGTCGGCGATCGCCATCGCCTCTTCCTGGTCGTGGGTGACATGCACGAAGGTGGTGCCGACCCGCTTCTGGATCGCCTTCAGCTCGTCCTGCATCTGGCGGCGAAGCTTGAGGTCGAGCGCGCCGAGCGGTTCGTCGAGCAGAAGCACGTCCGGATCGACGGCCAGCGCTCGGGCCAGCGCCACCCGCTGGCGCTGGCCGCCCGACAGTTCGTGCGGCCGCTTGCCGGCCGAAGCTTTCAGGCCGACGAGATCGAGGAAACCGAGCGCCTTCTCGTCGCGCTCGGCCTTGGCAAGACCGCGCATCCTGAGGCCAAAGCCGACATTGTCGACCAGGCGCATGTGCGGAAACAGCGCATAATCCTGGAACATCGTCGTCGTCGGGCGCTTGGCCGGCGCCACATAGGTCATGTCCTGCCCGGCGATCGTCACCCGGCCGGCGCTTGGCGACTGGAAACCGCCGAGGATCGACAAAAGCGTGGTCTTGCCGCAGCCCGAAGGCCCGAGCAGGACGATGAATTCGCCCGCCCGGATATCGAGGGAGACATTATCAAGCGCGGTGAAGGCGCCGAAGATCTTGCTGACGTTTTCGATCGAGACGGAAGCGGTCATTGTTTTTTCGTCCTTCCGAACAGGGAAAGCTCAAGGATGAGAAGCACGGCGACAGAGGCCAGGAACACCAGCGAGCCGATGGCGTTGGTCTTGGGGTTGAGGCCGGAGCGCAGCATGCTCCAGATCTCGACCGGCAGCGTCACGTCGAAGCGCGACAAGAGGAAGGCGATGATGAACTCGTCCCAGCTGAAGGTGACGGAGAGGAAGAAAGCGGCGAGGATCGACGGCATCAGCATCGGCGCCGTCACCAGCGCCATCACCTTGAAATCATTGGCGCCGAGGTCGCGCGCCGCCCGCTCGATGTTGATGTGGTGATCGCCCATCGAAGCATAGATGATGGCAAAGCAGAGCGGCAGGTTGATCACCACATGGCCGATGCCGACCGTCATCAGTGACAACGGGATGTGCAGCGCGTTCATCAGCGACAGGAGCCCGAGCGCGATGATCAGGTAGCTGACGGTCATCGGCGCAATCAGCAACCCGCGCTGCAGCGCAGAGCCCGGCAGCTTGTAGCGCGCCAGCGCATAGGTCGCGAGGAAGCCGAGCAGCACCGAGATGACCGAGGAGACGAGCGCCACGATCATCGAGTTGCCAAGCGCTGCCATCAGCTTGCGGTCGGCGAAGACTGCCTCGTACCATTGCAGCGATAAGCCGTTGAACGGCGGCACCGGCAGGCGGCCGTCCTGGAAGGAGAAGAGCACCAGCACGGCGACCGGCAGGAAGATGAAGGCGTAGACGAGGACGAGATAGGTCCAGGAGAGCACGCTTGCGGAAATGTTGCGCAGCATCGTCAGGCCCTCTCGATCTTCAGCCAGCGGGCGCAGGCCGCATAGGCAATGGTCACGGCGAGCATCAGCACGATCGACAGCGCCGCCGCCATCGGGAAATCCGCCCGGCGCCCGAGTTGCAGCATGATGATCTGCGGCAGAACCAGCTCGTTGTTGCCACCGAGGATCTGCGGCGTGACATAGTCGCCGATGCAGAGCACGAAGGTGAGGAAAGCGCCGGTCATGATGCCCGGCAGCGTCAGCGGCAGCACCACATGCCAGAAGGTCTGGAAAGCGTTGGCGCCGAGGTCGGCCGCCGCGCGGCGGTAATTCGGCGACAGCTGGATCAGGTTGGAATAGATCGTCAGCGTCAGAAGCATGACGAAGAAATGCACGAAGCCGATCACCGTTGCCGTGCGGGTGCTGGCAAGCTCCATGGGTTCGGAAATCAGGCCGATGTTCATGAAGAGCTGGTTGATCACCCCGTTCTTCGAGAGCACCAGCAGCCAGGAATAGGAGCGCACGACGTAGGAGGTCCAGAACGGCAGGATCGCCAGGATCAGCGCCATGCGCTGCAGCCGCTTCGGCACCCGTTCGGCGATGATCCAGGCGAGCGGATAGGCAAGCAGCACCGAGATCACCGTGACGATGACGGTGATTTCGAGCGAGTTGACGAGCCCCTGGAACAGCGCGTTTTCGGAGAAGAAGCGCGTATAGTTGTCGAAGTTCCAGACGCGGACGAGATCCCGCCCTTCCCGCTTCCAGAGGCTCATCGCCGCCATGAAGGCGAATGGCACGATGAAGAAAGAAATGGTCCACAGAAGCGCCGGGGCGACAAAGCCCCAGGCCTTGCGGCGGTCGGCATCTTCGAGGGCTGTCGCTGTTGTCAGGGTTGCGGCGTCTGCCATGGCGATCCCGGGGTTCAGGGGTTGCGGGCATGATTAGCCCTTGCGCCGCCGCAGCGGCCCACAACGAAGATCAGGCGGGCACAGCATTGGCCGCGCCCGCTCCCATCGTTACTGCTGCAGCATTTCCGTCCACGCGTCCTGGAACTGCTGGTCGAGCTCGGCCGACGGGATCGGATAGAGCTGCGTCTTCTTTAGGTATTCGGCCTGCTCATTGAAGCGCAGCGCCGTTTTCTGCTGGTCGGTGAGGAATTCGCCCGCCTTGGCGTTGGCCGGCATCGCCCAGTAGCAGGACGAGGTCGCAAGCCGCGCCTGTCCCTCGGGGCTCAGGATGTACTGGACGAACTTCAGCGCCAGGTCCTGCTTGGTGGAATCCTTCATGACGCCGATCGATTGCGCCCAGCGCACCGCACCCTGTTCGGGGATGGTCCAGTCGAGGCTCGGCTTGTCGGCCGAAAGAACCGCAGTAATCCACTCGCCGCCGCCGACAAGAATGTCGACCTCGCCGGTTGCAAGGGCTGTCTGTGAAGAGACGACGTCGCTCACCTGTTTGGATGCGGCCCTCATTTCCGCGAGCTTTTCCTTGATTGCCGGCATGTCCGCTTCGGAAAGCTCGGAGGTCTTCTTGCCAAGGCCGAGACCGACGAGGCCGATCATCGGCAGATAGTAGTCATAGAGCGCGATGCGGCCCTTGTACTTGTCCGACCAGATAACCGACAGGTCCTGCATGTCCTTCGGATCGACCTTGGTCTTGTCGTAGGAAATCGTGTTGTAGCCGAACTTTTCGGTGACGGCGTAGGTCTTGCCGTCCTTGGTGTTGTTCGCCTCCATGCGCACTTCCGGGAAGATGTCGGCGGTCGGCAATGCGTCGGTCGGCATTTCGGCGAGCAGATCGAGATCGATCGCCCGGTGCACGTCGACGCCGTCGATCACGAGCACGTCCCAGTCGCCCGGCCGCGACTGATCGAGGATCGAGAGCCCTGCCCCTGTGCCCTCATAAACCTTGACGTTGACCTTGACGTCGTTGGCCTTTTCGAACGGCTCCAGGAGTGCCGGATCGGTATGGTCGCACCAGACGAGCGCATTGAGCTCTTCCTGTGCAAAAACCGGTGCGGGGGCTGCGACCGTCGAGAGTGCGGCAACCGCGACTGCGGCGGTGGAGGAGAAGAAACGGCGCAGGCGCGCACCGTCACGAACTGACTTCATCATGCTGTTGCCCTCTTGTTTTGACGCTCGTTTCGGCGTCTTCAAAAAAAGATTGAATGAATTCATTTTTTAAGTCAATCTCAATTTTGAACCAATTCATAATTCGAGGAAGCATCAGATGACGGGACTGCGCGCACGGCAAAAGGCCGATCGGAACCGGCGTATTCTCGACGCCGCCGGCGCGCTCTTTCGCGAAGTGGGCTATGACAGCGCGCGCATCGAGGACATTGCCGAACGCGCCGAGATCTCGGTCGGAACCTTCTACAACTACTATGAGAACAAGGGCGACATCCTGCTGGCCACCGTCTCGATGGAAGTCGAGGAGGTGCTTTCAGCCGGCCGCTCGATCGTCGACAACCCACCCGCCTCCGTCATGGGCGCCTTGGACGCACTGATCGGCGAATACTACGACCACTCGCTCTACTATCTCAGCAAGGAGATGTGGCGAACGGCGATGGCGATCTCCATCCAGCAGCCGGAAAGCCCCTTCAGCAAACGCTACACCGAACTCGACCGCCGGCTCTGCGAGCAGGTCTCGACCCTGATCCTCAAGCTGAAGGCCAAGGGCGTGGTCGCGATCGATGTCGACGTGGAAGCGGTCGGCGAGATGCTCTTCCACAATCTCAATACGATGTTCACCGAATTCGCCAAGCGCGAGACGATGACACTCGACGACCTCAAGTCGCGTGTTTCGCGCCAGAACAGGCCACTGGCGACGCTCATCGCCACGCGCTGACCAACACAAAAAGACCGGGCCATATCCGCGCCCGGCAAAGAGGGAACGCCATGAAAGATCTGGAACAGTCCGTCCTTGCGGCGGCCGACCGGCTGGTTGCCGCCTTCGCGCAGCATGATCGCGCGGCTTATTTTTCGGCCTTTGCGCCGGATGCCACCTTCATCTTCCACACGCTTGACCGGCCGCTCCTAAGCCGGGCAGCCTATGAGGCGGAATGGGCGCTTTGGGAAGAACGGGACGGCTTTCGCGTGCGCGCATGCCGGTCGAGCGATCGACATGTCCAGGCGGTGGGCGAAGTCGCGGTCTTCACGCACCGCGTCGAGACCGAACTGGAATTCAATGGGGAACCGGCGACGGCGGACGAACGGGAGACGATCGTGTTCCGGCGGGCATCGTCAGGCGATTGGATCGCCGTGCACGAGCACCTGTCGCGCCAAAGCTAAACCGAAGATGGTCAGAAGGCACCAACCACGACGGCGCTGACGAAGGTGAAAGCGGCGGCGATGGCAATCGCGTGTGGAACCAGATGTACGAGTGACCGGCGCTGGGGCGCAGATGCGTAAAGCGCGTACCGGGATTGTGCCATCGGCCTTGAAGCGTTCATCGCGTCTCTCCGTTGCGAGCGGACTTGGCCCGCCTTCTCTCTTGTTCTCCTATATTCTCCATTGAGTTTGTAGATATTATTTTTCGCTATAGGCGCATGTCGTAAAAAATCGGTTCGCCGACGCGGTGGCGATCAATGGCGATTGCGGTCGCGGTCCTGCAGGTGTTTCGACCAGGTTTCGCTGAACCATGGGGTCAGCAGCGAGACGTCGGACGCGCGATGCGAGCGCGTGAGCGCGCTGTCCGTTTCGACGCAGGTCCAGACCGTGAAGGCGGTCAGTTCGTGTTTGCCGAAGGTCTGGATCAGCGGAATATCCGCCGCGTCACGACCACGGGCGACAGCGATCCGCCCTGCCCGCCGCTGGTTGTTTTTCGCGTCGAATGTATGCCAGCGATCTCCAAGAAAGACTTCGAACCACGCGTTGAAATCCATCGGTGCCGGATTGTCGCTTTTCGGGATATCGGCCATGTAGCCGTTCACGTAGCGTGCCGGCATGTTCATGCAGCGGCAGAAGGTGATTGCCAAATGCGCGTAGTCGCGACTGACACCGACACGATCCTCATTGGCCTCGAGTGCGGTGCGCATTGACTGCGCGTAACCATAGCTGAAGACCAGCCGCTCGTGCACATAGTCGCAGATCGCCTGCACCCGCTGCCAGCCGGAAGGCACGTCTCCAAACAGCCGCCAGGCGAGCGCGCCGAGCCTGTCGGTCTCACAGTAGCGGCTGGCTGCAAGATAAGGCAGCCAAGCGGCCGGCAGGTTTTCGACCGGCACCGCCTCTGCTAAAGGATCGGAGGCATCGAGCCTGCCGTCGTCCTCGATGATCGCATCGTAGCTCAGCTTGAAGTCGCCTCCGGGCACGGTCATCCGGAAGCACGCATTGCCATGCGGATCGGTGATCTCTTCCATCTTCACCAGCGGTGACGGCACCGGCCCATGTTCACGCCGGAGCGTTGCGCGCCTTTCCGGCACGACGGAAAGATAGGTCATCATCGGGGTCGGCTGCGGGCAGCGAATGCCGATTTCATAGCCAAAGCGCACGAACATCTCGGGGCCTCCCAGGATATCAAACAGGAGCGACGAGCCCCCTGGTTGCCGCCCGCAGAAAACCCGCGGGCACTCCTTGGTATCGGTTTGCAGGCGACACCTGCGCCGAAGGGCGCGCGGGCCGCATGCCGGAGACGCAAGAGGCCCTAACCCTTTCTCGGGTGAGCCGATGCCTTAGAAGAACGATAGTACCGCATCGATATGCGCGGGCGTAATCACATTTCGCCCGCGCACCGACCGCAAAGCAGCGGTGCATCCGCCGAAAACGTCCGCCGCGGCGGATTGTTCCGGCGTGGTTTCCTATAGGCCGACCGCGTCCTTGAACTGGTACCACCAGGAACCGATCGTCGAATATTGGGCGCGGAACATGCGGCCGCCCGGGAACGGATACCAGGGCAACTTCTCGAAAACGTCGTAGCGCGTCGTGTCGCCGTCGATCGCCTCGGCGAGCGTGCGCCCGAAAAGGTGCGAGCCGGTGACGCCGTGGCCGCTGTAGCCGTGGGCGAAGTAGGTGTTGGAGCCGATGCGGCCCATCTGCGGCACGCGGGTGAAGGAGAGCGCGAAGTTGCCGCTCCAGGCATAGTCGATCTTCACGCCCTTCAGCTGCGGGAACACTTTTTCGAGATTGGGTTTAAGCTTCGCGACCACATCGGCCGGATCGGTGCCGCCATAGACGGTGCCGCCGCCGAAGATCATGCGCTTGTCGGCCGAAAGGCGGAAATAGTCGAGGATGTAGCGCACGTCCTCGACGCACATGTCGCTCGGGATCAGCGAATGCGCCAGTTCTTCGCCAAGCGGCGCCGTCGTGATCATCTGGGTTGAGACCGGCATGACCCGCGACACGAGCTTCGGCACGGCATCGCCGAGATAGGCATTGCCGCAGAGAACGACGGTGCGCGCCGAAACCTCGCCGCCTTCGGTATAGACGGTCGGTCGCGCCGCCTCGTGGTCGACGCGCGTCACCGGCGACTGCTCATAAACCGTGCCGCCGATGCTTTCGAAGGCGCGTGCCTCGCCGAGCACGAGGTTGAGCGGATGCATGTGGCCGCCCGTGGTGTCGAGCATGCCACCACAATAGGCGTCAGACTTCACGAGCTTGGCGAGCGCGTCACGGTCGAGAAGCTGGTGGTCATCCATGCCGTATTTGCGCCAGAGCGCCTGCTTGGCTTCCAGTTCCTTCATATGCGCCGGCGTGTAGGCGGCATAGATGTTGCCCGGTTTCAAGTCGCAGTCGATCTGATACTGGCTGACGAGACGGCGAATGATCCTGCCGCCCTCCTGCACCAGCCCGCCGATGAAGCGCGCGGCGTCATCGCCGTAGCGGCGCTGGATGGTCGACAGGCTGGCGTTGAGACCGTTGACCACCTGACCGCCATTGCGGCCCGAGGCACCCCAGCCGACTTGCGCGCCCTCGATAACAACGACCTTGTAGCCCTTTTCCGCAAGGTGGATCGCCGTCGACAGGCCGGAATAACCGGCACCGACGACGCAAACGTCGGTCTCGACGCGGCCCTGCAGCCGGACCGGTGTGCGGACGATGTTGCGGGAGGCGGCGTAGTAGCTGGTCGGATAGCTGCCGTCGCCGGCATAGGATTTCTGTTTTGTAAGCATCAGACGATTTCCAGATAGGCGCTGAACTCGTAGTCCGTGACCTGCTCGGCAAAGCCTGCGATCTCCTGGCGTTTGCAGGCAATCAGCATCGAGCGCAGCACGGGATCGAAGATTTCGGCGGCAATCGGCCCAGCCTCGAAGCTATCGACCGCCTGCCCCCATTCCGAGGGAATTTTGGGCAATTTCTCCGCTGCATAGGCCCGACCTGAAATCGGCGCCGGCGGCTTCCACTTGTTGCGGATGCCGACAAGCGCGGCGCCGAGGATCGCGGCGATGACGAGATAGGGATTGGCGTCGGCACCGGCGACACGATGCTCGATGCGCCGTGCGGCCGGATTGCCGCCGGGAATACGGATCGCCGAGGTGCGGTTCTCATAGCCCCAGCAGACCGCCGTCGGCGCGTGCGTATCCGGCCGCAGTCGCCGGTAGGAATTGAAATGCGGCGCAAACAGCAGCGTCGTCTCGGCCATGCCACGAAGGAGGCCGGCAACAGCGTTCTTGAGGATTGGTGACCCCTCGTCGCTGCCGTCGTTGAAGACGTTGTTGCCCTCCTCGTCGAGCAGGCTGAAATGGATGTGCATACCGTTGCCCGAACGGGTGCCATAGGGCTTGGCCATGAACGTGGCGGCAAGCCCGTGCTTGCGCGCCACGCCCTTGACGATGCGCTTGAAGAAGATGGCGTCGTCGGCCGCCTTCAGCGGGTCGTCGGTGTGCAGCAGGTTGATCTCGAACTGGCCGATGCCGTTTTCGGCGATCGCCGCATCCGCCGGCACGTTCTGGCGGGCGCATTCCTTGTAAACGTCAGAGAAGAACTCGCCGAAATCGTCGAGCTCGTCGATCGACAGGATCGCATCGGAATCGAGCCGCTTGCCGGTATAGGGCGAGATCGGCGGCACCGCGCTGTCGGGCTCGGGATCGATCAGGTAGAACTCGAGCTCGGTGGCAACGACCGGGCGAAGGCCCAACTCCTTGTATTCGCGCACGACCGCCGCCAGCGCCTGGCGCGGATCGGCGAGAAACGGCTTGCCATCTTCGAGCTGCAGCCAGAGCGGCACCAGCGCGCTCGGTCGCGAGGTCCAGTTGACCGGCAGTGCGCCGCGGCCGGTGACGCCGCAGATGCCGTCACGGTCACCACTCGCAAACACCTGTTCGCTATTGATGATGTCCTCGCCCCACACGTCGACGCCGACGATCGAGAGCGGCATGCGGATGCCGCCACCAAGCACCTTGCCCGCCTGCTCCACGGGAACGCGTTTTCCGCGCATGATGCCGTTGAGGTCGCAGACGACGGCCTGGATGCTCTCGATCGGCCCGTTCTGCTCGAGCCATGCCTTGAATGCGCTGGGATCTTCCGCATCGAGCGACATATCGCAAATCTCTTTTTGTGATCACATTTTCAGAAAGTTGACACAATTCAGGAATTGGAGTCAAGCGTCGGCAGTGCTATCAGGCGTTTGACGTAGTGCGGCATGAGGAAAAGTGTATGTGGTTTTCCTCCCGCATCCCCCTCTCATCGTGAGCCAGGCGAAAGGACATGCGCACTTGAAACCTCTTGCTTTGCCGCCTCTCGGGCGACCCGACGGCATGACCACGCATGATTACGCTTTCAACCGGCTGCGCCAGGCAATCATGGTCGGCGCCTTCCGCCCCGGCACATCCGTCACCATCCGCGGCCTTGCCGAGGCGCTGGAAAGCAGCCCGACGCCGGTGCGCGAGGCATTGCGGCAGCTCACCTCGATCGGCGCGCTGCAGTTTCTCGAAAACCGCCGCATCGTCGTACCGCACATCACCCCTGCCCGCTTCGAGGAGCTGATCTCGCTGCGCATCGCGCTGGAAAGCCACGCCGCGCGCCGGGCCGTCGCGCATCTTTCCGAGCGCCAGATCGAGCAGATCGCTGCGATCGACGACAGCATCGAGACCGAGATCCGTAACGGCGACAAGGTAGCGGCGCTGATCGCCAACCAGGCGTTCCACCGCATGATATACACGGCCAATCCTGATCCGGTCGCCATGCCGCTGGTCGAGAGCGTCTGGTTGCAACTCGGGCCCATCCTCGGCATCGCCATGGAGCACGTCACCGAACTCTATGTGGTGGATCGGCACCGTGAGGCGATCGAGGCACTCAGGCGGCGCGACGAGGATGCCGTCGCCGAAGCGATCGCCGCCGACATTCGCGAGGGCATCGGCGGCTTCGACCGGCAAGCCGTTGCGCACTTGTTGCGGCTGGCTGCCTGATCCGCCGACGGCATCGCCAGTCAGAAATTTTAGTGTGACTAAAATTTCGTATTGACAAGACCGAGGCTCGACACCAAAGTCGTTGAAATACAGACGCATAGCGACGGGGGACGACAGGCTCCCTGCGCGCATATTCGCGCATTTCGAGGGGGAGGCGTCCGCTTGAAGAGCCACAAATCCGCATCCCGTAACATCGTCCATACCGGACGCAGACGTTCCCCGTAGGCGCACCTTCACGCGCACAGTGATCCGTCCTTTGTCCCTGTCCACGTCGGCCCGCCTGAAGCGCGGCTGTCTTAAACCTTTCAAATCCTCAAGCCAGAACTGGAAACATCATGACGGAACTCTCGAAGAGCCGTTTTGCAGCGCTTCGCCGCAAGATGGCCGAAAGCAATGTCGGCCTCGTCGCACTGGCGCCGGGCTCGCACATGGATTGGTTGATCGGCTACCATCCGCATCCCGACGAGCGCCCCTGCCTGCTTCTGGTAGGAGCGGAAAGGCAAGCCTTCCTGATGCCGGCGCTGAACGCCGAAGGCACGCGCGAGCACACCGACATCGCCTTTCATAACTGGGCTGATGATGTGGGTCCGGTCGATGCTCTGATGGCAGCGCTTGCCGACGTCGGCGCCGACAAGCCCGGCCGGGTCGTGCTCGACGAGACGATGCGCGCCGATTTCGCGCTGTTGCTCATCGATGCGCTGCCTGCCGACACCGCGCGCGAATTCACCCCGGCAACGCTCGGCGCGCTGCGCATGCGCAAGGACAGGAGCGAATACGCACTTTTGAAGATGAATGCGGGCATCGCCGATCGCGCCATGCAGGCGGCGTTTTCGAAGATCCGCCCGGGCATGACCGAGAAGGAACTGGCCGCCGAGATCCGCGGGCATTTCTCGTCTGAAGGTGCGGCACCGGCCTTCTGGATCGTCGGCGCCGGCGGCAATGGCGCATTCCCGCATCATTCGGCCAGCGAGCGGGTGATCGAGGAAGGCGATGCCGTCGTCATCGACATCGGTGGCCGCAAGCAGGGCTTCCCGAGCGACATCACCCGCATGGCGATCGTCGGCCGGGCGCCCGAAGGCTACGGCCAGATCCACACCATCGTTGAAAAGGCCGTGCAGGCGGCGCTGAAGGCGGCCCGTCCCGGCGTGCTTGCCAAGGAGGTCGACGCTGCGGCCCGCAAGGTGATCAGCGATGCCGGCTATGGCGAATACTTCGTCCACCGCACCGGCCACGGCATGGGCATCGACGGCCACGAGCCGCCCTATATTACTGCGACGTCGGAAACCGTTCTGGAAGAAGGCATGGTCTTCTCGATCGAGCCCGGTATCTACCTGCCCGGCCGCTTCGGCATCCGGCTTGAGGATATCGTCATCCTGCGTGAGGATGGACCGGAGGTCCTCTCCTCCCTTCCCCGCGACGTTCACGTCGCCAGAGTCTGATCAACAAGTTCTGATCAAAGCCGCGGCGCCTTCGGGCGCCGCTTTTCTTTGCTCGTTGATGCCGGCCGAAGGTGCCTATTGTGCCGGCCGTTTGCGCGGCCTCGGCGTCTCGCCACTTGCGCCATCCTTGCCCGGCCGCTGCCGGTAGACCGGCTCCCGCTGTTCGACCGGCGGCCATATCCAGTAGTTCCCATAGGGCTTGCGCTGGATCCCTTCGTAATATTCGTACTTTCTGGTGCGCATCTGCGCTGCCGCATCGCCAGCGACAGTCGTCGCCGCGAAGAGCACTCCAGCTACAGCGGCGACCGCACACACATGTCCTGATTTCATCATTTTCAAGCTCCTTGCCTCCTCTCTACGCCTGAAGCGCGCGAGGTCAACAGCCCTCCCATTCCATCAGTTCCTGCTTGACGACCTCCCTTGCCTTATCCATAGTGCTCAGATGTCAGACCAATTTGGCCTCTGAGGAGGGAGCCGAATGAGTGAACCGGCAAGAGCGGCACTGATGCCCCTGCCCCCGGCCGACCGGGCCCAGCAGGTTATCGCCGCGTTGGCTGACTACATCGAACAATCGGGGCTGAAGCCGGGCGAACGCCTGCCGGCCGAGCGCGAGCTGATGACGGCGCTTGCCGTCGGTCGCTCCACCATTCGCGAGGTCATCCGCCACTTCCAGGCGCTTGGCGTGGTCGAGGCGCGCAAGGGCAGTGGCACCTACCTGCTGCGCACGATCTCCGGCGCCACGGTACACATGCCGCTCACGCTCGACGCCGCGCATCTGCGCGACGTGCTGTTGATGACCCTAGAAGTTCGCCGCGGCATCGAGGTCGAGGCCAATATGGTCGCCGCGCGCCGCCGCACCGACGAAGACCTGAAGATCATCGAGGTGAAGCTCAACGAGATGGAGCGGGTGCACATCGCCAAGGGCACGTCCGGACCGGAAGACCTCGCCTTTCACCTGGCGATTTACGACGCCACGCACAATCCGCTCTTTCGGCAGTTGCTTGAACAGATGCGCGAGGCTTTCGAACGCTTCTGGGAAGAGCCTTTCGACCGGTCCGACTTCGCCCGGCGCTCCTTCCCCTTCCACCGCACACTCTTCAACGCGATCGCGGCCCAGGATCCTGACACTGCGCGCGAAGAAACACTGAAAATCCTCGCGATCGTCGAGGAAGACATCAAGGAAATGTCCAAATGAACAACGGCCTCGATCCGTTCGACTATGCCTCGCTGATCGTCGCGCATGACGAAGGCCACGCCTTCGATGCCGTCGTGCCGCCAATCGTGCAGACCTCGCTCTTCACCTTCAAGGACTACGACGACATGGTCGCCTCCTACCGGGGCGAGCGCGTGCGGCCGATCTATACCCGCGGCCTCAACCCGACCGTGCGCATGTTCGAGGAGATGCTGGCGAAGCTTGAGGGCGGCGAGGATGCGATCGGATTTGCGAGCGGCATGTCGGCTATCTCCTCGACCGTGCTTTCCTTCGTCGAACCGGGCGACCGGATCGTTGCCGTCAACCACGTCTATCCCGACGCCTTCCGGCTCTTCGGCACGCATCTGAAGCGCATGAAGATCGAGGTGACCTATGTCGACGGCCGCGACGAGGAAGCGGTCGCCAAGGCCCTGCCCGGCGCCAAGCTTTTCTACATGGAAAGCCCGACGAGCTGGATGATGGACACCCACGACGTCGCCTCCCTTGCCCGCCTTGCCAAGGACCAGGGCATCATCACCGCGATCGACAACAGCTGGGCAAGCCCGATTTTCCAGCAGCCGATCTCGCTCGGCGTCGATCTCGTCATCCATTCCGCTTCCAAGTATCTCGGCGGCCACTCGGACGTCGTCGCCGGTGTCGTCACCGGCTCGAAGGAACTGATCGGCCGCATCCGCTCGGAGGCCTATCCCTATCTCGGCGGCAAGCTCTCGCCTTTCGATGCCTGGCTGCTGATCCGCGGATTGCGCACCCTGCCGATCCGCATGAAGTCGCACGAGCGCTCCGCGCTTGAGGTCGCGCGGCGGCTGCAGGCCCACCCGCTGGTCGAAAAAGTCTGCCACCCCGGGCTCGGCAACACCCTGCCGCCGGGGCTCTCAGGCACGTCTGGCCTGTTCTCCTTCATCTTCCGCGAAGGCGTCGATGTCAGGCGCTTCGCCGATCATCTCGAACTCTTCAAGCTCGGCGTTTCCTGGGGCGGACATGAAAGCCTCATCGTGCCGGGCGAAGTCGTGCTGTCGCAGAAAGCACAGCCCAATTCCGCGGCCGCCTTCGGCATCTCGCCGCGGTCGGTACGGCTCCATGTCGGCCTGGAGGGGACGGAGGCCCTCTGGAGCGATCTCGAAGCGGCGCTCGCCGTCGCTTCGGCTGGCTGACAGGAGCGGGATGAGGATCCCGCTCTGCCCACTTTGAACCAAAACCAACGAAGAAAAGAGGGAACAAAATGAAGAAACTGATCACTGCCACGCTTCTCGCAAGCCTCATGGCCGGAAGCGCACTCGCCGACACCAAGCTGAAGCTCGTCGAGGTCATCACCAGCCCAGAACGCACCGAGACGCTGAAGTCGATCGTTGCCAAGTTCGAAGCCGCCAATCCCGGCACGACGGTCGAGATCATCTCGCTGCCCTGGGGCGAAGCCTTCCAGAAGTTCGCAACCATGGTTTCGGCCGGCGAACTGCCTGACGTGATGGAAATGCCCGACACCTGGCTGTCGCTCTATGCCAACAACGGCATGCTCGAAAGCCTCGAGCCCTATCTCGCCAAGTGGGAGCACACGGGCGGCCTGACGGAACGCGCGCTCGAACTCGGCCGCGACGTCAACGACACCGCCTACATGCTGCCCTACGGCTTCTATCTGCGCGCCATGTTCTACAACAAGAAGCTGCTTTCGGAAGCCGGCGTGAGCGAGCCGCCGAAGACGATGGACGATTTCGTCAAGGCATCGGAAGCCGTCTCCAAGCTTCCGGGCAAGTCCGGCTACTGCCTGCGCGGCGGTCCGGGCGGCCTCAACGGCTGGGTGATGTTCGGCGCCACCATGGCCGGCAGCAACACCTTCTTCAACGAGGACGGCACCTCGACCATGAACAGCGAAGGCTGGGTCAAGGGTCTCACCTGGGTGATCGACCTCTACAAGAAGGGGCTGGCACCGAAGGACAGCGTCAACTGGGGCTTCAACGAAATCGTCGCCGGTTTCTACAGCGGCACCTGCGCCTTCCTCGATCAGGATCCGGACGCGCTGATCGCCATTGCCGAGCGCATGAAGCCGGACGATTTTGGCGTCACCACCATGCCGAAGGGCCCGAGCGGCAAGGCGTTTACCACCATCGGCTTTGCCGGCTGGTCGATGCTGTCGAAAAGCCAGAACAAGGACCTCTCCTGGAAGCTGATCGAGACGCTCGAAGGGCCGGAAGGCAACATCGAGTGGAACAAGCGCACCGGGGCACTGCCGGTGCACAAGTCGGCCGAAAAGGACCCCTTCTACGCAAGCGCGCAGTTCAAGGGCTGGTTCGACGAGCTTGCCGACAAGGACGTCGTTTTGACGGTGATGCCGACCTACTTGGAAGAATTCGCCTTCTTCAAGGACTCGCTCGCCATCAAGACGACCCAGGAAGCCCTGCTCGGCGACATCACGCCGGAAGAACTCGCCACCCAGTGGGCCGACTACCTCACCAAGGCGCAGCAGAAGTTTCTCGCCAGCAAGAAGTAAGCCTGTGGCCGGCGGCGGTTCGCTGCCGCCGGCTCTCATGCTCTTCGAGCGGAATGTCGTGGGCGCGGTCTCCGCCTGCAAACCGCTCCGACTTCACGAAAACGAGGTACGCCCTAAGAAACCGGCGACCGCACAGGGGAAAATTCGATCGATGGACCATGTCGCCCGCCAAAGCGGACTGCCGGCTGGCAGGACGCCGCTCATGAAGCGCATCGCCGATGGCGCCGCACCCTATCTTTACAGCGCGCCGGCGCTGATCCTGATCGTCACCGTGATGCTGGTGCCGTTGGTGCTCGGCGTTTCCTACGCCTTCCGCGATATCCAGCTCCTGAACCCGTTTTCCGGCGCCTATATCGGCCTCGATCACTTCCGCGCGCTTTCCGAAGATCAGGCCTTCTACCGGGCGCTGCGCAACACGCTCTGGTGGACCGGCGCTTCTGTTTTCTTCCAGTTCGTCTTCGGCCTTATCCTCGCGCTGCTGCTCGACAAGCCCTTTTACGGCCGCGGCCTTGCCCAGGCGCTCGTCTTCCTTCCCTGGGCGGTCCCGAGCTTCCTTGCCGGTCTCAACTGGGCCTGGCTGTTCAATCCGGTCGTCGGGCCCCTACCGCACTGGTTCTACGGGCTTGGACTGATGAGCGAGCCGTCCAACATTCTTTCTGACCCGCAGCTTGCCATGTGGGGGCCGATCATTGCCAATGTCTGGTGGGGCATTCCCTTCTTCGCGATCACCCTTCTTGCCGCTCTTCAGGCCATCCCGCGCGACCTCTATGAGGCCGCCAGCATCGACGGCGCCGGTCCGGTCCAGCGTTTTCTCTCGATTACGCTGCCGTTCCTCGCGCCGACCATCGCCATCACCATCTTGCTTCGCACCGTCTGGATCTCCAACTTCGCCGATCTGATCATCGTCATGACCAATGGCGGACCGGCCGACCGCACCCAGATCGTCGCCAGCTACATCTTCACCCAGGCCTTCAAGCGTCTGGATTTCGGTTACGCCTCGGCGATCGCGCTCGTGCTCTTGGCACTCTTGCTCGCCTATTCGATGCTGATCGTCATCCTGCGCCAATGGCTGTTGAGCAAGGATTGAAACGATGCGCGCCAAACCCCTTTTCCTCATGATCGCGCACCGGCTGGCCATCCTTGCCTACATCGCCTTTGCGCTCTTCCCGCTCTATTGGCTGTTGAAGGTCGCGGTCACGCCAAACGACCTGCTCTACTCCGAAGGCATTCGGATGTGGCCGTCGCGCGCCAGCCTCGAGCACTTCGACTTCGTGCTGCGCCACAGCGCCTTTCCGGTGTTCTTCAAGAACAGCCTGATCGTTTCCGGCTCCACCGCCGTCATCGTCACCATTCTTGCCTCGCTCTCCGGCTACGCGCTGTCGCGCTTCAACTTCCGCGGCAAGTACTGGCTGGTCGCACTGATGCTTCTGACCCAGATGTTTCCGCTGGTCATGCTGGTGGCGCCGATCTTCAAGATCCTCTCGCCGCTTGGTCTCACCAACAGCCTCACCGGCCTCGTCATCGTCTACACCGCCTTCAACGTGCCCTTTGCCACCTTCCTGATGCAGTCCTTCTTCGACGGCATTCCGAAGGATCTGGAGGAAGCGGCGATGATCGACGGCGCCACCCAGTTCGTCGCCTTCCGCCAGATCATCCTGCCGCTGACGCTGCCGGGCATTGCCGCAACACTCGGCTTTGTGTTTACGGCGGCATGGAGCGAGCTCTTGTTTTCGCTGATGCTGATCTCCGGCAACGACCAGGCGACCTTCCCCGTCGGACTTCTATCCTTCGTGTCGAAGTTCTCCGTCGACTTCGGACAGATGATGGCGGCCGGCGTGCTTGCGCTCATCCCCGCCTGCCTCTTCTTTCTGCTCATTCAACGTTATCTCGTCCAGGGCCTCACGGCCGGCGCGGTCAAAGGCTGAGGATTGCTCTCATGGCTTCCATCGATATCGCCAACATCCAGAAATCCTACGGCATCCACCCGGTCCTGCACGATGTCGACCTGAAGATTGGCGACGGCGAATTCGTCGTGCTCGTCGGCCCGTCCGGCTGCGGCAAGTCCACGCTTTTGCGCATGATCGCAGGGCTTGAAAGCGTGACGTCGGGCGAAATCCGCATCGCCGGCAAACGCGTCAATGAGCTGGCGCCGAAGGACCGCGACATCGCCATGGTGTTCCAGTCCTATGCGCTCTACCCGCATATGTCGGTCGCCAAGAACATGAGCTACAGCCTGAGGCTCCGGAAGACCGCCAAGGAGAAGATCGCAAGCGTCGTTTCGGGGGCAGCCGCCAAGCTCGGCCTCGACCCGCTGCTCGAACGCCGGCCGCGTGCGCTCTCGGGCGGCCAGCGCCAGCGCGTCGCCATGGGCCGCGCCATCGTGCGCGAACCGAAAGCGTTCCTCTTTGACGAGCCGCTCTCCAACCTCGACGCCCGCCTGCGCGAGCAGATGCGCGCCGAGATCAAGAAACTGCACAAGGACCTCGGCGCGACCTCGATCTACGTCACCCACGACCAGATCGAGGCCATGACGCTGGCAGATAGGATTGTCGCCATGAACGGCGGCTTCGTTCAGCAGGTCGGCAGCCCGCTCGATCTCTACGATCGGCCGGCCAACCTCTTCGTCGCCGGCTTCATCGGCTCGCCCGGCATGAACTTCTTCGAGGGCACCTATCGCAACGGCACCGCCCCGCGCTTCGAGACGGAAGGCAGCGTCACCATACCGGCGCAGCCGCACCCGGCCTTGGCGGACGGCGGCAAGGCAACGCTCGGTATCCGCCCGGAACACGTGGAGATCGGCGTCGATGGTCCGGATGCGCTTCAGGCCAATGTCGACCTGGTCGAGCCGACCGGCTTCGGCATTATCCTGCACCTTTCCTTCGGCCGCGCCGGCTTCAAGGCCTTCACCAACGACCGCAAATTCCTGAACGCGTCGGGCACGCTTCCCGTGCGCCTGCCGGTCGAGCGGCTGCACTTCTTCAACGCCGAGGGCAATCGCGTCCGATTGCCGGCACCAGCCATGGTGAAAATTTAGGCGGAGAGCCGGCGGCGGGCCGGCTCCGCCGGTTGACTTCCTGAGGGCGAGGCGTACCGTTTCGGTGTCGCAAGTATCAACCGCCCGTGGCGCCATTTTAAGAGAAGCAAGCACCGCCAAGACGACAGATTGACGATAGCCTTCCTTGCCTGCGCCCGGCGATTTTGAGGAAGTGTCATGCGAATTATTGTTGTTGCCCTTGCCTTTTCGACAACGATGCTCTGTCCGTTCACAACCCTCGCGCAAGAGGGCGATGCCGCAGCCGGAGCCACCGTCTTCAAGAAATGCGCCGTCTGTCACGTGGCCGACAGCGATACCAACAAGGTTGGGCCGTCACTCAATCACCTGTTCGGACGAACGGCCGGCACCCATCCCGACTTCAGCTACTCCTCGGCGATGATCGATGCCGGCAAGGGTGGGCTCGTGTGGGATGAGGCGCATCTGCGTGACTATCTGCACAATCCCCGCACCAAGATAAAAGGCACCAAGATGGCCTTTGCCGGGTTGAAGGATGACACGCAAATCTCCGATCTCATCGCCTATCTGAAGCAGTATTCGCAATAGCCGGGAAAGCTGAGGCACAGACGCCATCCGCTGCGTGAGGGCGAATTGCGACTATTTCACGTTCGTGCAATAATTGCAGGCAGAGCTCTACGGATTGCGTATTCACTCCCACAGCCGCCATCGGCGAGGAGGGACAGAAATGGCCGTGGTAGTTATTCTGGTTTTGTTGGCCGTCGGGTCGGTGTTGTTCCATCTCTTGAGCCCATGGTGGTGGACGCCAATCGCGTCCAACTGGAATTACATAGACGATACGCTCATCATCACCTTCTGGATTACCGGCGTCGTCTTCGTCGCCGTCGTGCTTTTCATGGCCTATTGCGTCCTGCGTTTTCGGCATCGCCCGGGGAACCGGGCGGCCTATGAACCGGAAAACAGGAAACTCGAAGGATGGCTTGCCGGCGGCACGACACTCGGCGTCGCCGCCATGCTGACCCCCGGCCTTTTCGTCTGGCACCAGTTCGTCACCGTCCCTGACGGAGCGACAGAAGTCGAAGTCGTCGGTCAGCAATGGCTGTGGAGCTTCCGGCTGCCCGGCGCCGACGGCAAGCTCGGGACGTCGGAGACCCGCGACATCACGCCTGAAAATTCGCTCGGCCTCAATCGCAACGATGCGGCGGCACTCGATGACGTCGTCATCGAAGGCGGCGAGCTGCATCTCGAAGTCGGCAAGCCGGTCAAGATGCTCTTGCGTTCGGTCGATGTGCTCCACGATTTCTACGTACCGGAATTCCGCGCCAAGATGGACATGGTGCCGGGCATGGTCACCTATTTCTGGCTGACACCGACCCGCACCGGCACTTTCGAGGTGCTTTGCGCCGAACTCTGCGGCGTCGGCCATCCCCAGATGCGCGGCACCGTCGTCGTCGACAGTGCCGAGGACTATCAGGCCTGGCTTTCGCAGCAACAGACCTTCTCGCAGTTGCAGGCAAAGGCAGGAACGAAGGAAACGGCGCAGGCAGGAAATGCCGCCCCGGCGCAGTAGGAGGCGCCCCGACGGCCAAAACGGGATGGGGGCAAGTGTTTGGGTTTTCCGCCCGCATCCCGCTCGTGAGCAAAAGCAACTCTACGGCTCATAGTCCGGAGTTGCGTGTTTCAAGCGTTGGATCGAGATGATTCGGTGTTGGGAGGTTCTCGCAGATGGTCGACATCCGGCATGGCACGGGCGAACAGATTGGCCCCGCGGAAGTGGAGGATGTGGAGCTCTATCATCCCCATAGCTGGTGGACGCGCTACGTCTTCAGCCAGGATGCCAAGATCATCGCCATTCAATATGCCTCGACCGCGATTGCCATCGGCATGGTCGCGCTGGTGCTCTCCTGGCTGATGCGGCTGCAGCTCGGCTTTCCCGGCGCCTTCGCCTTCATCGATGCCGAGCGCTACTACCAGTTCATCACCATGCACGGCATGATCATGGTGATCTATCTCCTGACCGCACTCTTCCTCGGCGGCTTCGGCAACTACCTGATCCCGCTGATGCTCGGCGCGCGCGACATGGTGTTTCCCTATGCCAACATGCTGAGCTACTGGCTTTACCTGCTCGCCGTGCTCGTGCTGGTCGCAAGCTTCTTTGCCCCCGGCGGGCCGACGGGCGCGGGCTGGACGCTCTATCCGCCGCAGGCGGTGATGTCAGGCACACCCGGCGGCAAGGACTGGGGCATCATTCTGATGCTGTCATCACTCATCCTTTTCGTCATCGGCTTCACCATGGGCGGGCTCAATTATGTGGTCACCGTGCTCCAGGGCCGCACGCGCGGCATGACGCTGATGCGCATGCCGCTCACGGTCTGGGGCATCTTCACCGCAACGGTCATGGCGCTTCTCGCCTTCCCCGCCCTCTTCGTCGCCTGCGTCATGATGCTGTTTGACCGGGTGCTCGGCACCAGCTTCTTCATGCCGGCAATCGTCGAAATGGGCGAGCAGCTGCAGCATGGCGGCGGCAGCCCGATCCTGTTCCAGCACCTCTTCTGGTTCTTCGGCCATCCCGAGGTCTACATCGTCGCGTTGCCGGCCTTCGGCATCGTCTCGGATTTGATCAGCACCCATGCCCGCAAGAACATCTTCGGCTACCGCATGATGGTCTGGGCAATCGTCATCATCGGCGCGCTCTCCTTCATCGTCTGGGCGCACCACATGTATGTCAGCGGCATGAACCCCTATTTCGGCTTCTTCTTCGCGACGACAACGCTGATCATCGCCGTGCCGACGGCGATCAAGGTCTATAACTGGGTGCTGACGCTCTGGCGTGGCGACATCCATCTGACGTTGCCGATGCTCTTTGCGCTCGCCTTCATCGTCACCTTCGTCAATGGCGGCCTCACTGGTCTCTTCCTCGGTAACGTCGTCGTCGACGTGCCGCTCTCCGACACCATGTTCGTCGTCGCCCATTTCCACATGGTCATGGGTGTCGCGCCGATCCTCGTGATCTTCGGGGCGATCTACCACTGGTACCCGAAGATCACCGGCCGCATGCTCAACGAGGCGATGGGGCAGATCCATTTCTGGGTCACCTTCGTCGGCGCCTATCTGATCTTCTTCCCGATGCATTATCTCGGCCTGATCGGCATGCCGCGCCGGTATCACGAGATGGGTGAATCCGCCTTCGTGCCCGCTTCCGCCCATACGCTGAACGAGTTCATCACCATCATGGCTCTGGTCGTCGGCGCGGCGCAGATCGTCTTTCTCTTCAACCTCATCTGGAGCATCCGCCACGGGCGCGAGGCGGGCGGCAATCCCTGGCGGGCAACGACGCTCGAATGGCAGACGCCGGAGACCCCGCCGCGCCACGGCAACTGGAAGGACCTGCCGATCGTCTATCGCTGGGCCTACGACTACAGCGTGCCTGGAGCGGCCGAGGACTTCATTCCACAGAACCAGCCGGGTTCTGGAGGCCATGCGCCGGAGGGTGCTTCATGAATGTCACCCTCATCTTCCTGGCAGTGGTGCTGGCAATCGCCGGCTGGTGGCTCAGCCGGCAGCGCCTGTTCTCGAAACCCTGGCTGGAGGTCGGCCATGCCCACGACCCCCGCCCACACGACCGCCCTCCGATCGCGCCGGCAAAGATCGGCCTTGGCGTCTTCCTCGCCGTCGTCGCCGCGCTCTTTTCGCTCTTCATCAGTGCCTATTTCATGCGCATGGCATCCACCGACTGGTGGTCGACGCCAATGCCGAAAATCCTCTGGCTCAACACCGCCATCCTCGCTCTCGGCAGCCTGCTTCTGCATGCGGCGCGTGTCACCGCCGAGCGACATCGCGACGAGGCGAGCCGTACGGCGCTGATCGCGGCCCTTGCAACCGGCCTCGCCTTCCTCGTCGGCCAAGTCTTCGCCTGGCGCGAGCTCACGGACGAAGGATTCCTGCTCGCCGGCAATCCGGCCAACAGCTTCTTCTACATGATTTCAGGCATGCACGGCCTGCACATCCTCGGCGGCCTCGTCGCGCTGACCCGGGTCATCGCCAAGACGCGCGGCACCGCAATGGACGAAAAGGCCGTGCTGTCGATCACCCTTTGCGCCACCTACTGGCATTTCATGCTGGCCGTCTGGCTGGTGTTGTTCGCGCTTTTTTCCGGCTGGGCCAACGATTTCGTCGAGCTCTGCCGATCCCTTCTGACCTAAGGAGCCAGGGCATGTCCGCCGAGACACATTCGCCTGTCCGAGAACCGCTCCCCCGCCCCGCGGGTCTCGCCGGTTTCGCCGCCGACTGGGCGTCCGACCAGCGGACGTTCAAGAACGTCTCCTGGGGCAAGGCGATGATGTGGATCTTCCTGCTCAGCGACACCTTCGTCTTCGGCTGCTTCCTCGTCGCCTACATGTCGGCGCGCATGTCGACCGCCGTGCCCTGGCCCAATCCGAGCGAGGTCTTCGCGCTCCACATCGGCGGCACCGACGTGCCCTTGATCCTGATCGCCATCATGACCTTCGTCTTGATCACCTCGAGCGGCACGATGGCGATGGCCGTCAACTACGGCTACCGCCAGGACCGCAAGAAGACGGCCCTGCTCATGGTGCTGACCGCCCTCTTCGGCGCCACCTTCGTCGGCATGCAGGCCTTCGAATGGACCAAGCTGATCACCGAGGGCGTGCGGCCCTGGGGCAACCCCTGGGGTGCTCCCCAATTCGGCTCGACCTTCTTTATGATCACCGGCTTCCACGGCACGCATGTCACCATCGGCGTCATCTTCCTCTTGATCATCGCCCGGAAGGTTTGGCGCGGGGATTTCGATACCGGCAAACGCGGCTTCTTTACCAGCCGCAGGGGACAATACGAGATCGTCGAAATCACCGGCCTCTACTGGCACTTCGTCGACCTCGTCTGGGTCTTCATCTTCGCATTCTTCTATCTGTGGTGAGGCAAGGCCATGACAGAAACGACGGTTCACACCCACGCGGCACCGCACCCACAAACGCACGCGCCGGCGCAAACGCACCAGCAACACCCGATCGGCCTTTACCTTGTGGTCTGGCTGCTGCTCTTCGTCCTCAGCACCTTCTCCTACCTCGTCGACTATATCGGGCTGCAGGGCTATCTCAGATGGTCATTGATCCTGATCTTCATGATGCTGAAGGCAGGGCTGATCGTGGCGATCTTCATGCACATGGCCTGGGAGCGGCTGGCGCTGATCTATGCGATCCTGTTGCCGCCGCTGCTGGTGCTGGTCTTCGTGGCGCTGATGGCTTCGGAATCGCACTACGTGCTCTTCAGCCGCCTCACCTTCTTCGGCGCAGCACCGTGAAGACAAGTGGCGCCGCACGAAACGGCTGCGCCACGCTTGGCCTTCAGTGCTGCTGAAGCCCGGTGATCATCGCGATGATCTCGTTCTTGTCGGTCTTCGCCGTCTCGCGAATGCCGATCTGTTTGCCACGGCGCAGCACGCAGATGCGATCCGACAGCTTGAAGACCTGATCAAGGCTGTGGCTGATGATCAGCACACCGATATTGCGACGCTTCAGCGATCCGACGATCTCCTCGACCTTGGCCGTTTCGGCAACACCGAGGGCTGCCGTCGGCTCGTCGAGCAGGATCAGCTTGCTCGCCCAATGGGTGGCGCGGGCAATGGCGACACCTTGGCGCTGACCGCCCGAGAGATCACGGATCGTCGCATGCGCCGAGGGGATGCGCACATCCAGTTCCTTCACCAGCGTCTCGGTCTCGGCAATCATCCGCCGACGGTCGAGCAGGCCGAAGCGGTTTACCGGCTCGCGGCCGAGGAACATGTTCATGTAGACCGTCTGCTGGTCGGCAAGCGCCAGGTCCTGGTAGACGACCTCGATGCCATGCGCGCGCGCCATGGTGGCGTTTGACATCGCGACCGTCTGGTTCTCGATGGTGATCGTGCCTGAGGTCGGCGTGTAGACGCCGGAGATGATCTTGATCAGCGTCGACTTGCCGGCGCCATTGTCGCCGACGAGCGCGACGATCTCGCCCGGATGGACGTCGAGCGAAAAGTTCTCGATGGCGGTGACACCGCCAAAGGTCTTGCGGATGTCCTTGAGCTTCAGGACCGGCTCGTTTGCAGCACTCGCGTTCGCGTTCATGACGTCGCCCCTCAAACCGGCCAGGCCGCGGTTTCGCCGAAACCGTTTTCGATCGTTTCCACCTTCGGCGCACCCCGGGAGATGCCGGAAACGCCGACGACGTATGCGCGCGTGACGAAGGCCTGGCCACGGAAGCCGAACACGGCCGTATCGCCTGGTTTGGGCGCCGAAGCACCGCTGGCATCGATCATCGCGTAGTAGTCGATCGCCGATGGCGGCGGGACCTCGACACTTCGAAGCGCCGATGCCGCGGTTGTCGGCTCGGCCGAGACGATCGCCTTGACGTCATAATCCGGGAAGATCGGGTCGATGTAGAAACCACCGCCGAAGCAATAGGCCTTGCCGCCCGAGAGGTGCGAGACTTCGGTGAGGTAGAGCACGGCCGGCAGTTCCGGCAGGTCCTCCATCACGTGCAGCGCCGTCGTGCCATGTAGGCCGTTGCCCGGCTCGCACTGGGTCGCGCCCGCTTCGGCCAGCGCCGGCAGCAGGACGCTGGAGGTCGTGCCCGGCGCATTCACCTCGATCTCCTTGCGGCCAGCTTTGGCAAGCGCCTCGGCAGCCTTTGAGAGCGTCGCCAGATTGTGCGTCGGCAGAACCTTGCGGCGTTCATGATCGAAGAGCAGCGCCGGAAAGGTGGTGATGCCGGCAAAACGGCCACCGTCGAGCGCGTCGAGGCGGTCGGCAACGGCGGCAACGTCTGCGGCATCGAAGCCGCCTTCATGGCCGCGGTAGAAGGTATCGCCTTCCGCCCGGATGCGGGCGAGCAGGTCCTGGCGATAACCGGCAGCTTTGGCGCCGGACGCCGCCTCACCGGCCTTCTCGTCGTTGAACACCGTCCAATAGTCAGGCCGGAACGCTTTTGCTGCAGCAGCTGCCTCATGGCGGGCGACCTGCTGCAGGTGGCCGAGATGGCCGACCTTCAGCCCGGCCCTGTGGGTGGCGCGGGCGCAGGCCATGTCGACAGCGACCGAGCGATCAATACCGCCACGTTGCACGGCGTGGCAGAAGGAACTGGAGCGGCCGACCTGCTTGGTCATGGCAAAGATCTTCAGGCCGAGGCGACGAGCCTCGTCGCTCAAGACCTTGGCATTGGCCTCGACCGCGTCGAGGTCGAGAACATAGGCGTTTGCAGGAATCTTGCCTTCCTGATGCTGCCGTATTGCCGCTTCGATGAAGGCCGGGTTGCGGCGGCGCAGAACGTCGAGAAACATGAAATCCTCCTTCATCGGGACTTTTCGCGCAGCGACACGGCGACCGCAGCGAGGATAATGAGACCGCGAACGATCATCTGGTCGGAAACGGAAAGGCCCATCAGGATCAGGCCATTGTTGAGCATGCCCATCATCAGCGAACCGACGAGCGCGCCGATGATCGTGCCCTTGCCGCCGTTGAGCAGCGTGCCGCCGACGATGACGGCGGCGATCACCGTCATCAGGTCGGTCTCGCCGAGCGTGTACTTTGCCGCTTGCAGGCGGCCGGCATAGAGCAGCCCCGCAAGCCCCGCGAGGCCACCGCTGATCATCAGCACGGCGAGCCGGATGCGCGGCACGCTGATGCCGGAAACGCTTGCCGCCCGGCTGTTGTCGCCGGTCGCCAGCACATGGGCGCCGAAGCGGGTCTCGCGATAGATGATGTGGCCGCAGACGACAGCGACGATCGTCCACCAGATCAACGAGGGCACACCGAGGAACGAGCCTGAGCCGAAGAAGCCGGTGAAGGTGCTGTCGGTCACCGGGATCGAACGCAGGTTCGTCATCGAACGGGAGACGCCGGCAAAAAGTCCGAGAGTGGCGAGCGTCACCAGAAACGACGGCAGCTTGACATAGGCGACGAGCACGCCATTCAGAAGCCCGATCAGCAGGCCGGCGCCAATGCCCACGACGACACCGGCAACGAGGCCGTAGTCATTGACCGTCACCGCTGCCGCCAGCGCCGAAACGGCAACCGTCGAACCGATCGAAAGGTCGATCTCGCCGGCCGACATGACGAAGACGAGGCCGATCGCCATGATCGTCACCGGCGCCGTCTGCAGCATGATGTTCGACAGGTTGCGAACGGTCAGGAAGCCGCTATCCCGAAGCACGATGGCGAAGAACAGAAAGATCGCAAGGAAGCCGAGATAGACGACGTATTGCTGCAGGTTGAGGCGGTTGACGAGGCTTGGCGGCTGGCCGCTCGCGCTGGAATGGGCACTGGACATCATTCTTCCTCCGAAGGCAGGGGGAACGCTCCCCTGCACTACGGCGCCACGCGTTGGTGGACGCGCAATGGTCGCCGTAGCACTATGAAAAAGCCGCACGTTTGTCCCAAGTCGACGACGATTTAGGGACGCATGCAGCAGGCATCATCACTTCATCGCATCCGCGATCGTCGCGGGTACGTCCTTGTTGAGGGACTTCTTCCAGCCGTCGGCGACCGTCGCCTTGGTCACGGCAAGCGAGTCGACCACCAGGAACGGTTCGGCCTTGTTGCCGACCAGCGATCCCGCCGCAGCGCGCGCCGCCGTGACGCCGATATTGTAGGCCTCGTCGGCGACCAGCGCCGCGATGTTGCCGCCCTTGACCATGTCGAGCGCTGCCGGCTCGTTGAGGTCGAGCGTCACGATCTTGGTGTGGGTGTTGCCGGCGCCGCGCAGCGTCGAAAGCACGCTCAAGGCGGGTTCCGCCCAGGTCACATAGATGCCGTCGAGATCCGGGTTCTGGGTGATCATGCCTTGCGCGATTTCTTCGCTGCGGGCGGGATCTGCCATGCCGGCCTCGGCAACGATCTTCATGTCAGGATAGTCCTGCTCGATCGTCGACTTGAAGGCGCCGTCGCGCTGGTTGGTCACGTAGAAATCGGCATCGTGATAGATGTAGCCGAGCTTGCCCTTGCCACCGAGCGCATCGGCCATGGCAACGGCCGCCTTGTTGCCCATCTGGAAAAGGTCGTCGGAGACGATCGTCACATAGTCCTTGCCGTGCTCGTAGCCGGCCGGCGAATTGTCGACGAAGGCGAGCTTCACGCCGGCCGTGCGCGCCGGATCGTAGACGACGGCAGCCGTCGCCGGATCGACCGGCAGCGACAGGATGATCGAGGGCTTCTTGGCAAGCACCGTCTCGACGTCGGCCTTCTGCCGCGCGGCATCGAAGCCCGCATCGGTCTGGGCTACCACCTCGACGCCGAGCCGCTTGAACTCGTCATGGGCGCCGCTGTTGACCGCGTTGGTGTATTCGCTCATCTCGTGCCAGACGAGTGCTGCGGTAAACTTGCCGTCCTTGATCTGCAGTTCCTGGGCCTCTGTCAGCGTCAGGCTGCCGGCGGGCGTCGGCGCCTCACCGTGCGGACCCGTCGTCTTGCCGTCAGCCGCAAAGCCTGTGGTCGCGGCAAACACCGTTGCCAGCAACGCCAAATGTCTCACTGCCTTGTGCATGTCTGCCTCCCTTTTAGGATGATGCCGCCGGAAGCGTCCTCTCTGCCGGCGGCCATCGGATTACTTGGCCGCGTCGAGCACGGATTGCGGCGCATCGCGGTTGAGCGACTGCTTCCAGCCGTCAGCAACGTTTTCCTTGGTGACCGTCAGAGCGGGCGCAACGACGAAGGCCGGCGTCTGCTGGCCGAGCAGCGACTTCAGGCCAGCGGCCGCCATCGCCCGCCCAAGCTCATAGGCCTTGTCTGCAACAAGTGCCGTGACATTGCCGCCCTTGACCATGTCGAGCGCCACCGGCTCGGCGAGGTCGAGCGTGACGATCTTGGTCTTGGTGTTGCCGCTTGAGCGCAGAGCCGAAAGCACGCCGTCAGCAGGCTCGGCCCAGGTGACGTAGATGCCGTCGAGGTCAGGGTTTTGCAGCAGCATGGCGCTCGCCAGCTCCTCGGCGCGTGCCGGGTCGGAAATACCCTGCTCGGCCACGATCTTGATATCCGGATAGTCCTTCTCGATCGTCGACTTGAAGGCCTGGTCGCGCTGGTTCGTCACATAGTAGCTGGCGTCGTGGAAGATGTAGCCGACCTTGCCCTTGTTACCGATCGCCTTTGCCAGCGCGTCCGCCGCCTGCTTGCCCATCTGGTAGAGATCGTCCGTCACGATCGATGCGTAGTCCGCGCCCTGCTTGTAGCCACTCGGCAGGTTGGAGAGGAACACGAGCTTGCTGCCGTCGGTAACGGCCTGGCGGAAGGCCTCGGCCGAGGTTACCGGATCGAGCGGCAGCGCCAGGATGACGTTTGGCTTGGCGGCAAGCGCCGTTTCGATGTCGCTGCGCTGGCGGGCGGCATCAAAGCCGGCATCCGTCGTCACGGCGATTTCGACGCCCGCACGGGCAAACTCGTCCTTGGCACCCGCCGAGACGGCGTTGGTGAAGTCAGACGAGGTGTGCCAGAGCAGCGCCGCCTTGTAACCCTTGCCCTTCAGCGCGCCGATATCGGCATCGGTCAGGGCCACATCAACGCTCGGCGTGGCGCTTTCGCCAGACGGACCGACTGTCTGGGCACTGGCGGCATTTGCGGCAAGCACGAAACCGCTGACGAGTGCCGCGGCCATCAATTTCTTCAAAAGCATTGTCGTTCTCCCTCTTGTTTGGCAGTTCAGTCCACGACCCCGCAGTAGCGGGCCATGAAGGCGGCAAAACCGACGACGCCGGCAAGGTATTCCTCAACCTCGACCCGTTCCTCGTAGGTGTGGCAATTCCTGATATCGCCGGGGGCGCAATAGACCGCCGGCACGCCCAGCCGGTTGACGAAGAACGGCGATTCCGACCAGAAGGGCGCGCCCTCGATAACGCCCCGGCCCGCCATGGCCTCGGCCATCGAGGCCGATAACGCACCGACTTCCGCCGCCGTCTCGTCGATTTCGGCGGCCGTGCCGCCAAGCGCGTGGTCGCGGCCGGCCGGATAGGAAAACTCCACCGTGATCTCCGGGTCGGTGATCGCCGAACGCACCGCCGTCTCGATCTCTGCCGCCGCCGTATCCAACGATTCCCCCGGCAGAATCTTGCGGATCAGCGACAGGGTGCAGCGCTCGGGCACGGCGATATAACCGCCACCGCTCAAGCCCGTGATCAGCAGGAAACTGCGACCGATCAGCTTGTGTTCGGCCCGCGCGGCAATCTCCTCGGAATGCTTCCAGAGCGCCGACATCGCCGCGTGGCTGGCGCGCAGCGCATCCTTGCCGAGCTCCGGCACGCCGAAATAGGCCGACTTGCCCGTGATGGTGATGTCCGTGATGAAAAAGCCGATCTGCGCCGGATAGACCGAAAGCCGCGTCGGCTCGACATAGACGACGAAATCCGGCCGTGCGATTTCGTCCGCCTCGATGCGTCCGACCAGATCCTTGATGCCGGCCGAGACGCCGGTTCCCGGCTGGCCGCTTTCCTCGTCGCCGACGAAAGCAAAGGCCACGTCGCCGGCAAGCTCAACGCCGGCCTTGTCGAGCAACGACAGCGCCGCAAGCGATGCGCAGATGCCGGCTTTAAGGTCACCGGAGCCACGGCCCCAGACCGCACCGTCGATGATCGGCGCTGCGAAAGGATCCTCGCGCTCGGTGCCCGCCCAGTGCTCGCGCCAGCCATCGACATGCACCGTATCCGTATGGCCGATGAAGAGCAGCCGCGGCCCCTTGCCCGCACCCTTGCGCTCCGCCCAGACGTTCGGCCGGCCCGGCAGGAAGTCCGCTGTCGTCACTCCTTCCAGGTTAAGGTGCCGCATTGCCTCGTCGAGAAACGAGACGAAATTCGCCTCATTGCCGGTGATGCTCTCACGCCCGATCGCGCCCCGAAAAAGGTCGATCGCTGCCTCGCGGTCGAGCGCCGAGCGCAAGTGTTCGACCAAACCATCCCTGGCAGCCATCAGATCGCCTCCCGAAGTGCAGTGACATTTGCCCGAGGCAGCGAGATGCGCCTGTCAGGCGCATCGACCCCGAACAGGGTGTTGTGCAGTTGCCCAAGCCCGATCGCCGCCGCCCCGATGATCGCGGCACGCGCGCCGAGTTCGCCCGTTTCGACATTGACCGGATAGGGAAAGCACTGCGGCAGAAAGGCCTTCACCCGCGAGAGCATCTCCGGCCGGAGCCCGTTCGATCCGCCGAGAATGACTTTCTGCGGATTGGCGATCGCGGCAATGGCAGCAACGCCGGCGGCGAGGAACCGCGCTGTTTCGTCCAGAACCGTCAGCGCTGCCGCGTCGCCCGCTTCCGCATTGGCGAAGATCGCAGGCACTGCAACGGTCTTTCCCGAAAGTGCTGCATACCGTTCCACCATGCCATGCGAGGCGACGGCCCGCTCGAAGGCGCCGGTGCGCAGCGATTCCGCTTCGAACGGATCGGCGCCGAGCGGCAGGAAACCCATTTCGCCTGCCGCATTACTGACACCGCGCACCAGATGGCCGCCGACCATCAGGCCGCTGCCGACACCGGTGCCGAGCGCCACATAGGCAAGATTGTCGATCCCCTGACCCTGACCCAGCCAGTTTTCGCCAAGGACCGCGAGATTGACGTCGTTTTCGAGCATGGCGCCGAAGCCGAGCACCTCCTCGAAGGCGCCGACAACATCCATCGTGTCAAAGCCGGCGATATTCGGCGCAAGCAGCACCCGGCCGGTCTCGCTGCAGGGGGCGCCTGGAACACCGACCACCGCGAGACGGATCTTCTCACGGGCGATCTTCTGCCGATCTGCCGCCTCAAAGGCCATGGCGGCGATCTGCTCGACGACGAAGCGACCGCCGCGCGGATCGGTCGGCGCGGTGTCCTCGGCAAAGATCTGGCAGGCGAGATCGGTGATCGCCACGCGCACCTTGGTGCCACCGAGATCGACGGCGATGATGAAGGCCGCGTCGCAAACCAGTTCATAGGTGACCGCGGTGCGCCCGACATGGCCGCTGGTGCGCCCCGTTTCCTGAACCCACCCCTCCTCCTCGAGGCCGCGAACGATCTCGGAAATGGTCTGCTTGGAAAGGCCGGTCAGCTTTGAAATCGACGCACGCGAAATCGGCCCGCCCTGAACGATCGCCTCCATCACGGAGCGCTGAGAGAACTTCCGGGAGATGCGCAAGCTGTCGTTCACGGGGACCTCTTTTAATTCGTTCTGTTACCGAACTTATTGACATCGCCGATCCCTGTCAATCTTGCCCGATGGGATTATCTTTCGTCGCAAACGCCGCGATTACAGGGGAACAGGCAGATGGCGATGGCGCATTCGGATGCGTCGGGATTTCCACTGTGGTAGAGAAAACTCCATCCGCGCCGACCGGCGCTTTCTCTCACGAAATCAGTGGCATGACCGTCCCGACAGCCTTCGTCCCGCGATCCACAGATTGCCCGGCTCTGGTCGTGCAGTTTGATGAGAATGTCGTATACAGGCTGTAGTCGGAGCGTATCACGCCCTAATATCCGGCATCCAATCCAACTAGGGTCGCAAGCAATGGCAGAGTTTCCGCAAAAGGCGAAGGTCGTAATCATCGGGCTGGGTGGCATCGTCGGTGCTTCGATCGCGCATCACCTGATCGAGCGCGGCTGGGACGATATCGTCGGCATCGACAAGTCGGGCGTGCCGACCGACATCGGCTCGACCGCGCACGCCTCGGACTTCTGCTACACCACCAGTCACGATTATCTGTCGGTCTGGACGACGCAGTATTCGATCGATTTCTTCGAGAGGATGGGCCACTACGCCCGCATCGGCGGCCTCGAAGTGGCGCGCACCGGCGACGACGTCTGGATGGAGGAGATCAAGCGCAAGCTGTCTTCGGCCAAGGCCTTCGGCACCCGCGCCCACTATGTTTCGCCAGCCGAAATCAAGAAGATGTTCCCGCTGATCGAGGAAGATCAGGTCATGGGCGGCATGTTCGACCCGGATGCCGGCCTCGTCATCCCGCGTTCGCAGACGGTTGCCGGCAAGCTTGTCGACGCGGCCGAAAAGTCCGGCAAGCTGCAGGTCTTCGGCAACACGCCGGCCAAGTCGCTGATCGTCGAGAACGGTCGCATCAAGGGCGTCGTCACCCATCGCGGCACGATCATGGCCGACCATGTCATCGTCTGCGCCGGCATCTGGGGCCGGCTGATCGCTGAAATGGTCGGCGAAGACCTGCCGGTGATGCCGGTCGATCATCCGCTGACCTTCTTCGGTCCGTACAACGAGTTCGAAGGCACCGGCAAGGAAATCGGCTTCCCGCTTCTGCGCGACCAGGGCAACTCCGCCTATATGCGCGACACCGGCGACCCGAAGACCACCGAGGGTGGCCAAATCGAGTGGGGCTACTACGAGACCACCAATCCGCGCCTCTGCCATCCGCGGCACATTCTCGAAAAGCACGAGGCGCGCCTGTCGCCTTCGCAGCGCGACCTCGAGATGGAGCAGATCATCGAGCCGCTCGAGCGCGCCATGGAACTGACGCCGATCCTCGGCGAGCTCGGCTATAACGAGAGTCACTCCTTCAACGGCCTGCTTCAGGTCTCGGCTGCCGGCGGCCCCTCCTGCGGCGAGAGCCAGAAGGTGCGCGGTCTCTGGTACTGCGTCGCCATCTGGGTGAAGGACGGCCCCGGCTACGGCAAGCTGATCGCCGACTGGATGACGGATGGCCGCACCGAGATCGACCACGCCTCGATCGATTACTCCCGCTTCTATCCGCACCAGCTCGAAGAGAAGTTCATCGAGGGCCGCTGCTTCGAGGCGGCGCAGAAGATCTATTACCCGGCCGTACACACGCGCGAACCGTATGCAACGGGCCGCAATGTCAAGCGCTCGCCCTTCTACGAGCGCGAAAAGGAGCTTGGCGGCTACTTCATGGAACTCGGTGGCTGGGAGCGTGCCCACGGCTACGCCGCCAACGAGCATCTGCTCGAAAAATACGGCGACCGCGTTCCGGTACGCGAGAACGAATGGGACAGCCGCCATTTCTGGCGCGTCTCCAACGCCGAACATCTGGCGATGAGCGAGGATTGCGGCATCGTCAACCTCTCGCATTTCCACATGGTCGACATCGAAGGCCCTGATCATGTCGAGCTGCTCGAATGGCTGTGCGCCGCAAAGATCGGCGGCGACGCCAATATCGGCAAGGGCATCTACACCCACTTCCTCGATGACGAGGGCATGGTTCGCGCCGACTTCACCGTCTTCCGCATGGCGGACCGCTGCCGCCTGGTAAACGGCGCCGACGCCGGCCCGCGCGACTTCCAGTACATGCGCCGCGTGGCTGAAGACCGTGGTCTCGACGTTACCATCACCGACGTGTCGGAGAAGTTCATCACCATCGGCATCTGGGGCCCGAACGCCCGCCAGACGCTGAAGAAGGTGGTTGCCGACCCAGCCGGCCTCGACATCGAGAACTTCGCCTTCGCCGCGATCAAGCCGATCGAGATCGCCGGCAAGAAGGTCACCGCCTTCCGCATCTCCTATGTCGGTGAACAGGGCTGGGAACTGCACATGAAGTACGAGGATGGCCTTGCCGTCTGGGACGCCTTGCGCTCGACCGGCGTCATGGCCTTCGGCGTCGAGACCTATGCGAACTCGCGCCGCATGGAAAAGAGCCTGCGCCTGCAGAACGCCGATCTTCTGACGCAGTACAACCTGATCGAGGCTGATCTTGCCCGCCCGAAGGTCAAGGATGTCGACTTCCGCGGCAAGGCAAAGCACCTGGAATACAAAGCACGCGAGCACCAGCCCGCCATGCTCTGCACGCTGGTGCTGACGGAAAACACGGACAAGAACGGCGTCAAGCGCTACCCGGTCGGCACCCTGCCGGTCATCGATCCGGAAACCGGCAATGTGCTGGTCGACGAACTCGGCCGCCGCTCCTACACCACCTCAATCGCCTACGGCCCGACGATCGGCAAGAACATCGCGCTTGCCTACCTGCCCTGGTCCCATTGCCAGGTCGGCCGCAAGCTCAATGTCGAGTACTTTGCCGAGACCTATCCGGTTGAAGTCGTCGGCGTCGGCTACAAGCCGCTCTACGACCCGGAAAACCTGAAGCCGCGCAGCTGATCGGCGTCGTCCCAAAGACCAGAACAAAAAGGCCCGCTCAAATCCGAGCGGGCCTTTCCATATGTGCGGGGCACCCAAGTGACCGTCAGGGCAGCACGTGCCCGGCCGCGGTGAAGAGCCGATACCAGTCCTCGCGCGAGAGCGTGATATCAGCGCCGGGCGCAATGTCTGCCAGCCGCTCGGGGCTGGTCGTTCCCAGCACCACCTGGATGTTGGCCGGATGCCGGGCAATCCAGGCATAGGCAATCGCCGACGGCGAAGCGCCGTATTTGCCGGCGAGCTCGTCCAGCACCCGGTTGAGCTCGGGGAAATTCGTTTCGTCGCCGACAAAGACGCCGCCGAAGAAGCCCTGCTGGAACGGCGACCAGGCCTGCAGTGTCATGCGGTTGATCCGCGAATAGACGACCACTTCACCGTCACGGTCGATCGACTGCTCCAGGCCCGCCATGTTGGCCGCGATGCCGAAGGCAACCGAGGGGGCATGCGCGATGCTGAGCTGGATCTGGTTGGCGACGAGCGGCTGGCGCACCGCCGTCTTCAGGAGATCGACCTGCCGCGGCGTGTGGTTGGAGACGCCGAAATGCCGGACCTTTCCGGCCGCCTGCAGCCGGTCGAAGGCGTCAGCCACTTCCTCCGGCTCCACCAGGGCATCCGGGCGATGCAGCAGCAGAAGGTCGAGATAGTCAGTCTTCAGTGCCGCAAGCGAACGGTCGACGGACTGGAGGATATGGTCGCGGGAGAAATCGAAATAGCCACGCCGGATCCCGCATTTGCTCTGGATCACGATCTGCTCACGCTCGGCCGGCCTCAGCCGCAGGGCATCGCTGAAACGGCGCTCACAGGCGTGCAGTTCGCCGCCATAGATATCGGCATGGTCAAAGACATTGATGCCGACGTCGCGCGCCTTGCCATAGAGCCGGGCAATGGCATTGTCGCTGAGATCGGCAATCCGCATCAGGCCCAGATGGCAGAGGAAACGGACTGCTCGGTTGTTCCCAGGTTGAAGTTCTTCATCGGACTTTCGCTCGCACCATCTGCATCGTGTTGAAGGAGGTCTTTTCGCACGCGAGCCGAAGGCGGGCCGCGGTCGCGAATCTCGGATCTTCAATCTCTATCAGCCCACGGGCGCTTGGCAAACGCCGGGGCGATCGAAGGCAGACGTTGCGAAACTGCGGCTGCCGGCAAGGTGGCATGGGTTTGCCGGCAGCCGCGCAATCGCGGACGCAGGAGCGGGCAAAAACCCGCTCCTCATTTTCGGTGGCCGGTCAGGCGGCGCGGCGGTAGCGCTCGGCCGGCTGGGATTGGGAAAAATTGGGCAGCATCGCCTGACGCGCGGTGTCGAGTGTGCTCCACTGGCCGGCATCGGGAAGCGGCGGAATCGTCACCAGTTCACCGCGGTCAAAGCCGACCAGAGCTGCATCGACGAGATCGTCCACCTCCATCACGCCCTTCAGCGTGTTGACGTCGACGCCCGTGTGTTCCCAGATCTCCGTGCGGGTGGCAGCAGGCAGAACAGCCTGCACATGGACGCCCTTGGAAGCCAATTCGACATTCAGCCCTTGGGAAAGGAACAGCACGAACGCCTTGGTGGCACCATAGACCGTAGCGCCCATTTCGGGTGCAAGACCGACGACGGAGGCGACGTTGATGATTGCCCCTTCCCCGCGTTCGGCAAAGCGCTGGGCGGCGGCATGGGCCAGCCTGGTAACGGCGGTGACGTTAAGGCCGATCAGTCTGGAAATGTCCTCGCCCTTCTGCTGCAGAAAGCCGCGTGGCAGCGACATGCCGGCATTGTTGACGAGCACGCCGATGCGCTGATCCTCGCGCAGCCGCTGCTCGATGCGGGCAAGGTCCTGCCCATCCGTCAGGTCTGCCTGCACGACGTCCACATTGACACCTGTTTCAATTCTGAGGCGCTCGGCGAGCGCAGCCATGCGTGTGGTGTTGCGTGCGACAAGAACGATGTCGTGGCCGCGACGCGCGAAGCGATCGGCATAGACGGCTCCGATGCCCGTGGAGGCGCCGGTCACGAGAACTGCAGGTTTCTGGTTCATCGGTCATGCTCCTTTATTCATGATCATCATCATGTATTTGGAAATATGATGGCCATCATGTATGATGTCAACCGGAATTTTAGGAGACGATGATGCGTGTGAGCCGTCAGCAGGTCGAGGACAATAAACGAACCATATTGGAGGCGGCAGGCCGGTTGTTCCGTGAGCGCGGCTTTGAGGCCGTCACGGTCACGGATGTCATGAAGTCGGCCGGTCTGACCCACGGTGGCTTTTACGGCTACTTCAAGTCGAAGGAGGAACTGATCACGCAGACGCTGGCGGCCCTGCAGCGACAAAGCGACCTGCGATCGGCCGATCTGGCGACTGTCGTTGAGCGCTATCTTTCTCCTGAACACAGGGACGATTTCGGCGACGGCTGCCCGGTGGCGGCTCTCGCCTCCGAGGCAATCCGCCAGCCCGGCGGCGCACGCCACGAAATGACCGCTGGCCTCAGGCGTCAGTTTGAACGTCTCAGCCGGCTTGCGCCCGGCGAAGACGAGAGCGAGAGGCGCCGCGCCGCGATCGGCAACTGGGCAACAATGGTCGGCGCCCTGATCCTGGCACGAATGACTGACGATCCGGATCTGTCGGGCGAGGTGCTAGAGGAAACCCGCGCGTGGCTGGTCGCCAGGGGACCGGCAGCGGATGCCACGACCAAAGAGCCATGAAGGCCTCGGTCTGCCCAAGCGTGTTGGTGACCGACGTTATGTCGACGGTATGCCAAGGCCCCTGCAGCCCCCTTCCCCGTTTCGGTGATGTTTGCGGGTCTGCCGCTGCTGGTGCGGCGGCGGTCGCGGTTGGTGGGTAGAGGTGTTGGGGTCGAGACGTTGGCCCCATAGACGTCAAAAGCCCGCCGGATTTCTCCAAGCGGGCTTTTTTGATTTGGTTGCGGGGGCAGGATTTGAACCTGCGGCCTTCAGGTTATGAGCCTGACGAGCTACCGGGCTGCTCCACCCCGCGTCACCCGGGTTTTGCCGAAGGCAAAATCCCGTTTAACCGGTCCGAGTTTTGCGAAGCAAAATCTCGTTTAGCATTTCGACGTTACCAGAACAAAAGGGCCGCTTGGTGGCGGCCTTTGCTTGTCGGCCAGGCCGAGATTTGTGTCGAGAAGATATCCGGTGTTTTCTCTTGCGTTTTGCAGACCTGGCAGCGACCTACTCTCCCGCGTCTTAAGACGAAGTACCATCGGCGCTGGGGCGTTTCACGGCCGTGTTCGGAATGGGAACGGGTGCAGCCACCCCGCCAGAACCACCAGGTCGGCAAAGCGCAAGATTTGCGTCTAGCGGACGCAAACCGGATTGAGAAGCTGGTGAGGTCGGGTTGAACCGAGCTCGTTTTGTTTTGAACACGTCGCTCATTTTGTG